>DAOMOD010000113.1:0-13499 GCA_035444205.1 Lysobacteraceae bacterium
CTCCTGTAGGAGCGGCTTCAGCCGCGACCGTCCCTTCGCTCCGTAGCCACTCCGCGGTCGGGGCGGAAGCCCCTCCTGCAACCCCGCTCTTCTGTCGGAACGGATTCAGCCGCAACAGGCGGCTCCGCTGGTGCCTGGCATTCGGTTTCCGAGCCCTGAAGCACGCGTAGCGGCGGCATCAGCAGGTCGCCGATGCATGACGACCATGAGGCGGCCCTCACATCGTGGCCAGACACGGCCGACCCATCCCGGCAACGAGGCAAGTCGATCGCGCCGTCAGCGCGTGGGCGGCGCGTCCAGGGCGGCGAGTACGGCCGGGTCGCGGCCATACAGGTCGTCGATGAAACGCACCCCGCCGTCCGGCGCCGGGACCGCGGTGATGTAGTAGAGGTGGACGTCGATGGGCTGTGCCAGCAGCACCACGGTCTCCTCGCCGCGACCGGCAGCGGCGTCGATGCGCGCGTGATCCCAGCCGGGCGTCGCCGCCAGCACCCATTCGGCAAGATCGAGCGCATCCTCGACGCGGATGCAGCCGGAAGAGAAGTCGCGGCGGACGCGCGCAAACAGGCCCTGCGACGGCGTATCGTGCAGGTACACGTGATGTTGGTTGGGAAACATCAGCTTGACCTGGCCCAGGGCATTCTGCGGTCCTGGTTGCTGGCGCAGGCGGTAGGGAAAGTACCCTCTTCCCAGTCGCGCGAGGTCGATCCCGGCGGGGTCGACGATCTGCCCGGAAGCATCGACGAACTCGAAACCCAACCGGTCGATCTCGCCAGGGTCGCGGCGAAACAGCGGAAGCTTGTCCTGCACGGCCAACCTGACCGGCACCTCCCACCAGGGACTCAGCGCAACGTAGGTCATGCGAGCCGAGAAACTTGGCGTCTGCCGGTACTCACGACCGACGATCACCGCATGCTCGCGCTCGACCCGGCCGTGGGCGCGCGCTTCGAGCCGGAAATCGGCGATGTTGACGCGAATGTGGCGTTCACCGAGATCCTCCGGCAGCCAGCGCCAGCGCTCCAGGTTGACGCGGATCTGCGCGATCCGGTCGTCCACGCCGCGGTTGAGCTGGCGCAGCGTCTGCGGCCCCACCACACCGTCGGATTCGAGGTTGGCGCGTCTCTGAAAGGTGCGCAAAGCGGCATCGAGGTCGGCATCGAACGTCAAGCCCAGGCCATCGTCTCCAACCGGCTCCACCAGTCCGCCCGCTTCAAGGCGCCGTCTGAGCTGAAGTACGCGCGGGCCCTCATCGCCGAGTCGCAGCAACGGCCCGTCATCGACGCTGCCCCAGCCGCCTCCGGCCGCATAGCCGCGGTAGCGGGCCAGGGCCTCGCGCAGGGCGGCATAGAAGGGCTGCGAGGGCGCAAGTCGCTCCAGCGCGCCATCCACATCGACCGCATCCAGTGCCGCCTCGAGCTGCTCCACAAGGTCGATATCCGGGCGAATGGCGGTCCAGTTCGGTTCCACATTGATGGGATCGAGCCGGCCGCCGTGGAGGTGGGCGCCCAGTGCCAGCCAGGCATCGGTGGCGAGGATTTCGCGATCGGCCTCGCAGCGGACCGGATCGCGCAGGGTTTCCAGGTGGTAGTCCTCGGGTTCGAGGCCGTGGCTGTCGGCGGTATCGATGAAGCCGATCAGGCGTTCCATATCGGCCTGGCAGGCCGGGCCGGTCCAGGCCGGGCGGAAGTCGCGGCGCCGGTAGAATCGGCGCACCGCCTCGGCGTCGTGCAGTCGGACGCCATCGACCTCGACAACCTCCTGCGCAGGATCGAGTCTCTCGGCCAGGTCGCTGAGGGTATCGGCGTGCGCACCGGCGAGGATGACCGACAGCAACGCGAACGCCAGCAGCCGCGCGGCGGCCGCGCCGGGCAATTCAGGGGCTGGCGAGCGCATCGCTCCCGCCCCCGCCACCGGCGAGGGGTGTGGTGCAGCCCAGATGCGGCGACTGCGCCAGCCATTCGGGGTCGGGGTAGTAGGCGAAAATGAGCTGGCCATCACGCAGCGTGTCGATGATCTCGTGCGCGACTTGCGGACGAACCGCCGGACAGCCATGGCTGCGCCCGAGGCGACCCTGGCGCAGTGCCTGTTCGGGGTCCACGTAGGGAGCACCGTGCATCACGATGTAGCGCTGCCGCGCGCGGTCGTTGATGCCGGGGTCGAGCCCGTCCATGCGCAGCGAATAGCCGTTGCCGCCGTAATAGGTGTCGTCGGTCAGGAACAGGCCGAGGCTGGTCTGGTGGCTGCCCTCGACATTGGAGAAGGCGGTGGCGATGTTGCCGCCGCTGCCCTGCCCATGCGCCACATGCTCGGCGAACAGCAGTTGCCGCGCGTCGAGGTCGAACACCCAAAGACGCCGCTCGGTGGAAGGCAGCGAGTAATCGATCACCGCCATGCGCGAGGCGAGCGGCGCCACGCCGGAAGCGGCCGCGCAGGCGCGTGCCGCGAGCGCGAGTTCCAGAACTTCCATCGAAAGTTCCGGCGCCGCTTCGCCCAGACGCGCACGAAGATCGGCAGCCGCGACCGGCGTGCCCGCGGCGAGAGCGATCAGCAAGGCGAAAGATGAAGCAAACTTCATGGATGCTGGGGCGGCAACCGGACGGAACCTTTCTGTACGTACAGAATGGGCGTCGACTGTCCAGCATGCAACCCCCTGCTGCGTCCATGAGCGGAGCAGGCTCCGCTCTACAGGCAGCCTGCAGGCCCCAATACGCCTGTGGTGCCGGGCTTGCCTGGCACTGTCTCTCGCGGATAAGCCGGGTCCGATGTCGTCGATGACCAGCACGACCCGGCGGCTGCGCTCCCCGTCCGGACCCCAGTGTAATCGCGCACGGCCTCGGCACGGCGCGTTCCGAGTCGCTCATTGCGGGCAGCCGGTTCATGGCTCGCCCGCTTCGGGAGTCTGCCCGACGCTTGCGCCGCCGGTGTGCTGCGAATGCGCGGTCGGCAGGGTTCCGATACCACGGCGACTGGCTGCCACCATCTCGCCAAGCCGCGCGACCACGGCCGGATCCAGCATGTTGGCGGGCATCCGCCAGATCCAGTTGCCGCCCACCGTCCCCGGCACATTGAAGCGCGCCTCGCCACCCAGTGCCAGCACGTCCTGCATGGGCAGCACGGCGAGCGCCGCGCGCGACTCGAACAGCACGCGAATCAGCGGCCACGGCATCGCGCCCTCGCCCACCCACGCGCGAACGCGCGAACGGGTGTCCTCGTCCTGACCGCACCACCAACCGAGCGTGGTGTCGTTGTCGTGGGTGCCGGTATACGCCGCGGTGTCTTCGCCGTAGTTCTGCGGCAGGTGCGGGTTGTCGGGATTGCCGTCGAAGGCGAATTGCAGGACGCGGGTGCCGGGCAGGCCCAGCTCCACGCGGAGACCCTCCACCTCGGGCGTGATGTCGCCAAGATCCTCGGCCACCAGCGGCTTCAGTCCCGGCACCTCGGCAAGACGCTCGAACAGTGCGCGTCCGGGGCCGGGATTCCAGCAGCCCGCCGCGGCGCTGGTGGCCTCCGCGGGGATCGACCACCATGCCTGAAATCCCCGGAAATGATCGAGGCGCAGCAGGTCGAACAGCCGCGACTGGCGCTCCAGCCGTGCGCACCACCAGCGATAGCCGTCGTCGGCTATCGCCTGCCAGTCGTAGACCGCTCCACCCCAGCGCTGACCGTCACGATTGAAGGCATCCGGCGGGGCGCCTCCCGCCTCCAGTGGTCGACCGGCATGGTCGATGCGGAACAGGTGCGGCTGCGCCCACACCTCGGCGCTGTCCAGCGCTGGATACATCGGTAGATCGCCGAACAGCAGCACACCGCGCGCGGCCGCCGCCGCGTGCAGCGCCTGCCATTGGCGCTCGAAAAGGAACTGCACGGCCTGCTCCACGGCGAGATCGGTGGGTGCTTCGCGTTCCAGGCGGGCGATCGCATCCCTGGCCGATGCACGCCAGTCGGCCGGCCAGTCGGGCCAGGCGCGCCCGTGATGGCGGGCACGCAACAGGCGGAACGCTGCGTAGGCCTTCAGCCAGTGGCGTTCGCGCGCGCAATAGCCTTCGAAAGCGGCGGTCTCGGCGTTGCCCGCCTCGATCAAGGCAAGCGCTTCGCGGCGCACCGTGCGCGCCTGACCACGGGCGGGCGCTGCGCCTGCACTGCGGCGGGCCTGCGGCCCGAAGCTGCGCAGGCACATGAGGTGTTCGCCACCGGCGAACAGGGAAAGAGGCTGGTAGGGGGACAGATCGGCGTGCACCGGGTGGATGGGCAGCATCTGCCACACGCCAACCCTGGCCGCTGCGAGGAAGTCGAGAAAGGTGATGCCGGGCTGGCCGAGCGGTCCCTCGCCTGGTTCGCCATGCAGCGCCGTCGGATGCAGCAGGACGCCGGTGCGGCGTTGCAGGAACAAAGTGGAGGCCAGCAGGCTCAAACCGCATCCTCCCACGCACGCTGCCTGATGGTGTTCGATCGGCGCCTGATTCCTGCAGGAGGGACTTCAGTCCCGATGGATGGCGGGCTTCGTGGCACAGGACGGTCGGGGCTGAAGCCCCTCCTACAGAGAAGCGCGCCGGGGTGGCGGGCGGCGGCAGGAGCGGCTTCAGCCGCGATCGGAGGTGCATCCTGCCGGTCGGGGCTGAAGCCCCTCCTACAGAGATGCGTGCCGGGGTGGCGGGCGTTTGTAGGAGCGGCTTCAGCCGCGATCAGAGGTGCATCCAGGGCTGTGTGCCGGTCGGGGCTGAAGCCCCTCCTACAGAGAAGCGCGCCTGGGGGGCGGGCGTTTGTAGGAGCGGCTTCAGCCGCGATCGGAGGTGCATTCAGGGTGGTGTGCCGGTCGGGGCTGAGGCCCCTCCTGCAAGGATGTGGGTGGTTGCGCATGGCGGGCTACCGCAGCGGGCGCAGCACGGCATACTCGTCGGGTACCGAGGTGCCGTGACTGAAGATGTGCGCCAGATACTCGGGCGGGTCGCGGTCGAGCAGGCGGTAGAGCGCGGCGAGCTGCACCCGGAACAGGCGCTCGAACTCGGCCACGTGCACGTCGGGGTTGTAGTCGCCCGGCCACCAGAACCAGTCGGAACCCTCGCACACCGCGAGCTGCTGTTCGGCTTCCGGCGACCCTCCGGCACAGCCGTCGTAGGTCCGTTTGGCATCGACCAGCATGTCCCAGGCCCGATTCTTGTCCGGATGGCCGATCCATGTTGCAAGGTCGGCATATACCCAGCTTCCTGCCACCAGCCGGTCGAGATCGCGTACCTCCACCTCCGCTTCCCGCAGGCATTCGGCCGGCGTGGTGAGCTTGAGCCACGTCTCGGAGGACAAGGTCCGATACAGTCCGTCGAGAAAGGCGAAAGCGTTCTCCGGGTAGTGCTCCCACGCGTTCTCTCCATCCAGGGCGATCAGCACCACGCGGCCGGGACCGGCGTCGGGTTCGGCTGCGATCGTGCGCAGACGCTGCTGCAGGTCGGCCACCGCATCGGCCGGATTCCAGTCCTTGTAGGTGAAGCCGATCAGGTCGGACAGCACGTCATCGCGGAAGAAAATGGCCGGGCCGCGACGATTCAGCCGGTAGGGCCGATGCACGTGTTCGGAACGATGCTGAGAGGGGTCCAGGCTGCGCGCAAGCACGCCCTGACTGGACGCTGCCCAACTGAATCCGGCCTCGCCGATCAGGTCGACTGAGGCCGCGCACAATGCCGACTCCGAGGGCCAGCAGCCAAGCGGTTCGGTACCGAAATGTCCGGCATGGCTCCCGCGTGCCTGCCGCAGGTGCCAGCGGGCGCGCTCGGCGCCCCCCGGGTAGGCACCCGACGACGGCAGGACAAGTGTCGGCAGCGCCTCGTGGGCACTGGCGAAATCGACCAGGAGCGGCAGGATGGGATGGGTGAGCGGACTGGTGATGAGTTCCACCTGGCCCGATGCCGCCAGTCCGCGGTAGCGAGTCAGCAGGCCGTTCAGGGTGTCGGCGATGAGGTCGAGCAGTGCAGCGCGGTCGTGCGCGGTGAAGTGGCGCCGCTTCGCCATCAGCGCGACGGCGCGCGCATCGTCGCGGCGCACCGACTCGCCCAGCCATGCCAGGTGATACCAGACCAGCAGGTCGCCGAGAAACGCGTCGTTGAGATAGTCGAACGCTTCGCGCTGTTCGAGCGCGAAGGCCGCCAGGTCGGCCAGCACACGGTAGGGTTCGAAGCGCTCCACCATGCGACGGCGATTGGCACGCAGGCACTCGCGTGCGACCGCGCGGCGATGGGCTTCGTCCAGCGCAATCACCGGATGCCGCAGCGTGTCCAGCAACTCGTCGCCGATCGGAGTGCCGGGTTCCGCCTTCAATCGCCGCGCATACTCGGTGATCTGCGCCACCAGCACCGGGGTGAAATTGAACACCGCGCGCGCGCCGGGATGGGCCTCGACGTGCTCGGCCATGTCGCTGTAGTCCTTGAGCGCATGCAGGTAGGTCCACGGAGACAGGAAGGCGCCGCCAATGGGGTCGCGGTACTCCGGCTGATGCATGTGCCAAAGCAGCACCACGCGCAACGGGTGGGCGGCCACGTCAGCCTCCATCCGGCAGTCGTTGCCCGAGCATTTCCGGTGTGACCAGCACCACGCCGCCCGCACTCACCTGGAACCGCTGCCGGTCCCGCTCAAGGTCCACGCCGATCACGGTGCCGTCCGGAATGCGGCAGCCGTTGTCGATCACCGCGCGTCGAATGCGGCAGTCGCGCCCTATGAAGACCTCGGGGAGCAGCATCGAGTCCTCGACCACGCTGTACTGTTCCACCACCACCGACGAGAACAGCAGCGAGTGCTCGACGCTGGCGCCGGAGACGATGCAGCCGCCAGCCACCATCGAGCTGATCGCCCTGCCACAGCGGTCAGGATCCTCGAACACGAACTTGGCCGGTGGCGTCTGCTCCTGCAGGGTCCAGATCGGCCACTCTCGATCGTACAGATTGAGCTCAGGCTGAAGGTCGAGCAGCTCCAGGTTGGCACGCCAATAGGAATCGATGTCGCCCACGTCACGCCAGTAGGCAGCGCCGCCGGTGGCCGCATCGCGAAAGGCGAAGGCGCATACCAGGTCGTCGCGAACTGCGTGCGGAATCAGGTCCTTGCCGAAGTCATGGCTGGAATGCTCGTCGCTTGCATCGGCATCGAGCCGTTCCAGCAGGTAGTCGGTGTTGAATACGTAGATGCCCATGGACACCAGCGCCATATCGGGCTGGTCGGGCATCGGGCGCGGCGCGGCCGGTTTCTCCACGAAGTCCACCACCCTTCCCTGGTGGTCGACCTGCATCACGCCGAAGGCAGCGGCCTGCGCCAGCGGTACCGGAATGCAGCCCACGGTGACGTCGGCCCCGCGCTTCAGGTGGAAGCCGATCATGGCGCCGTAGTCCATCTTGTAGACATGGTCGCCACCGAGCACCATCACGAAGCGCGGGTCGTGGTGGCGGATGATGTCGGCGTTCTGGTGCACGGCATCGGCAGTACCGCGGTACCAACTCTCGCCGATGCGCTGCTGGGCCGGCAGCAGCTCGACGTACTCGCCGAACTCGGGTCGGAACTGGCTCCAGCCGCGCTGCAGGTGCTGGATCAGCGAATGTGCCTTGTACTGGGTCAGCACGCAGATACGGCGCACGCCGGAGTTGACGCAGTTGGACAGGGTGAAGTCGATGATGCGAAAGCGCCCACCGAACGGCACCGCCGGCTTGACCCGCTTGCGCGTCAGCGCACCGAGCCGCGAACCGCGGCCGCCGGCCAGCACCAGGGCCAGCGTGTCCTTGGTGATCAGGCTGACGAATCGCTGGGTCTGGGCGGAATCCGGCGGCGCAACAGTCGGTCCCATCATGGCAAATGAATCCTGCGGGCTCGGCGCATTGAAGCATCGCCGGCGCCAGCGCCGATTGACCATGGTCAATGGGCGGGGATCCGGTTCGCGTCCTAATGGCAACTCTCCTGTCCACCCGGAACCGCATGCCATCCGTGTCTTCCCCATCGCCCGACATAGACCGCGAACAGCTTGCGGCCTTCGGTGAGGGCCGGCACTGGCACGCCTGGAAGCTGCTGGGCGCACACCTTTGCACATGCGAAGGCGTAGACGGCACGCGCTTTGCCGTGTGGGCGCCCAATGCCGACGCGGTAGCCGTGGCAGGCGACTTCAACGACTGGAACCAGGACCGCGACCTGCTGCGTGGACAGGGCGACAGCGGCGTATGGGCAGGGTTCGTGGCGGCAGCGCATGCCGGCCAGCACTACCGCTTCCGCATCCGTCCGCGCGGCAGCCGCGCCTGGCTGACCCGGGCCGACCCGTACGCGCGCTGGTTCGAACCGCGACCTGGCAATGCCGCGCGCATCGCAGCGCCTTCCACGTATCGCTGGAACGATGACGTCTGGATGCGCCAGCGCCGCGACTGGCGCCACGCACCCATGGCGATCTACGAGGTGCATGCCGGATCCTGGCGCCGCCATGCCGACGGCAGCTTCCTCGGCTACCGCCTGCTCGCCGAGGCGCTGGTGGAATACCTGGCCGACACCGGCTTCACCCACGTCGAACTGCTGCCCGTCACCGAACATCCCCTGGACGAATCCTGGGGCTACCAGACCACCGGCTTCTTCGCACCCACCAGCCGCTTCGGCGATCCTGACGACTTCCGCGCTCTCGTCGACACCCTGCACCGCCATGGCTACGGCGTCGTCCTGGACTGGGTGCCCGGCCACTTTCCCGGCGACGACTGGGCGCTGGCGCGCTATGACGGAACCGCGCTCTACGAGCACGAGGACCCGCGCCGCGGCGTCACCCCGGACTGGGGCACCTTGAGCTTCAATCTCGGGCGCCACGAAGTGAGGAGCTTCCTGATTTCAAGTGCGCTCTACTGGCTCAGGGAGTTTCACATCGATGGCCTTCGCGTGGACGCCGTGGCGGCCATGCTCCACCTCGATTTCGGTCGTCCCGAAGGCGCGTGGATTCCCAACGTCCACGGCGGGCGCGAGAACCTGGAGGCCATCGACTTCCTGCGCCAGATGAACCGGGTCACCCACGGCGAGGCGCCGGGCAGCTTCACCATCGCCGAGGAATCCAGCGCCTGGCCGGCGGTGACGCGACCGGACTGGCTGGGTGGTCTCGGCTTCTCGATGAAGTGGAACATGGGCTGGATGCACGACACCCTCGACTACATGGCGCAGGACCCGGTGTACAGGCGCTTCCACCACGACCGCCTCACGTTCAGCCGCCTGTATGCCTTCGATGAGAACTTCGTGCTGCCCTTCTCACATGACGAGGTGGTGCATTGCAAGGGCTCGCTGCTGGCGCGAATGCCCGGCGACGACTGGCAGCGATTCGCCAACCTGAGGCTGCTGTTCGCCCTCCAGTTCACCTGGCCCGGCAAGAAGCTGGTGTTCATGGGTCAGGAATTCGCCGCCCGCACGGAGTGGGACGAGGCGCTCGGCCTCGACTGGCAGCAGGCCGCGTTGCCCGCGCACGCCGGGGTGCGCGCCCTGGTGCGCGACCTGAGCCTGCTGCACCGCGACTGCCCGGCCCTGCATCGCCACGACTTCGTGCCGGAGGGCTTCGAGTGGATCGACTGCCACGATGCCGAGAATTCGGTGCTGGCCTACCTGCGCGGTGCCGAAGGGGACTGGATCGCGGTGATCCTGAACTTCACGCCGGTGCCGCGCCACGACTACCGTATCGGACTGCCCGAGGCGGGACGCTGGCGCGAGCGCCTGAACAGCGATTCCCGCCATTACGGCGGCAGCGACGTCGGCAACCTGGGCGCAATGGCCACCGAGACGCAGCCATGGATGGGTCGGCCATGCTCACTGCGCCTGACCCTGCCCCCGCTTGGCGCATTGCTGCTGGTACGGGAGAGGGCATGAAGTTGCGCGTGCTGCAGGTGACGCCGGAGATGCATCCACTGCTCAAGATCGGAGGTCTGGCCGATGTCTGCGCTGCGCTTCCGCAGGCGCTGTCGCGCCTTGGGCACGACGTGCGCGTTCTCATGCCGCGCATCCGTGGCATGCCTGGCGGGCGCCGCATCGCGCGCCTGCCCGGGCTCGGCACGGTGCTGGAAGTCGACGGTGGACAGGACCACCCGGTGTGGCTGTTGGACAATCCGGGCCTGCGCCGCCGCAGCCGCCTCTACACCCGCGCCGACGGACGACCCTGGTCGGACGACGCCCAGCGTTTCGACCAGTTCGCACGCGCGGCCGTGGCGCTGGCCGATGACCGTGCAGGCCTTGGCTGGCGTGCCGACGTGGTGCATGGCCACGACTGGCCGTGCGGCATGGTTGCGCCGCACATGCTGCTGCAGCGGATCCCGGCGGCTACGGTTTTCACCATCCACAACCTCGCCCACCAGGGACTGTTTGCGGCAGCGACGCTCAGCGAACTCGGCCTGCCCGCCTGGCTGTTCCACCCCGATGCGCTGGAGTTCTGGGGAAAACTGTCGTTCATCAAGGGCGGCCTGATGTTCTCCGACCGCCTGACCACGGTCAGCCCGCGCTATGCGCAGGAAATCCGCAGCGAGGCATTCGGAAACGGGCTGGATGGTGTGCTGCGCTACCGTGCGGACCGTCTCCATGGAATTCTGAACGGCCTCGACAATCGACTGTGGAATCCGCGAGTCGACAAGGCGCTCGGCAGCGTGTTCAGCGCCGCACACATGGAAGGCCGGGCGCGGGTCAAGACAGCGGTTGCGCACGAACTGGGCCTGGACCCGAGCGGTGCGCCGCTGCTGGCGATGGTCTCACGACTGGTCGTGCAGAAGGGCGTCGATCTGCTGATCGAGACACTGCCCGCCCTGGTCGAGCGTGGTGTCCATGTGGCCTTACTGGGGCGCGGCGAGCCCGCCATCGAAAAGGCGCTGGTGGCTGCCGCCGCACGGTTTCCGCGACGAGTGGCGGTGCGCCTTGGCTATGACGACGCCTTGGGGCGTCGCCTCTACGGCGGCAGCGACCTGTTCCTGATGCCCTCGCGCTTCGAGCCGTGCGGGTTGGCGCAGATGATCGCCATGCGCTACGGATCGATTCCGGTCGCGCATGCCACCGGCGGCCTGATCGACACCATCCGCGACGCGGTCGGTTCCGATGGCAACGGATTCCTGTTCGAGAAGGCAGGTTCCGCGGAGCTGCTGCGTGCGGTGGATCGGGCCCTCTTGCTCTTCCGTGATCAGAAGGCGTGGCGGGCAATGCAGCAACGCGCCATGCGCCGTCGCTTCGACTGGCGCGCCCCGGCGCAGGCGTACTTGCACGTGTATCGAGACGCCCTCGCCTGCCGCCGCGTGTAAACCATTCGCATCGCGTCGACTACTTCGGGCTTCCTGCTGCGGCGTCAGCGCATCCACTCCGCGCGCAGGCTCAGACACTCGCTGCGCCATGGGCAATCGAACTGGTCGCAAACGAAACGTCGTGCAGTGGCGAAACAGGGATCCTTGCCCTCCGACTGCTGAACCGACCACACCTGGTAGCGGCGATCGCGTGTCGACCGGATGATCGGACCCGACACGCGATGGGCGCTCCCCGGAGAAGGTAACGCCGGCAAGGAACGGTGCATGACCGACCTGTGGATCGTGCTCTCGACACTCATGTCCGCAACCTCGCCTCCTTCTCCTGCTGCCGGGAAACGATGCGGGCCACTTCGGTGAGCTGAAAGGCCACAAGCTGCAGCACGTCGTCCAGCGACAGGATCCCAACCAGTTCACCGGAGCGCCGAACCACCGGCACACGGCGAACGCCGGCCATGCTCATCTTGTCGAGCACGGCGATCAGCTCCTCGTCGACATGCGCCGTGACCAGGCTGTCGTGCACCAGGTCGCCGACGCACACCAGCTCCGGATCGGTGTCGCTGGCGAGAATCTCAATGGCAAGGTCGCGGTCGGTGACGATGCCTATCGGCACCAGCGCACCCTTGCGTTCCTGAACCACCACCACGTCGCCGACATGATGCTCACGCATCTGCCTTGCGGCGTAGTGCAGGGTGTCCCTTGGAGCCACCGATACCACCGGATGCTTGCAGTAGTCGCCAACGCGCACCGTCCTCTCCCGATTCCTCCACGTCATCGACTGCGTGGATCATGGGCACAAGCCTATGCCCACCGCGCGTGGTGGAACTTGACCGTGGTCAACTCGAGACGATTGACCTCCGTCAATTCGCGACCGCCCGTGGGCGCTACAGTGGCCAGGCCCTGCACCGACGCCAGGCGGAGTCCTATGAGCCCGAAAGCACGCCAGATCACCTGGATACTGGTCGCCGATGCCGGATTTGCCCGTGTCTTCCGGGTGACGCAGTCCCCGCCGTATCTGGAGGAAATCGTCGATTTCATGGAACAGGGACGCCAGGATCCCAAGGGCACCGGCTACACCGATCGTCCGGGCCGTGTCCAGGAAAGCGCCAACAGCGCGCGTCACGGCATGGAGCCGCGTACCGACGAAAAGGACCTGCGCGCCGAACGCTTCGCCCGGGAGATCGGCGACCACCTGATCGACGCACAGCGGCAGGATCGCTTCCAGCGCCTGGTCCTGGTGGCCCCGCCGCGTTTTCAGGCGCGCCTCGATGCAGCGCTTGCCAAGCCGGTGGGCGGCTGTGTCGTCCACCGCGAGCCCAAGGATCTGATCCACGAAGGCGTGAACGAACTGTACCGGCGCCTGCAAAGCCGACTATGAGTTGACGGTGGTCAAGTGGTCTGCGCCGGAGTGGCGTACAAGGAGAAGTCCGGACCCTTAACTGGGCGTACCGGCGCCCGTGGAGAAACGACCATGAGACTCATCAAGCACGACAGGCCCGGCCTGCTGGCGGGCTTTCCAGACGAATTGATGCACATGTTCGGCGGCCGGCCCATGCGCTGGCTGATGGACAACGGCGAGGAAAGCACCGGACTCGGCTGGGCGCCGAGCGTGGACATCAAGGAGGAGGAGGACCGCTTTCTGGTTCGCGCAGATGTTCCCGGTGTCGATCCCAAGGATATCGAAGTGACGCTCGACAGGGGCATCCTCACCATCCGTGGTGAGCGCAGGGAGGAGAAGAAGGACGAAGGCGAAGGCTACCGCTGCATGGAACGATTCAGCGGATCGTTCTTCCGCCGCTTCACGCTGCCCGACACCGCCAACCCGGAGAAGGTCAGCGCACATACGGACAAGGGCGTGCTGGAAGTTGTGATCCCCAAGATGGCGGAGCGCAAGGCCAAACGCATCAAGGTCGACTAAGGCCGCAGGAAGACCGAAAGGCAGCGCCGGCGCCGACCGTGTGCCGGCGCGTTGCATTCACCCAGTTGGAGCATGACCATGAGCATCGCCAAGATCATCGAGATATCCGCCGAATCGTCGACCAGTTTCGAGGATGCCACCAGCAAGGGCATCGCCCGTGCCGAGAAGACCCTGAAAAACGTCCAGGGTGCCTGGATCGCGGAACAGAAGGTCACGGTCAAGAAGGGCAAGATCATCAGCTACCGGGTCATCATGCGGGTGACCTTCGTGCTGACCTAGGGAACCTCTGAACAAGTCCGCGCGCGCCGCGCCGGAGGCTGCAGGGCTGG
>DAOMOD010000114.1:0-6499 GCA_035444205.1 Lysobacteraceae bacterium
CGGACTTACACAAAACAGGGGTGAACGGGTCCAAGGGAACTGGGAGGCACGACAGTTCGGCTTGATGACTACTCCGTGCAAGAAGCAAGACCCCGTGCCCTCCTGATCAGTGTTCATCGACGCCAGGCCGCCCAACGCCGCTTGAGGCCGCCGCTGGCCGGCAGCATCCGTTCGAAGCAAGCCATCAACCCAGCATCCGGGTGCAGCGCGTTGTTAGATTTCATCCTTGCGCTTCACGATCGCCTTTAGCATTGAGCTCTGCTCGGACCTCCACTTCTGAAGATCGCGCCGGATGTCATCCCGGATATCGTCGACAGAGCGAGCACCAAAAACGTCATCCATCCAGTACTTCAGCAGTTCCACTGCCGCCGAAAGGTCGTCCTGTAAGCACACCAGTTCGTCCTTCAACTGCTCACACCCCTGTGGGGTATGAAATCTGTCGGCGCGATGTCGGTAGAAGTGATGTATCAGGAAGTTTCGCCGCCGCGTTGCCGTTAACAGGGCGTCCTTCAGATCCATAGGCAACTCATGCAACCGATCAAGCCGCATCACGAGGCGCCCTAGAGTTAGTTCGCCGTTTGCTTCTAGGTGCTCCAGCAGGTCGTGAAACGTCAGGCGTAGTTCTTTGAGTTGCTGTGACTGCGACACCAGCATCACCAAACCAGTTTCCAGTTCGCTGCCGACCTGCGCCGCAAAACCGAAGCGGGTATGCACGGCCTCCCATGCCTCCGCTAGTGGAATCTGATCGTGGGGCCACCTCGAGAACCAGGAGCTGGGATCCACGTCATCTCCCATGAAATCTAACGCCTGAATCATACGGAGCCGCGAAGCGGCTTCGGCTTGAAGAAATGTTATGTGCCACCGAAGAACTCTCCCTCCGACATACCAATAACCCGATCAGGCTCACTAAGGCCCCACTTGAGGTCTATCGCGGCGAGGAAGTTGCCTTTGAGTGAAGCATCTGCTTCCGAGCGAAGCGTTGCAATGTACCGACCAAAGTGCTTTACAACCCCGTCGACGAAGCGGGCCGCGTTGACAGATCACCGTAGCTCGGAGAGTCGAGCTTCTCATGGGTGTGGCTTGGGCTGACGTGGTTGAGTGTGGGGTGGGGCATAACGAAGCTGTATGAAAACTCTCCCGATCTTGCTGCAATGTCGTTCAGGCAGCAACGAGCAGTCGCACTGGCTCGATACTTATGCAGATCATTCAGGCGCACATTGTCGCGGCAGATCATGATCACTTCTTCAGCCGAGATGTCGATACGCTCTTCCGTAGATGAGCAAGCTGCAAGGGACAACGAAGGAAGAGCCCAGAACCGGGACTGCATCATGTGGCCCTCCTTTCAAGCGTTCCAATACTCGCTGCGCCCGAAGGTTACACCCATATCGAATGGCAGGTGGCCTGTCCCGGCACGATCTGCTATTCGTTGGGTGCCGGCGGAATAGCCGTCGAGGCGACCCAAACCCAGTGGGGCCGACCTGAACTCGATGATGGAGAACCCGATGCGGACAAGCTTCCGACGCAACACGGTGCTGATGCTTTGCTTGGCCTTCGTCACGACGGGCGCGGCGTGGGCTGGCTCGATCAAGTCGGTTTGGATCGACGCGGAGCGTCATCCGCTGGATGATTCGTTGCGCGCGGTTTTGATGTTGCCGGAGGGCGACAGCGCCGAACATCCGGTTCCCGGCTGTCTCGTCGTGCACGGCTCCGGTGGATTGTTCAAGGAGAATGCGCCGGGGGAGGACTGCGGCCCCGATCTTGAGAACAACTTCCGCGAGCTCGGCGAACTGCTGGTCGGGCAAGGTGTCGCCGCATTGCTGCCGTCGAGTTTCGTATCGCGCGACCCGCGCTTCTGCGAAGACAACGACGACGCGTATTTCCAGTTCGTCGCGCCGCCGTTCCATAACGAGGGCGACGGGGACATCGCGCGCGACGCGTACTACAAGATGCGGCGCACGGTGATCCGTCCGCTCGATCTCCTCGCGGCCGCCGACTACCTGTGCGAACGGCAGGAAGTGGACTGTCAGCGCATCTGCATGGTCGGCACCTCGAACGGCGCCACCAGCATCATGACGTACGTGGCCAACGATCTTCAGCGCCACATGACGGAGTACACCGACACCGAGGTCAGGCGCGTACACGAGTCCCAATCGAACTTCGTCGACCGCCAGACCGCCTTTGCGAACTTTCCCGTCCTGCCACCGACATTGCCTGACCGACTTGCCTCGCGTGTCCTGCCACGCTTCGCGCAGGCGATCTCGGCCGGCTGCGACCTGCGCAAGCTGGTGCCGACGGTGGCGCCCGATGCGCCTTCCTTCGATCCCGTGCAACACCTGAACGATCTCTACTATCCGGCCGCCGGGGTCGAGTTCCACCTGGACATTGGCACACTGGATGACGTCCCCGAACAGTGCTACAACGGCGGCATCCGCGAGCTGCAGGCGGCGGCCTACGAAATGCTCACCATGGCCACCCATTCGCGCTACCTGGTGGAGACCTACGAAGGTGCGGGTCACAACCTGCTGGGTGAGCGCGGCGAGGAGCTTCACGCCAAGCTGAGTCACCTGGTGCGCATCCACTTCTTCAGTTCCATCTTCAAGGACGGGTTCGAGGTTTCGCAGGACTAGGGAACCTCTGATCAAGGACTGGAAGCTCTGCCGCAGGCACCTACGACGGCTGCGTTGCTGCGCGCAGCATCCACTCTGCATTGAATTCAGGGGCAATAGCCGGCATGGGAGGGTATGCGCAGGTATACTCGCGCTGGCTGCCGGGCGCCTGGTGTCCGGCCAAATCACAGGGGGAAAATCCATGCGTCTGACCACTTCGCTCACTGTCGCGGCAGTGCTTGCTGTCGCTCACACTGTTGCCGCGGCTACTCCTTCGAACCCGGCTTCCGCGCCCGGATGGAAGACCGCAGATGACCCGCAAGCCCTGAACAGCTTGAGCGCAAAACAGCTTTCGACCGCCAGTCGGTCAGGCTCCAACGCCGGCGATGGCGTCCCTGCGCCTTCACCCTCCTGTGGAATCCCGGGCTTGCAGCCTTGTCCGGCTGGCTCGGCTGCCTTCTACACCGACCGCAACGATTTCATCGACAACATCGCCGCCGGCTACTTCGAGGAGGAGTTCACCGGCGTGCCGGAAGGCGACGCCGGCCCGCTGCTGAGCTTCAGCGGCAACGGTTTCTCCTTCGACGTCACCGCGGTCGGCGCAGGCAGCAACAACCTGTTCAATCCGCCCAACGCGATCTCCACGGATTCGGCATTGGACGCAATCCGCATCACCTTCACCGGCGCGCCAGTGCATGCGATCGGCGGCAATTTCTGGGCCACCGACATCGGCTTCAATCCCACAGGCGGCGAGATCATCCTGACGTTGAACGACGGTACGGCGGCGAGCATCAACCCGTCGGCCATCACCTCATTCGGTGGGTTCATCAGTCCGACGGCCATCGCCTTCATCGATGTCAACGCTCCGAATGTCCCGGCCAACAACTGGCCGACCATGGACAATGTCATTGTCGGAACGCTGGGTCCCGAGCTGACCCTCGACCCGACCGACCTTGATTTTGGGAGCGTGCCGGTGGCCACCACCAGCGCCCCTCTTACCGTGGCCATCGAAAACACCGGCGCGGCTCCGCTCAACCTCGGCACCCTGGCACTCAGCGGTGCACATTTCGGTGACTTCGCGTTGGACAGCGACACCTGCTCCGGCGAAACGCTGGCCGCAACCGAGACCTGCACGTTCGATGTCACCTTCACGCCTTCGGCCTCCGGTGCGCGCGAGGCCCAGGTCGACATTCCTTCCGATGCGCCTTCCGATCCTGACGTCCTGCCACTCGCCGGCGTGGGAACCCAGGCCGCCCTGTCGGTGACGCCGAACCTGGTCAACTTCAACGAAGTCGAGGTCGGAACCACCAGCCCGGCCACAGCCGTCACGGTCGAGAACACCGGCAACGTCAACGTCAACGTGAGCAACCTGGGGATCAGCGGCGTGGATCCTGCCGACTTTGCCCTCACCAACAACACCTGCAATGGTGCGTTGCTGGTGCCCGCCGCCACCTGCGGATTCGACGTATCGATGTCGCCGACGGCTACCGGCGCACGATCGGCACAGGTCGAGATTCCCTCGGATGCTCCGACATCCCCTGAGATCGTGCCATTGAGCGGCACCGGTACCCAGGCCCTGCTCGACCTCGATTTCGACACGCTCGACTTCGGCTCGCTGAACATCGGCGCCAGCGCCACATTGACCGCGACCATCACCAACAACGGCACCGCCGACCTCGACATCGATTCGATCAGCACGCCCGCCGCGCCGTTCTCTCTGGTCGGCGGCACCTGCCTGCCGACTCCGGTCACGCTGGCGCCCACGGAAAGCTGCACCGTCATGGTCCAGTTCGCGCCGGTCTCGGGCGGCTCGTTCAACGCGACAATCCTGATCGACTCGAATGCGCCGAGCAGCCCGGATTCGATCACCCTGCTCGGCAGCGCCCAATCGCCCCTGCCACCGGCAAGGTCGATTCCAGTCGCAGGCCCGTGGGGCCTGGTCCTGCTCGCTGCCCTGATGGGCCTGATCGGTCTTCTTGTCGCGCGAAAGGGTACTGGGCGGCCCGCCGGACTGTAGATCCCGCCCGTTCTACCCTGAATCCCGGCGGCCCGACTTGAAGTCGGGCCGCCGTAACGGGCTCTCGCGCCTTGGGGGCGCGCCAAGTCTCGTGCGGCATCGACTTGCACACCGTGCCCGGATCGCTGAAGAATGGGGCAAGCCCGGCCAAGAGGTGAGCCCATGTTCACGCGACGCAGGTTTCTGGCTTCCGCCGCCGCCAGCGCGGCGGCTTTCGCTCTGCCCGGTTGCCGCGATGCAGCCCTGGACGATGCAGCGGCTGTTACCGCCGACCCCGCAGCTACTCCGGACGCGCCTTCGGAGACGCCCGCGCCCGGTATCGGCATGCGGCCGCTCGGCCGCTCGGGCATCGAGATCGCCCCGTTCGTGCTCGGCGCCAACGTGTTCGGCTGGACTGCGGACAGGGAGCGCTCGTTCGAGATCCTCGACCGCTTTGCCGCCGGCGGCTACCAGGCCATCGACACCGCCGACGTCTATTCGACATGGGTCGAGGGAAACAGCGGCGGCGAGTCCGAAAGCATCATCGGCGAGTGGCTGGAAAGCCGTGGCAATCGCCACGCGCTGGTGCTGATCACCAAGGTCGGCGGCAGGATCGACGGCCAGCGCGGCCTGTCCGCTGCCTGGATCGAGCGCGCTGTGGAGAACTCGCTGCAGCGCCTGCGAACGGACTACATCGACGTCTATTTCTCGCACTTCCCGGACCCGGACACGCCGCACGAGGAAACGCTGACGGCCTACCAGCGGCTCATCGATGCCGGCAAGGTGCGTGCCATCGGCGCGTCCAACTTCAGTACCGAACAGGTGCGCGCCGCACTGGACGCCTCGGCTGCGGGAGGGCTGCCGCGCTACGAGCTGCTTCAGCCGCGCTACAACCTCTACGACCGCAGCGATTTCGAGGGCCCCATGCGCGACCTCGCCATCGCCGAGGAACTCGGCGTCATCACCTACTCCGGCCTCGCCAGCGGCTTCCTCAGCGGCAAGTACCGCAGCGAGGCCGACCTTTCCATCAGCCCGCGCGGCGGCGGAATCGCCAGGTACCTCGATGCGCGCGGGCTGCGCATCCTGGACGCACTGGACGAGGTCGCCGCTCGGCACCGGGCGCAACCGGCGGAAGTCGCGTTGGCCTGGATCGTCGTCAGCAAGGGCGTGACCGCTCCGATTTCGAGCGCCACCAGCGTCGAGCAACTCGACAGCCTGTTGCAGGCACCGGTCATTGCGCAGGCGCTGACCGCCGAGGATATCGCCATGCTCGATGCGGCCAGCGCAGTCTGAGGCAGTGCGCGGTGGGCTCGTCGAAATGGCGGTGCGAACGCCAGCGTGATCGGCGTGAGCGGGCGTCAACGAGGAGGAATGGAAGAGCGAAGAGCGAGAACGCGGACACGCATGATCCAAGCCGTGGCGCGACTCCGGGAACCAAACGCCGGGTAGCCTCATTCTTTCACTCTGCCTGGAGACCCCGGCCATGTCTGCCCGATTCAGCTTCCCCCTCGAAGGCGGCTGCGATTGCCGCCACATTCGCTACCGCATGAAGACCGCGCCGCTGTTCGTGCATTGCTGCCACTGCCGTTGGTGCCAGCGTGAGAGCGGATCGTCGTTCGCGTTGAATGCGATGTGCACATCTTCACCGAATCGAAGCAGCCCTGGGTGATGCTCCCGCCCGGCACGCCGGCCGTGCCCACCTACTACGACCGCAATGCACTGTGGCCCGCTGAAAGTCTGGCGCGCAGGGAGGCGATCCTGCCGCAGATCAAGGCGTGGCAGGCGGCGCATCGCAGGGGCTGAGGTGGGCCGAACCGGTTGGCATTCTTTACTTGAAACGTCTAGGATGCGCACCGCCCTCGGCGCCTTCGCGCATGGGGCCGGCCGCTCGGCGCCC
>DAOMOD010000114.1:6528-13490 GCA_035444205.1 Lysobacteraceae bacterium
CCATGAAATTGGCTTTTTCGCTCGCGGTTGCGGCCGCAATGTTGTGCTCGGCGTGCTCCGGCGGCGTCGGAGGTGGCGGCGGCGGCCTGACCAAGGAGGAATGCAAGTACGTTTTCGTGAAAGGATTCCAGCTTCAGGGCATGCCCGAGGTCGTGTATCGCGACACCATCGATATCTCGGCCCAGGGTTGCGCGGAATCCGATGCGGTATCGCGAAAGGACTACGAATGCGTGGTCGCGGCGGAAACGCTTGAAGATTACGAGGACTGCCAGGTCGTCTTCCGCTTTCGCTGATGCACAGGTCGCGCGACACGGCAGAGCGCCTGGGGCCGCGAATTGACTGAACCTCCACGCGGTGCGCGGCATGCTATTGCCACCCTTGCCTGCTGGATCGCACCGATGATCGTCAGGGTCCCGGTCCTGTTCTGCCTGTTGGCGTCAGCGGCGTTGCCCGGCGCAGCGGAACTGTCGGACGAAGCCTGCTCGACGGCGTCGACGATCTTCGCCAACGGTTTCGCGCCAGGGCCACCGCTCGGCAGCTTCGACATGCAGGTCGAGGTATCGGGACAGGGCACACGCACCTTCCGCGTGCATGCCGCGGCTAGCCTGATGCCGCCGCACCGGCATGCGCTGCTGATCACGCTGCATGGCGCCGGCGGACCGGGGACGGCGCCGGCAGCGGCAAGCTTCATGCGCGATGCCTGGAGCGCCACCGCCGATGCCGGCGGCTTCCTGGTGCTGGCGCCGATCGCCTCGGGCGCGCAGGGTGGCTGGGTGCCGTCGCTCGATTACCCCGCACTGGCGGCGGCCATCGATGCCCTGCAGGCGCTGTATCCGGTCGACACCCGCCGTCGCTATCTGCATGGCTTCTCCGCCGGCGGCCACGTGGTGCACGATCTCGGGCTGTACAACGCGAACTACTTCGCCGCCTACGTCGCCAATGCCGGCGTGCTCGACGCGCTGGCCGGCGCCAATGCGCCGGCACAGGCCTTGCGCCACATTCCGGTGCAGGTGCGGGTGGGCAACAGCGACACTCTGCTGACCTACGCGCAGACCGACCGCAACCGATTCCTTGCCGCCGGCTGGAGCGAACCGGCCGATTACCAGCTCGTCGTGTTCGCCGGCGGGCACAGCTTCGATGCCGGACACACGGGCCCGGCCTGGGACTTTCTCTGCCGGCGCGCAAGGCTGCCCTGAGGTTGGCGCGGCGACATGGCGCGCGGCAATTCACCAGCGCGCCATGCCGCAGGCACTCAGCTCTCGTAGCCGTCCGCGAACACCAGGAACGCGCACACTGCTTCGAGCATCAGCCGCCACATCGCGCCCGGGCCGCCTTCCACGTCAGCGGCCGGAGCTTCCGGCAGCGTCTCGTCGGGTTGCAGCATCAGCCGCGCGTGCCATCGATTCTGGAAGGTGGTCAGCACCGCGCGCAGCGCCTCGTCGTCGCCGATCGGCGGGCCGCCGCCGATGTCGGCGGCCAGACTGCGCGCAAGCGCGAGGATGTCGGTATGCAGAAGCGCGTCGGGATCGATGACCGGTGGGCCGCCGGTGACAGGCTGATCGAAGTAGTGGTCGAAGATCGCCAGCATCACCTCGGGATGCTCCTGCACGAACTCGGCGGCCTCGCGCACGCTGCCGTCGCCGAGTTGCAGGGCCTGGACGATGGCGGTGCGGGCCATGGATTCCAGTTCCAGCGAGGCACGCACGCGGTCCACCGTGGGCGGCAGGGTCAGCTCGTCGCCCGGCCGCAGCTGCGGATCGTCGGGACCGGGCTCGCCGAAGGCACGGAAACGGACGACCAGGGTCTGGTCGTTGAAGTAGCGCAGCGTGCCGAGCAGCGGATCGCTTGGCTTGGCGGTCACCTTGAAGGTGGGGTCGGGGGGCGGCGTGGTGGTGACCACGAACTCGTAGCCATCCTTCTTGCCATCGGCGTAGTCGGGATCGAGCAGGCCCGCGCCGACCAGTTGGACCAGCGAGCCGTAGCTGCCCTGGCCTGCGCCATCGCGGTACGCAACCTCGGCCAAGCCGATTTCGACGATCCCCTCGTGGGCCCGCGACTGGCGCGCCGCATCGCGCACCTTCTGTATTGCCGGCAACAGCAGACCGATCAGGATCGCGATGATGGCGATCACCACCAGCAGTTCGATCAGGGTGAATCCGCCCGACCGGGCACCGGAACGGTTCGACTTGCGCATTTCCAACCTCCTGCCACGCAGCCACGGCGCGGCGCACGAACCCCTGCTTGACCATTGTTACACGCAGAAATGTCGTCAAACGGTCCAGGAATCGACGACGTGCCGTGAAGACCCCGTCATGCCTCCCGCCGCTCCTGCATCATGGCCAGCCCATACCAGTCGACCCGCCGGGTCAGGTACATGGCCACTGCGAGCAGCGCCATCACCGCCAGCGCACCGAGCAGCAGGGCGTAGCTTTCGCTCTGGATCAGCAGGAAGAGGAAGGCGTACAGCGTGGCGACGAAAGCGCCGATCAGCGCGCCGCGACGGCGGCCGGCGAGCGCGGCCATGGCGTAGCCGCCGATCATTGCCACCAGCACGATCGATGCCGACGCATAGGCCAACGCGAAGGCGAAGTGTTCCGACAGCGCCAGCAGCAGCAGGAAGAAGGCGACCAGGGCGGCACCCACCAGCAGGTACTGGATGGGATGCAGGCGCAGGCCCAGCAGCAGCTCGCACAGGTAGAAGGCACCGAAGGTGAGCAGCACGAACAGGAAACCGTACTTCAGCGCACGCTCGTTCTGCTGGTAGACGCCGGCCGGCTGATACAGGGACACCCCGAAAGCAGAGGCGCGCACCAGGCCCTGATCCACGCCGCTTCCGTTCCAGGTCTGCGGGTAGCCGCGATTCAACTCCAGCACCTGCCAGCGGGCGTGAAAGCCATCGCGATCGATGCTGCGCGCAGCCGGCAGGAAGCCGCCCTCGAAGCTGGGATCGGGCCAATCGGCACGCGCTTCCACCGCGGTGCGCCGCGCCAGCGGCAGGAAGTGCAGATGCTGCGCGCCGGCCAGCGTGAGCTGGAAGTCGAAGGGAAGCGACCCGGCATCGATGTCCTGCGCCGTCAGTGGCACGCGCAGCGTGCGCAGTCCGGCGAAGGCGCTCACACCCGGTTCGAGCTCGCGCACGCGGCCGCCGACCCGGAAGGATTCGACGCTGCGCAGGCCGCGCAGGTCGGCCAGTGGCAACAGCAGCTCCGCGCCGTGCAAGGTTTCGCCCTCCTCCGGCGTCAGCGCGGCCAGGTCTGCTGTTCGCCACTGGCCTTGGAAGCGGATGCCGGCAAGATATACCGGCACCTGGAACAACCCGCGGTGGCGCGTCTCGGCGCCGATTTCGGTTGCGATGTCGAGCGTGTCGGGTAGTACCGTGAGGTGACGCTCGCGCAGGATTCGCCGGCCCTGCTCATCGGTCTCGATGCGCCGGAAGTCCACCCGCAGCAGCGGTCCACCGACCGTCTGCGCGCTGCCCCAGGCGCGCGCCACCTCCTGCTCGGCAGCGCGCAGCCTGCCCTCGCGTTCGGCCAGCAGGCCGTGCACGGCAAGCAGGGGAATGCACAGCAGCAGGGCCAGAAAGCCGATGCCGAAAGCCTTGACGCCGGCGGACATGGGGCGTGTGAGAGGGTTCATGGGAGAGCCATCCGGGCGGGATGGTGGCCATGAGGCGCGCCGGGAATTGCCGCCCGATGCGCGCGCGGGGGCGCGGCGCGGGCAGCGCGTGGCAGCAGGCGGGCGGGTTGGCTTCGTGGTGCGCCAGGAAATGGGTTGCTTGGTGGACCGTTGCACGCGGGTAGGAGCGCACCCTGTGCGCGACCCTTGAATGACGGTCGCGCACAGGGTGCGCTCCTACAAAAGCGCGCCCGAAGTTCGTGACGCGGCTACTCGATGGGGCAGCGACTCCAGGCGAACTGCATTTCCTTGCCGCCGTCGCCGTCGTCGATGGCCGCGTGCAAGGTGTCGCCGTTGCGCCAGTAGCGAATCCGCTTCGGAAAGTCGTGCTCGGGGTTGCGGAACTCGGCGCTGTTCGCACCGGATACAGCCAGCTCAAAGACGGTCGGCGGACGCCCGCCCGGCTGCGCCACGTAGCGTGTTCCGTCGCCATCGGTCTCGATACGCAGGAATTCGAAGTGGGTCCTGCCGCCGTACTCGCTGCGACTCAGTCCAGGCATCAAGCCGCCACGTTCGGGGAGCCACAGCTCCTCGCCGTTGGGGTTGCACCAGTGGCCGGGCAGCCAGTCGAGATCGACAGCATGAACGGGAAGGACGAGGACAAGCAGGACAAAGCCAGGGATGGAACGGATCACGGGAAATCCTCCGGGTCGGGTAACGGTGCCAGTGTCGGCGCGACCTGCCTCTGGCGCTTGTACGTTTGCGACGGCACAGTGTGATGGAGCATCGATCGCTGTGGGGAGGGAGGGCATGTTGGCATTTCGGGCGACATCGCCACCAGCGGATCTTGCCGGCGTGGTCGCCCTGTACTGGACCATGTGTGCGCCGCCGTCGGGCGTGCCTGGTCCGCCGATCCTGCCGGATGGCTGCTGCGAACTGATCGTGCATCTGGGCGCGCCCTTGCGGCGCGTTGGCAGCACGGACGCGCAGCAGCCGCGCGCCTTCCTGTTCGGCCAGATCGAACGCGCCATCCGCCTTGCGGACACCGGCCCCAGCGAAGTGTTCGCGGTGCGCTTCACGCCGTCCGGCGTGGCCGAGTGGCTGCGTCAGGACATGTACGAACTCGGCGGGCGCGAACATGCCCTCGACGATCTGCTTGGGCGCGCACGCGCGTTTCCACTGCATGCGATCGAGGACGCCGCGGATTTCGATGCGCGCTGCCGGATCATGGATGCCTGGTTGCGCCGCTGGCGGCCCGCGCACCCTTCGCCGGACAGTACGCTGGCAGCGTTGGTCACCTCGCGCTTGCGCAGCGGACCGTTGCGCGTGGAAACGCTTGCACGAGAACTCGGGGTCGGACGCCGTCGCCTGGAGCGCGTGTTCGCGCGCACGGTGGGGCTGCCGGTGGCGCAGTTCGGTCGACTGCTGCGCATCGAAGAGGCGGCGAGGGAGATCGCGGTCGGCCAACGGCGACTCGTCGATATCGCGATGGATGCCGGCTTCGCCGACCACGCGCATTTCACCAAACGCTTCCATGAAGTGGTTGGCATGACGCCGTCCCGCTATCGCCTGGAGGCGGCTGTCGTGGATGGACCATCGGGTTCCTGATCACGGGCGGACTTTCGTTCGTCGAGTACCGATTCCCATCGACTTTCCGCGTATGTAGGGAATGGCTGGGATGGATGGTTGCGGCTCCGATGGGCCCCTCCCCTACCCCTCCCCCGCAGGCGGGGGAGGGGAAAGTCTTGACGGCGGCCCGCTCCCTGCTCCCTGCTCCCTGCTCCCCGCTCCTCAAACCTCCAGGTGAATCCCGCACTCGCGCTTCAGCCCGAAGAAGCGGGTGTCCTCCTCGCGCATGCCGGGTTGCCAGCGGGTGGTGGTGTGGGTGTCGCCGATGGACACGTAGCCCTGGTGCCAGAGCGGGTGCCAGGGCAGGTCGTGCCTGGCAAGGTAGCGGCCGATGTCGCGGTCGCTCCAGTCGACGATGGGGTTCAGTTTCCAGCGACCGTCGCGGATCGACAGCAGCGGCGCATCGGCACGGGTACTGGCCTGGCTTCGGCGCAGGCCGGTGAACCAGGTGCGCGCGCCGAGCGCGTCCAGGGCGCGGCGCAGCGGCTCGATTTTGGCGATGCGGTTGTAGGCCTCGATGCCGTCGATGCCCTGCTCCCACAGCCGACCATGGCGCGCCTCCAGCCAGGCCGGACTGAGTTCGGGGCGCACCACCTCAAGTCTCAGATCGAGGCGCTCGCGCAGTTCATCGACGAAACGGTAGGTCTCGGGAAACAGGTAACCGGTATCGACCAGCACCACCGGAATGTCGGGCTTGGCGCGGGTGACGAGGTGCAGCGCAACCGCAGCCTGCGCGCCGAAGCTTGAACTCAGTACCTGCGGGCCGGACAGGTGTTCGAGTGTCCAGGCGACGCGTGTCTCCGCGGTCTGCGCCTCCAGCCAGCGGTTGAGTTCGGACAGCGAACGGCTGTTCTCGGCGGCGGTGACCGGATCGGGCGGGCTCATGCTTCGACCTCCAGGGCAATGGCGCGCGCTGGCGCAAGCACGCCTGTGCGCAACAGGAAATCGCCGAAACCCTCGCCGTCGTCGCGCTCGCGGGCGTAGCGCGACAGCAAAGGTTCCAGCGCGGCGAGGATGGCGGGCTCGTCGGCGTTCTCAAGATGCATGCGGTTCAGGCGCTGGCCGCGGGCATCGGCGCCGAGGTGCAGGTTGTAGCGGCCCGGACCCTTGCCGACCAGCGCAATCTCGCCGAGATAGGGGCGCGAGCAGCCGTTGGGGCAGCCGGAGATGCGCAGCAGGATCGGCGTGTCGGACAGGCCGAGCCGCGCCAGCACACGGTCGAGCTTCGCCGTGAAGTCGGGCAGGTAGCGTTCGGCTTCGGCCATGGCCAGTCCGCAGGTGGGCAAGGCCACGCACGCCAGCGCCTGGCGCGAGAGCGCACTGCCGCGGCGCCAGCCGTCGAGGCCGTGCTTCGCCACCCGCTTGTCGATTTCGCCGCGCAGGTCCGCAGGCACGCCGGCGATGATCAGGTTCTGGTTGGGGGTGAGACGAAACTCGCCGCGATGGATGCCGGAAATGGCGCGCAGGCCGCTGAGGTGCATGGCGCCATCAGCGTCGGCCACGCGGCCGGCGGCGATGTGCAGGGTGAGATGCCAGCGGCCGTCCTCGCCTTCCACCCAACCGTAGCGGTCGCCGCTGTGCTCGAAGACGAACGGGCGTGCCGCGGCCAGCGTCAAGCCTGCGCGGCGTTCGACCTCGGCCTTGAACCAGTCGAGACCGCGGTCGTCGATGGTGTACTTGAGCCGCGCGCGCTTGCGCACGTCGCGGTTGCCGAAATC
>DAOMOD010000115.1:0-13342 GCA_035444205.1 Lysobacteraceae bacterium
GCCGCCGGCCTCGACAGCTCCTCACCATGAACGGGGTGGGGATTGCGGCATGCGGCCGGCCTCGACAGCGCGTCACCTTGAACGGGTTCACAGGGCCGTCCGCCCTCGGAATGAACCGGGGCGAGACTCTCTCGCCACAAATCGTCCCGTCCGTCCCCACCGCTGGCATCGGCCAGGGCCGAGACGATCCACGCACCCACCGCGGACGCCTCCTTGAGGAAGGCATCGTGCCCATACACCGACGACAGGCAGGTCAGCGACGCATCGCTGGCGCGCGCCAGTGCCTCGATGTCGGCACGCGGTACCAGTCGATCCTCATTGACCGCCAGCAGGTACAGGGGCACGCGCAATCGGCGCGGATCGACGTGGTGCAGATCCAACGACTCCGACAGCAGCCGGTAGCGGCGCGCATCGAAGCGGGCGGCGAAGCGCTCGCCCTGGGCGCGCAGGTAGCTCTCCACCGGCAGCCGCCAGGTACCGTCCACCTCGCGCGCGGCGCCCTCGAAGCGCAGGGCGAACTCGGCCTCGCTGCGGTAGGTGGTGACGGCGAGCGCACGCGCCAGCGCGACCGTGCGCGCTTCGCAGCCAAGTTCCTCGCCGAGGCGAAGCAGATCGCGCTGCACCGCGCGCACGGCGCTGGCCATCGGCGACGGCCGGTGCGCCATCGACAACACCAGCGCGGCGCGCAGACGATGCCGGTACTTTTCCGCGAACGACAGGGCCACCGCACCGCCGTAGGAGGCCCCGACAATCGCCTCGACACATTCGATGGCGAGCGCGTCCAGCACCCCTGCCAGCACCACCGCCTGATCGTGCGGCGTGATGCCGCGCCAGCCTTCCGGCAGGGTGTCGATGAAGTCGATGCCGAGGACACGGAAGCGATCGGTATCGATGGCGCGACCCGGCCCCACCTGTGCGGCCCACCAGTCGGCGGCCAGCCGGTTCGCCGAAATGCCACCCAGCACGACCACGCAGGGCGCGTGTTCCGGGCCGTAGATCGCGAAGCTTGCGCGCAGACGGGCGAAGCGGCCGTCGAGGCTGGAGAGCAACGAGAGGTCGCACGTCCCGAGCGTCGGCTCGGTCTGGCGCTTGGGTGTGCTGGTGTCTGCGATGGCGCTCATGGATCGGCTCCCTGGAAACGGATCCGACCCAACGGATTCCCGATACGGAATCGTGGCGGCACGCACCCTGGGTGCGCGTCGACAACTCATCTCTCGATGGCATTCGCCATCGCAGGAATTGGCACCTTGCGGATTGCTCCGCGGGTTGCCCCGGCGTCTGTGGGCCTGTCCCTCAGCCGGTCTCGATGAGTCGGATGTCGCGCACCTTAGCGCCGTCGTGAGAACATGTCAATCTCTTTATGCGGATGAAGCGATGCCTTGAAGGCGCAAGCTCCAGCTCAGCCCCACGGATTGACGACCTGGATACCGGTATCTTGGAAGTCCCTGAGGTTGCGCGTCGCCAATGGACAGCCATGCTCGCTTGCAATGGCGGCGATCATGCCGTCCTGGGCCGACAGCGGGCGACCGCTACGCGCGCGCTCGCCCATAAGCTGGCCGTAGATCAGCGCCGCGTCCTCGGTGAACGCATGGATCCGTCCCGCGAAGCGCTTGCGCCACGCGTCGAGTCCGTGCATGAGGCGCTTGGCGCGGCGGTCCGGGCGCAACTTGTGGATACCGAAGGCAAGCTCGGCGATCACCACACTCGACAGGGCAATCTCGGCATCGTGGCGCACCAGCCAATCGAGCACGATGGGTTCGGGGCTTGGCCGCAGGGTTTCCGAGATCACGTTGGTATCGAGAAAGATCAGAGCTCGATCCCCCGGTTTGGCGACCGATGCTCGCGGATGACCGCTTCGAGATCGATATCCACGCCGAACTCGGGACCGAGCCGCGCGTAGAACGCCTGCGCGGCCTCGCGTCCGGTCTGGGCGGCCTCATAGACTTCCAGCGCACGCTCCACCACTTCGGCAACGGACCGCCGCTCGCGGCGCGCAAGGCGATGAGCCAACTCGCGTGCGCGGGCGCTTCGAACAGAGAGCTGGGGTTCGGCCATGGGAATCCCCTCGTTTGCTTGGGTGACATGATCCTACAGGGAGTCCAATCAGCCATCAAGATGGCTGCTGCTCGCATGGTGGCCCAATGTGTTCGATCAGGAACGTCCCGAAAGGATCAGGACCCAACTCGGCCTTGCATGTGCATGCACAATAGAATAGCGAACGTTCGTATGCGGCAGCCGCCAGCGCCCGCCAAGCGTGCGATCGAGGCATGCGCAGGAGGTTGGGCGCTGAGGCAACCGAGAGTTACGGCGGCGCCATTCGCGCAGTTTCCTCAGTCCTCAAGCAGATAGACCGCGAACACGTAGGCGGTGACAAGGGTTACGCCAGGCACGAAGGGTGTGCCGAGCTCGAACCGAGCAGACGTGGGAGTGATCATCATCGGGGTGCCGTCTTCCAGGACGCGACCCGGTCGCAGCAGCGCCGCCTCTTCCCTCCTCGAGGAAAACTCCGACAGCGAATGGACCGGACCCAGCCTGCTGCCAGCCGCTTCAGCGAACCGCTCGGCGCGTGCACGGGCGTCCTCGATGGCAGCCAACTGCGCGCGCGCCATCGTTGCGGGCGTTTCCGTCGAGTGGAAGCGGGTCTGCGCTCCCACCAGCGCTTCGATCTCGAGAAGCGTATCGATCAAGGCCGAATAGTGCGCCAGATTGCGCAGCGAGATCCTGATCTCCTGGGAGGCCTGATAGCCGATCAACTCGATCTCCCCCAGATGCTGCACATAGCGGTGCTTTGGCTGGACGCTGAGCTGACGGCTGCCGAGATCGCTGTCGGACACGCCGATGCCGCGCGCGAACTCGACAAGCTTCCTGGCGCGCTCGTCGACGATGGCCCTGGCCGCCGCTCCGTCTTCTCCTTCACCGCTCACCTGGACGGTGAGCGAGATCCAGTCGACCGGCACCTCCACCTCGGCCTTCCCTTCCACGTACACATGCGGCGCCTGTGGCAGGGGGTTGGCGGCAACGCCGGCGGCCAACACCAGCGCAAGGATGAGTATCGTCGCTTTCATACAGACCTCTCCCTCCGTTCCCGCCATACTACGGATTCGCCGGCCTCGCCACCAACAGGTCGGTTTTCATGGTGGGCGCCGTACAACCCGAAGCCGCTTCTTGCGGGCCGTGGGCGGCCATGATGTCTACGGCAAGGCTCGCTCAGGCCGCCTTGGCCTCCAGCTCCGCCAGCCACTCGTCGTCGCTGCCCTCGTTGACGCCTTCGAACAGGAAGGTGCTCAGGTAGCGTTCGCCGGTGTCGGGCAGCATCGCCAGCAGCACGCTGCCGGGTTTGGCCTTCTTCGCGACTTCCAGCGCGGCGGCGACGGTGGCGCCGGCGGACAGGCCGACGAACAGGCCCTCTTCGGCGGCCAGGCGTCGTGCGATGTCGCGCGCGGTGGTGTCCTCGATGGGGATGTTGTCGTCGTAGATGCCGCGATCGAGCACCTCGGGCACGAAGTCAGGGGTCCAGCCCTGGATCTTGTGCGGCGACCACTCCTTGCCGGCCAGCAGCGAGGCCACGGCCGGTTCGCAGGTGACGATCCTGAGGTCCGGGCGGGCGGCCTTGAGCACACGGCCGGCGCCGCTCATGGTGCCGCCGGTACCCCAGCCGGTGACGAAGTAGTCGAGCCTGCGACCGGCGAAGTCGCGCAGGATTTCGGGGCCGGTGGTGCTCGCGTGGTAATCGGGGTTGGCCGGATTCTCGAACTGCCGGGCCAGGAACCAGCCGTGCTGCTTCGCCAGTTCCTCTGCCCTGCGCACCATGCCCGTGCCGCGCTCGGCGGCGGGCGTGAGGATGACCTTGGCGCCGTAGGCGCGCATCAGCTTGCGGCGTTCGATGGAGAAGGTTTCCACCATGGTGGCGACGAAGCGGTAGCCGCGTGCGGCGCAGACCATGGCCAGTGCGATGCCGGTGTTGCCGCTGGTGGCCTCGACCACGGTGTCGCCGGGCTTGAGCAGGCCACGCTTCTCGGCGTCGAGGATGATGCCGATGGCCAGGCGGTCCTTGACCGAGGCGCCGGGATTGAAGGCTTCCACCTTGGCGTACAGCTCGACGTGATCGGGCGCCAGACGATGCAGGCGCACGATGGGGGTGTTGCCAATGGTGTCGGTGATGTTGTCGAAGATCATGATGGCGAATCCGTGAGTGGGGGTCGGGCGGATGGCGGCTTCACTGTAGAAGCGGCGAAAGCCGCGATCAATGTGCTGATCGCGGCTTTCGCCGCTCCTACCAATGGCGCATCGGCATTCTCAGGCGGCATCGGCAAGGTCCACAGCTGCCGCGCCCAGCGGCGCAGCGCCAAACCAGTGCAGGTCCTGCGCCAGCGCCGCCACCTCGCCAAGGATCAACAAGGCAGGTGAACGTACCGCGAACAGCCGCGCCCGCTCCGGCAGCTCGGCCAGGGTGCCCGTGATCACGCGCTGCTCGGGGCGGCTGCCGTTTTCTACGATGGCGAATGGCGTGAAAGGATCGCGGCCATGGGCGAGCAGGCGCTCGCGAAGGCCCTCGAGCCCGGCCACGCCCATGTACACCGCCAGCGTCTGCCGCTCCTCGGCCAGTGCGCGCCAGTCGAGCGTGTCGAGCGAATCCTTGCAGTGCGCGGTCACGAGGCGCACCGACTGCGCGTGCTCGCGGTGGGTGAGCGGGATGCCGGCATAGGCGCCGCAGGCGACCGCCGCGGTGATGCCGGGCACCACCTCGCAGTCGATGCCGTGCTTGCGCAGGAAGGCCAGCTCCTCGCCGCCGCGGCCGAAGATGAAGGGGTCGCCGCCCTTCAGCCGCACCACGCGCCGGCCGGCCTGGGCATGCGCCAGCAACAGCGTGTGGATGCGCGCCTGCGGCGTGCAGGCTTGACCGGCGCGCTTGCCGGTGTCGATGACATCGGCGTCGCGGCGCGCCAGCGCCAGCACTTCGCGGCTGACCAGGCGGTCGTGCAGGATGACATCGGCCTCCTGCAGGCGCCGCTGCGCCTTCAGCGTCAGCAGGCCGGGATCGCCGGGGCCGGCGCCGACCAGGGAGACGAAACCGGACGGCGCCTGATCGGCCGCATCGAGCGCGGCGGCCAGCGCCTTCTCGGCATCGCCGGCGCGGCCGCGGCGCAACAGGAGGCCAACCTGCCCGTCCGCCAGGGACTCCAGAAAACGGCGCCGCGCGGACAGGGCCGGCAGGCGTGCACGGATGCGTTCGCGCCAGCGGCCCATCAGCGCCGCCAATGCGCCCAGCGAATCGTCCAGCAGGCCTTCGATGCGCGCGCGGATCTGCCGAGCCAGCACCGGCGCCGCGCCGCCACTCGATATCGCCACCACCAGCGCACCGCGCTCCACCACCGCCGGCACCTGGAAGCTGCACTGTGCGGCATCGTCGACCACGTTGCAGAACACGCGCCTGGCCTCGGCGGCCTCGCGCACGCGGGCGTTCAGGGCGGCATCGCCGGTCGCGGCGATCACCAGCCAGACATCCTCGAGAAGCTGTGGCGTGAAGCTGCGACCGACATGATCGACCTGGCCCCGCGCAACGCGGTCGGCGACCGAGTCGCCCAGCCCATCGGCCACCAACCGCACGCGCGCACCGGCGGCCAACAGCGGCGCCATCTTGCGCGCCGCCACGACGCCGGCGCCGACGACCAGCACGGCGCGGTCGGCGAGGTCGGCGAAGAATGGGTACAGGGCCATGGCGCTCGCTGCGGAGAAAGGCAGACTGACGCTATCGGCCGCACGCCGCGGATGGAAATAACCGTTGCGCCGGGTGCCATGCCTTGCGGTCATGGATCGCCCGTGTCGGATCCGGCGCGCCCCGGCTACTCTGTAGGCGCCCACTCGTGGGCGACTCGATCATCGCTCCGATGCGAAGGGACGGTCGCGCACGGGTGCGCTCCTACAGGCACCACGAATCTTTCGAACCGAACCTCATGTCGATCTCCTCCATACTGTCCGCGCACTGCTGTTGTCGTGACCTGCCACGCAGCCACGATATCCATCCCAGCAGGACGAGATCTCATGACCCTCACCCAACTCCGCTACTTCGTCGCCATCGTCGACTCCGGCCTCAACATCACGCAGGCCGCCGAGCGCGTGCATGCCACCCAGCCGGGACTGTCCAAGCAGATCAAGCAGCTTGAGGAGGAACTCGGTGTCCTGCTGTTCAATCGCGGCGGGCGCAGCCTCGATGCGCTGACGCCTGCCGGCCGCGAGATCCTGGAGCGTGCACGGCGCATGCTGGCGGAGGCCGACAATATCCGCGCCTTCGCCGCCAACCAGCGCGGCGAGACCGACGGCAGCCTCACCGTGGTGACCACCCACACCCAGGCGCGCTATGTCCTGCCCGGCCCGGTGTCTGCACTCAAGCACGCCTTCCCCGGCCTCAGCCTGCACCTGGAACCGGCCGGCGACGCCGAGGTGATGGAGCGCCTGCGCAGCGGCGAGGCCGACCTTGCCCTGCTGAGCAGCGTCGGCGCACCGCCCGAAGGCGGACTGGCGGTGCCGCTGTTCCGTTGGCAACGGCTGGTGCTGGTGCCGCGCGGACATGCCCTGGCCGAGGCTGGCGTCGCGCCCGACCTGGCCGCGCTTGCCGGCTTTCCGCTGGTCAGCTACGAATCCTCGCTGCGCCCGGAGTCGTCGCTGCGACGCGCCTTCGAGGCTGCCGGATTCCAACCGGAGATCGCCGTCACCGCGCGCGATGCCGACCTGATCAAGACCTATGTGCGCACCGGTCTCGGCGTCGGCATCCTGGCGGAAATGGCCCTGCTCGAATCCGACCAGGACGACCTGGTGGCCCTGCCGGCACCCGCGGCCCTGCCCGAATGCACCGCCTGGGCGGTACTGCCGCCGCAGCGCGTGGTGCGCGACTACACCCTGCAACTGCTGCTCGGACTGGCTCCGTGGCTCGATCGCCACGATCTGAAGCGCACCCTGAGCGGCGCCCAGGCCGCTGACTGGCCCACCCCGCCGCGCTGGCGGCGGCCGGTATAATCCCAAGTTCCCGCCTTTTCGTACCCTGCCGCCATGCGCCGCGATCCCGCCAGCGAGAACCTGCTCCCGGCCAACGCCGAGAACACCTACGAAGTCGGCCTCGACGCGCTGCCGCTGTCCTGTCCGACCCCGGCCATGGCGCTGTGGAACTCGCACCCGCGCGTGTACCTGGCCATCGAGGCCACCGGCGAAGCGAAGTGCCCCTATTGCGGCGCGAAGTTCGTGCTCAAGCGGGAACGGCCGGCGGCCTGAGGTGCCGTCGCTGACGGTCGTCCAGCTCATGCCGGCGATGCAGGCCGGCGGCGCCGAACGCTCCACCGTGGAGATCGCCGCCGCGCTGGTGCACGCCGGCCATCGCGCCGTGGTGGTGTCCGCCGGCGGCCGCATGGAATCCGCCCTGCTTGCTGCGGGCGGCGAGCACCGATCGATGGACATCGGCAGCAAGCGCCTGGCGACCTGGTTTCGCGCCGGCGCCTTGGCTCGCCTGCTCAGGGATCTCAAGCCCGACATCGTGCACGCCCGTTCGCGCCTGCCGGCCTGGCTGGGATGGCGCGCGCTGCGGCGTGCCGGGCTCGATCATGCCCATTTCGTCACCACCGTGCACGGACTCAACCGGCCGGGACGCTGGTCGTCGATCCTCACCCGCGGCGAACGGGTCATCGCCGTATCCGCTACGGTGCGCGCACATCTGCTGGCGCATTACCCGGCACTCGACGCAGCGCGCATCCGCGTCATCCCGCGCGGCATCGATCCGGCGGCATTCCCGCGCGGATACCGGCCCGATGCCGCCTGGAACAACGCCTTCTTCGACACCTTTCCGCAACTGCGCGGCGGCCGCCTGTTGACCCTGCCCGGCCGCGGCACCCGCCTCAAGGGCCATGCCCATGCCGTGCGCCTGCTGGCCGATCTGCGCGCGCGCGGCGTGGATGCACGCCTGTTGCTGCTCGGTGCCGCCGACACCGGGCGCGGCGGCTATTTCGACGAGATCCATGCGCTGGCCCGTGAACTCGGCGTGCGTGAGCACATGGCGGTGAGTCCGCAACGCGAGGATGTGCGCGACGTGTACGCGCTGAGCGACCTCGTGTTGCAGCTCTCCACCCAGCCGGAAGCCTTCGGACGCACGGTGATCGAGGCGCTGGCGCTCGGCCGGCCGGTGCTCGGCTACGATCACGGCGGCGTCGGCGAACTGCTGCGCGCGCACTACGCGCAGGGCCTGAGTCCCGCGGGCGATGCGCAGGCACTGGCGGTGCGCGCGCTGGCGCTGCTCGAGGAAGCACCCGAGCCGCCGGTCCTGCAAGGTTGCCTGCTGGCCGACATGCAGGCCGCCACGCTGGCCGTCTATCGCGAGCTGGTACCGGCATGAAGCGCCACGGCTGGCTGCTGCTGCTGGCGGTGCTGGTCCTTTTGCCGATCGGTCGCATGGCCGAACTGCCCCTGCTGCTGGCCGCGCTCGGCGGCCTGTGGCTGCTGATCCGCGAACCGCGTGCGCTGTGGGCCGATCGGCGCGTGCATCTGGCCTGCGGTCTGTTCATCGCCTACTGGCTGCCGCAGCTCCTATCGGCGTTCGGTGCCGTCGATCCCGGCAAGGCCTGGACCGAGGTTGCCGCCGACCTGCGCTTTCTGCCTTTCGCCATCTTCGCCATCGCCGTGCTGCCCGATGCCGCCACGCTGCAACGCCTGTTGACCGGCAGCGCGCTGATCCTCGGCCTGTGGCTGGCCGATGCCGTGGTGCAGATGCTGAGCGGATTCAGCTTTGGCGGCCCGGCGACGGCGGATCGACTGAGCGGCATCTTCGGCGCCGACAACCTGAAACTGGGTCCGGTGCTGGCCACCCTGGCACCGCTGCTGCTGTGGCCCTGCGGTCGCCGGTTCGGCGTGCCGGCCACGCTGGCGCTGGCCATCGTGCTGCTGGCGGCGATCATGCTGGCCGGCTCGCGCGCGGCCTGGGTGAGCTATGCGCTGGTGCTGCTGGCGCTGATCTGGCGCAGCGCGCCGAGCGCCCTGCTGGCGCTGCGCAACGGCATCCTGGTGACGCTCGCCGTGGGCGTGATGATGCTGACCGCGTACCAAGGCTCGGAGCGTTTCGCCCTGCGCATGGACCGTACGGCCGCGCTGCTCGCCGGCACCGCCGAAGACGTCGACACGGCGCTGGCCGGACGCCTGCCGATCTGGCGCACCGCACTGGTGATGGCGGCCGCCAACCCGGTGAGCGGCGTCGGCGTGCGCGGCTTCCGTCGCGCCTATCCCGAGTACGCCGCGGCCGACGATCCGTGGGTCGGCTGGAATGGCGATCCCGGCGAGGGCGCTTTCCATGCCCACCAGATCGTGCTCGAGATCATCGCCGAAACCGGCTTTCTTGGCCTTGCCCTGTGGCTGTGGGGCGCATGGCTGGCCATCGTCGCCTGGTCGCGAAGCCATGCCGAGGTCCGCCGCGACGCCTTTCCGGTCGCGCTGGCGCTGGCGGTGATGGTGTTTCCCATCAACACCCACCTCGCCTTCTACTCCAGTTTCTGGGGCCTCACCCTGTGGTGGCTGCTGGCGTTGTACGTCGCCGCCCTGCGCAGGCCATGAGCTGCATCTTCGCCCGCCTGCTGGTTCTGCCGCTGCGCGGACTGGCACGCCTGCCCTGGCCGTGGCTGCTGGCGATCGGCGCTGCATTGGGCTGGCTGCTCGGGCGCCTGCTGCCGGCGCGACGGCGCATCGCCAGGCGCAATATCGAACTGTGCTTTCCCGAGCTCGACGCGCGCGATCGCAAGCGGCTGCTGGCGGCCAACCTGCGCGCCACCGGCATCGGCGTGATGGAAGCCCTGGGCGCCTGGTTCCGTCCCACGCTGGTGCCGGTCGGACAGGTGGAGGCGACCGGCCTCGAATGGATCACCGACAGCGACCGACCGGTGCTGATCCTGGGCGCGCATTTCACCCTCATCGAGTTCGGTGCGCGCGCCTTGATCGAAGCCCTCGGGCGGCCGCTCGACCTTTTGGTCAGACGCTACAACAGACCCTGTCTCGAACGTGTCATCGACGATGCGCGCAGGCGCTACGTGCACGACACGCTGGCCAAGGACGATGTTCGCGCCCTGCTGCGTGCCCTGCGCTCCGGACCCGGCGTGCTGTACGCGCCGGACCAGCACTTCAGCCGTGGCGCGGCGCATCTGCCCTTCTTCGGCGTGCCGGCCTCCACCCTGCTCGCGATACCGCGCCTGGCGCGTACGAGCGGGGCGCGCATCCTGCTCTACGCCGGGCGCCGCCTGCCCGACGGTCGCTACCGGCTGGAGATCGAGCCGGTCCCCGCCGACTGGCCGCTGTACGACGCCGAAGGCTTCACCCGGCGCTGGCTGGAATGGCTGGAACTCAAGGTGCGGCGTGCGCCCGAGCAGTACCTGTGGATGCACCGCCGATTCCGCAGCCCCGCACCCGGCGCTCCGCCGCTGTATGAGACGCGCGACCTGCGCGCCAAGCATCGCGACTGAAGGCGCTCACACGGTCCCGCCGGTCCGCCTTCACCCACCGGCTACGGCTCCGGCCGCCGCCCGCGCGTGAAACGCCACCACAGCAAGCGCCACAGCAGGGCTACCGGAAAGGCCACCAGCAGCAACGGCAGACCGAAGGCGAGCCATTCGACGGCCTCGGCCACTCCGTCCGCGGCAGAGTCCAGCACACCGTCGAAGGCGTCGCCGATGCGACCGATGCGTGACGTACGGGAGTCGACCGAGAAGCGCATGGTGAGCAGATTGGATTCGATCCTGCGCTGCTGTTCGGCGGCGGTGCGCGCAAGCTGCTGAAGCTGCGCTTCCACCGATGCCAGCTCCCTGGCGATGGTCAGCATGTCGCCGACGGAAAGATCGCTCCTCGCCTGGAATTCCAGCAACCGGCCGTGATTCAGCTCCAGTCGCTGCCGTTGCTCACTGGTGTCCGCTACCGCGCGCGCCAGGTCTTCCGCGCGTGTCTCGCGCGAGCCGATGCGCCCACCTTCGCCAGCCAGCGCCACCAGCGGCTCCACCGCCTCGGGTGCCGCGCGCACGCTCAGTGCGCCGTGCGCACGTTCGCCCGCCGTCACGTTGAACAGGAGCACGCTGCACGCGCCGAAGCGTTCTTCGACGCACGCATCGCGCACGATCGCCATCCGTGCCGCGACGATGTCATCGGCATACGCGATCAATACCGTGTGCTCGTAGGCGAGAAAGGCGTTGGGTTTCGCGCTTTCGCCATGGACCGCGATGCCTGGCTCCATGGTTCGCTTGTCCGAGCACCCGACAACGGCGAGGATGATCGCCGGCAGCAGCCACAGCAGGTATTTCATCGGGACTCCCTTATCCGTAGTGATCGGTGGCACAGGCCGAAAGTGGTCACAGGATATCGGACCTGGGGCGGCTCCCGCGTGGCCGCGCCCTGCCGCATGGGCGAGAAACTCAATCGCGGATGCCGAGTCGCTTGCGCTCCAGGCGCCTGACGAACTCCTCCATGATGCGGCGGTACAGGTCCTCACCGAGGTAGGCGTCCTCGACGCCCGATTCGATTGATGGGTTGTCGTTGACTTCGATGATCACCACACGGTCGCCCACCTGCTTCAGGTCGACGCCGTAGAGGCCGTCGCCGATGGCGGCGGTGGCCTTCAGCGCCACCTTGACCACTTCGGCGGGCGCCTCGCGCACCGCCATGGTCTTCCATTGGCCCCAGCGTCCGCTGCCGCGCGCGCCGTGGTTGTAGATCTGCCAATGGCCACGCGACATGAAGTACTGGCAGACGTACAGGGCCTGGCCGTTGAGCACGCCCACGCGCCAGTCGAATTCGGTGTAGAGGTACTCCTGCGCCAGCACCAGCGCAGTGTGCTCGAACAATTGCGCTGCTCCTTTCCTGAGCTCGTCGATGTCCTTGGCCTTGATCAGGCCACGCGAGAACGAACCGTCGGGAATCTTGAGCACGATGGGGTAGCCGAGCCGTTCGGGCAACTCCAGCAGGCGCTCCTCGTCGTCGCGACTGACGATCTCGGTCTTCGGAGCCGGCAGCTTGCGGCTCTTGAGCAGGTCGGCCAGGTAGATCTTGTTGGTGCACTTGAGGATGGAGGTCGGATCGTCGATCACCACCATGCCCTCGCGCTCGGCGCGGTGCGCAAAGCGATAGGTGTGGTGGTCGAGCGCCGTGGTCTCGCGGATGAACAGGCCGTCGTACTCGGCCAGACTGGCGAAATCGTGACGGGTGATCGGATCGACCTCCACGTCCAGCCCCTTGCCGGCCCGGATGAAGTTGGCCAGCGCCTTGCGGTCCGAGGGCGGCCACTCTTCCTCGGGGTTGTGCAGCATGGCAATATCGTAGCGGTAACGACGGCGCGCCCGCGGCTTGCGCCACAGCTTCTTGCTGAAGCGATCCAGTGCGGCGGCGAAGGCGTCCTCCTGGTCGTCCTCCAGGGTGTGCAGGCCGACCGGCTTCACCTGGCTGATCTGCCAGACCTTCTGCTTCTCGAAAGCGATGCGCAGGATAGGCGCCGGAAAGGCCTCGAAGATCTGCCGGGCCAGATCGACCAGCTCGCCCGATGCGGTCTCGCCGAAATACGCGAGCAGGCTGAACTCGGTGGTGTCGCGCCCACCCTCGGGCAGGTACTTGCGCAGCTTGGCGTTGAGGTCCTCGATGTCGAGCCCGTACAGCGACTTGCGGCGCAGGTCGTTCAGCGTGCGCACCGAAGGGATCACGCGATGCCCGCGCGCCTCGGCCAGCAACGACACGTAGTAGCCGATGCCGAGATAGCGGAAGCTGCGGCACAGGTTGATGACCTGGGTGCGCTGCTCGTCGCCGCCGATCGGCTGGCGCAGATAGTCGAGCGCGCTGATGACATTGTCCGAAGGGTAATACGAGCCCCAGTCGGAGGCCTTTTCGACGACGATTTGGAGACGGCTCATATGGGGCGTCAGTGTCGCACGACGACCCGCCTCCGCGGTACAGTGCCGGCGCATGACCGAGCCTGCGTTCAGCCTGCAGCCAGCACATCCGGGCGACCTGCCCGCGCTGCTGATGCTGGAACAGTCGAGCTTCAGCGGCGACCGGCTCAACGCGCGCCAGTTTCGTTACCACATGGGCCACAAGCGCAACCGGCTGCTGGTGGCGAAGATCAACGGTACGGTGGTCGGAGCGGCGCTGGTATTCCTGCGCAAGGGCAGCGATCTGGCCAGGCTGTACTCCATCGCGGTGGACGCCCGTGCGCGTGGGCGTGGCCTCGGCACCGCCCTGCTGCAGGCCGCCGAACAGGCGGCGTTCACTGCCGGGGCGCGTCGACTGCGCCTGGAAGTGCGCAGCGACAACAGCGCGGCGATCGCCCTGTACGCGAGACGTGGCT
>DAOMOD010000116.1:0-13285 GCA_035444205.1 Lysobacteraceae bacterium
GCCGGCGCGCGCCCGCAGGTGTTCGAGAGCGTCTGCGCGTGGCGGCTTGCGGGACAGGGCAAGCATGACGCGGTTGGGCTCGGTGGCGGATGCTTCGGGGAAGGGGTTGGTGGCCATCAGGGCGGGCCATTCGCTGGCGTCGCGGACGAGCGTGGCGATGTCCAGTCCGAAATGGTTGAGGATCGCGGCTTGTAGTGCTTCTTCGTGGTCCTGGGCGTTGCCGGGTGCGCGGAACAGGAGGTTGCCGCTCTGGATGCAGGTCTGGACGCCGGTCCAGCCCAGGGTGTCGCTGCACAGCCTGCGCAGGTCGGCCATCGGCAGCTTGTTGTGGCCGCCGACGTTGATGCCGCGCAAGAGGGCGATGCAGGTGGTCGAATGAAGCGTCACCTTCAATTTCCAGTTCCCTCGCGCGGGCGACTGTCAGGATGGGGGCGTGGCGTCACAGGTACCGCCATTGCATGGTAGCTGCGCGCCGGGACTTCCGCCCTTGCAGCAAGGGCCGGTTCAGATCGCAGCCTGCCCATCACATTCGCTGCGCTGGCACGGCCGCTCGCGTTTGCTCTTCATGGCCTCGGCGTACCATTCCAGCTCGTCCAGAAACTTGCCTGCGCGTTTCAGATAGGCGGCGTCGGTTGGCGTGCCGTCGTCATCGAACGCGCTCTGCACCTTTGGAATGGGAAACAGGGACGGAATGCTCGAAGTGCCCATTTCCGCCAGCATCGCGCGCAGCGTCATGGCCGCACGCACGCCGCCGAAGGCGCCGGCCGAGTAGCAGACGATCGCCGAGGGTTTCCAGAAGTACTCTTCCAGGAAATGATCCATCAGGTTCGACAGCGCAGGCGGTACGGTGTGGTTGTACTCGCCCGACACCACGATGTAAGCATCCGCGGCCACGATCAACCTGGCCATGCGCTGCATCAATTCTGGCGCTTCGTCCGGCTTGTACTCCTTGTACATGCGGTCGATCAGCGGCAGCGGGTATTCCAGCGGATCGATGAGGTCGACCTGGTGCTCACGTTCGCGACACTGGTTGACGATGAATCGGGCCGCCTTGATGCCCTGCCGTGCCGAGCGGACAGAGCCGTAGAAAACGACGATGTTCACGGTTCACGCTCCCGAGAGTGTGTCTCCTGTGGATGGCGCGATCTACTGTACCAGCGTCGATGCAAGTACGACGTAGGGCGATGGTGTACCGGCTCCGGCGGGTGCGTGGTCCTTTTCGCGACATCATCGTGCGATGGCTGGGAAATACCAGACACGGCGTACCTTGGCATCCACGAGCTCATAGACCGACGTGCTGGACTGGGAACGCGTGGTGCCTGCGGACGTCCAGGAGGCGGTTTCGACAGCAGTGACGAAGTTGCCGTTCACCGAGGTCACTTCGATCGCCGAGCGGCAGCTCTCGCACGACTGGAAGTAGGACACGAGGCTGGATTCGAGCGCGGGGGCGCCGCGCGCTTCGACCAAGATGTCTGTACCGTTGACCGAAAGCCACTCGATCTCGGGGTGCGCCAGCGCCATCAGCGCAGGCATGTCGCGGGCATTGAAGGCTTCGATGAAGTTGCGGACGACATCGCCATGATCGATGGTGCCGCGAGCGCTTGCCGTGAGCCACAGGGCGGCGGCTGGAATCAGGGCGACGATGGTGGCGCGTTTCAAGTGCTTCATGATGGTGAGGTCGTGTTGGAGGTCGAAGGCATGTCGGAGGCGGTAGTCGTCGCCGGAGGCGAACGACGAACCCGACCGTCGTGCCCTCCATTCGAGCGCAAACGCTTTCCTGGCTGAACCGAGGCGCGCGAGATCATTGGCCTTCCCGGTGCTCGTTGTTGAAGGGCCAAGGGGCGCTCAGCAGACCGGAAATCCGAGGGGGTTCGTGTCCGTTCATGCCGATGTCGTTTCTGTCCGGGTCGATCCGACCACCTGGAACATCCCCGGTGCGTCCTCGGGCCGCGCCTGGAATCCGAACGACTCGTAGTACCTGCGAAGGCCTCTTGCGGCCATGAGGCCGACGAACGCACCGGGCTTGGCATGGGCCGTGATGTACGACATCAGTTCCGCCATCAGCCTCTTTCCCAGTCCGTTCTTCTGGAAGTCGGGACGAACGATCAGATCCTGCACGTAGAAATAGAGCCCACCATCTCCAACGATGCGTCCAAGCCCGGCGATGTCGTCGTCGTCGATGGCGACCACAGAGAACAGGGAGTGGGACAGAGCGGCCTCGATGGCCTTCTCGTCGACCTTCCACCAGCCGGTGGAATCCCTTAACCGGCGGTACTCGTGGATCGTTGGCGATCGATGTTGAAGCTGCATCTGTGTGCCTCTGCGGTCGTTGGTACGTCGCCAGGTCCCGTCCCGATGACGGGGCTTCCACGCCTCCACTTCCCGACACTCATGCCCCGGTACCGCGGCCTTCAGGGACCTGCGTCAGCAAGGTTCCAGAGAAGCCGCGCTGCCGATGGCTTCGAGCAGACCGTTGATGATGGCCGTGGTGGCACGCGCCTCGTTGAACATGATGTCGCACAGGAACAGGAATACCACCGACAGGTAGGCGGTGTATCCGAATCCTACGTAGCTGTTGTGGATGATGGTGAAGAACCAGTTCTGCTGGAACAGGTAGAACCAGGTGCAGATCAGGGTGGCCAGCAGCAGCAACGCGCCGGGCAGGAACAGGTGCGCGACGGCGCGCTGCTTCAGGAACGACACCATCAGCAGCAGCAGAAACACCGCGGCATTGGTGCCGGTGAAGATACGCAGGTCGCGCAGCAGGCTGTGCACGATCTCGGCGTACTTTCCCTGGATCAGCGCCACCAGTTGCGGCTGCGCCTGGCTCAGCGATGTGATGCGCCACTCGAAGGATTGGCGGATGTTGCCGGCGAGTTTCCTGCGACACTCGCAGCTCAGGTCCTGCATCTGCGCCACGACGGTGGCGATCTTCTCGGGCAGTCCATCCTTCAGCTTGTCCTTGATCTCGTCGATCTCGGCCTGATAGCGGCTGGCGAGGAGTCCGGCGGCCCGCTCCAGGGTCGGGTGCCGGAGGTCGTCGATGGTGTCGCGCACCTTGGCTTCCACCTGCCACTGGATAAACGTCTTGGCAGCGCGTTCGAAGTGGATGGGGGAGAGGAACGTGACTGCAAAGCCGGTGCCGAACAGCAGCAGTCCGAGGCAGCCCACCAGGCGTAGTGCGATCTTCATGTTGCTCGGTTCCAGATGCTGCACGGCAATGGCGCGGCCGCATCCTACATCACCCAGGGCGACTTGCTAAGCCAAGCGGGAAGAACGCCTCACGCAGCACGGCTTCGCCGGTGATGAGGGTGGCAATGGCGTCGAACTTCATGCTTTCGTAGGAGCCCACCTCGTGGGCGACCGGGGTGCGGCAACGGTGCGAGGGGATGGTCGCGCACAGGGTGCGCTCCTACCGGGGATCCGCGGGGCGTCGTCTTGCGTCGATGGTGGTTGTGTTGTCGGAGATGGCGTCGACCTTCATTCCTTCGTAGGAGCCCACCTCGTGGGCGACCGGGGTGCGGCAACGGTGCGAGGGGATGGTCGCGCACAGGGTGCGCTCCTACCGGGGATCCACGGGGCGTCGTCTTGTGTCGATGGTGGTTGTGGAGACGGCAATGGCGTCGACCTTCATGCTTTCGTAGGAGCCCACCTCGTGGGCGACCGGGGTGCGGCAACGGTGCGAGGGGATGGTCGCGCACAGGGTGCGCTCCTACCGGGGATCCACGGGGCGTCGTCTTGTGTCGATGGTGGTTGTGGAGACGGCAATGGCGTCGACCTTCATGCTTTCGTAGGAGCCCACCTCGTGGGCGACCGGGGTGCGGCAACGGTGCGAGGGGATGGTCGCGCACAGGGTGCGCTCCTACCGGGGATCCGCGGGGCGTCGTCTTGCTCGGCAGTCCGTTGACGGGCTTGCCCCGGGGTGCTTTTCTTGATGTCGGCCCTCCTGCCGCCATTGCCACGCAATCATGAATGACGCCGCTCACCCGCTTGCCTCCCAGCCGTTGGCAACTGCTCGCGCGCTGCCGGCGGAGTATTACTGCGCACCGCACATGGTCGCGCTCGACCGCCGTGCCGTGTTCGACCGCAGCTGGCAGCTGGTCGGGCACGTCGCCCGCATTTCCGGCAGCGGCGACCATCTCGTTACCGAGATCGCCGGACTGCCGGTGATCGTGCTGCGCGACGAGGCCGGACAGGTGCGCGCCTTCCACAATGTCTGCCGTCATCGTGCCGGGCCCCTGGCGACGGCCGACGGCTGCGGTGCCAGGCATCTGCGCTGTCGCTACCACGGCTGGACCTACGGGCTCGATGGCGTGCTGCGTTCGGCGCCGGAGATGCAGGATGCCGAGGGCTTCGAGCCGGCATCGATCCGCCTGCCTGAGATGCGGGTGCAGGTCTGGCAGGGCCTGATCTTCGTGGCCGGGGGCACGGCACCGCCGTTCGCCGAATTCGTCGAAGGCATCGACCAGCGCCTGGGCGAGCGAGGCTTCGACCGCTACCGACTTGTCCGTCGCGTGAGCTACGAACTGGCCTGCAACTGGAAGGTGTACGTGGACAACTACCTGGAGGGTTACCACGTGCCGCACATCCATCCCGGGCTCAACGGGCTGCTCGATTACCGCAGCTATGTCAGTGAAGTGCACCGCTGGTACTCGCTGCAATACAGCCCGCTGGAAAGCGAGGACACGCTCTACGGCAGCGGCGAGGCGCTGTACTGGTTCCTGTGGCCCAATACGATGTTGAACTGCCTGCCCGGACGCATGCAGACCAATCGCGTGCAGCCGCTCGGCGTCGACCGCTGTATCGTCGAGTTCGCCTATTACTACGTCGATGCAGTCGAGGATCCCGACGAAGCGGCACGACGCGACCGCGACGAGCGTTTCAGCGACGAGGTACAGGAAGAAGACAGGACAATCTGCGAGCAGGTGCAGCGCGGCCTGGCTTCCGGGTCCTACCGGCCGGGTCGTCTGAACCCCCTGCGCGAGAGCGCGGTACATCACTTCCAGGAACTGCTGCGGCAGGCCTACCGCGAGCACGACGCTGGGTGAAGCGGGAGCGAAGGATTCCCTGCGGACTGGATGCTTGGCGACGTCCCCGGACAGGAGCGGAATCGGTCAGGGCGCTGCCCGCACGGGCTGCTCCAGGACCCGCGGTGACGCAAACACCGGCAGGCAGCTGCCCGAGATCTTGCAGGTGAAGCGCTGCCAGTCGCGGCGGCTCACGTCGCGCAGGGTGACGTAGGGGGCGTGCTGGTCCGGGCGCCCTGGATCGACGCGGATGCCCCAGATGGGCTGCACTCGCCCGGGCAGCAGCGCATAGCGGAAGTCGCCGACGATGTCGTGCCGGTCCGGCACCCACACCAGCCAGTCGTCGGAGAAGTGGGCGAAGCGGGCGATGTCGCGGGCAAGGCGCGAGGACTGGTCCAGGTTGGGCAGATCGCGGGCGCTGTCGAAAGCATCGGCACCACTGACCGCACCCGCGCGATCGGGTCCGAACAGACCGGGACGCAGCGCCACCGCGTACAGCCGGCCCCGGTATTCATAGACGCCGCGCCAGACCAGCAGATTGCCGAGGGTCGGCTTGGCGCCGCCGCGTTCGATCGCGTGCCCCTCGGCGCTGGCCACGCGATGCAGAAGGGCATCGGCGCGCTCGCGCTGGACCACGCCAAGCAGAAGGTAGCCAAGGCCCAGTACCAGGGCGGTTCGTCCGAGTGCAGGCGATCGCTTCGACGCCGCCCATGCGATCAGCACCAGCAGCGGCAGCGAGAACAGCGGGTCGATCACCGCGATGTTGTGCCAGGCGATGCGGGCGTCGGAGAACGGCCACAGCAGGTAGGTGCCATAGGTCGTGCAGGCGTCGAGCAGACCGTGGGTGAGATAGCCGAGCGTGGTGAACAGGTACAGGCGCAGGAAGCCTGGCCCGCGTTTCTCGCCCCCGTCCGCAGCAGGAGGGTGGTGAGAAATGCGGGCCTCACGCCCGCGCAGGAACGGCCACAGGAGCAGGGCCGCCACCATTCCGCCGATCGGCACGAAGGCCAGGGAATGGGTGAAGTGGCGGTGGTACTCGAGGAACAGCAGCGGGTCCGTGCCGGAACGGATGAACACATCGACATCGGGCAGCATGCCGGCCGCGAAGCCGGCCAGCGTGGCGACGCGGATGTCGTTGCGCCTGGCGGCGCATTGTGCGGCGACGGCGCCGACGACGCCCTGAGTGAGTGGGTCCATGGGTCTTGTGAGACGTTTTCGGTTTTCAGTTTTCAGTTTTCAGAGGTGGAGCCTCGGCGATTCTGCATCAGGTCGCAAGCGTTGCGGCAGACGCGCTCACGATACCCAGGAGCGCTTCGAAAGCTCGACCGCCGTCCGGATTGCCGGCTCCTGCCGACAGTCGAGAGCTGATAGCCGGGTGGCCACCCGCCACAGCGGCTGCTGCCCACAGGCATACTGCTCCAATGTGGATGCAGCGCTTCCTGATTGCCGCCCTCCTCACGTTCGCCGCGACGGCGCAGGGCGAGGTTGCGGTAGGCACGGTGTTCCTGGATGCCAACGGCAACGGCGTTCGGGATTCCGATGAGCGCGGCGTGGCCGGCGTGCTGGTGTCCAACGGCGTCGAGGTGGTGGCGACCGACCGCGATGGGCGCTGGCGGCTGCGGGTGGAAGCAGGACAGACACTGTTCGTGATCAAGCCGACAGGCTATCGATTCCCTTCAGGCGAGAACGGGTTGCCGCGGTTCTGGCGACACTACCTGCCGGAGGGCTCGCGACTGCTGGCGTTCGGCGGCATCGCCGCCACCGGCGAGCTGCCGGAGAGCATCGACTTTCCCCTGCATGGCAAGGACAGGCTCGACGCCGTCCGCATCGCCGTGGTGGCGGACCCGCAACCCAGCGATGCGGCGGATGTCGAATACTTCCGGCGCGGCACCATGCCCGGCCTGCGTGGTGAGGAGAACGTTGCGCTGGGCCTGCTGCTGGGCGACCTGGTGAACGACGACCTCGACCTGTACGGCCCCCTGATCGAGGCACTGGGCGAGGTCGACTTCCCCTGGTTCACATTGCCGGGCAATCACGACCTGGACATGGATGCCGGCGACGACCGCGCTTCGCTCGACACCTATCGCGCCCGTTTCGGACCGGATACCTACGCATTGCAGGTGGGCCGCGTGCATGTACTGATGCTGGACAATGTCATCGCCGAGTTCCGCGACGGCCGCTTCAGCGGATACGTCGGCGGCCTGCGCGAGGACCAGTTTCGCTTTGTGCAGAACTGGATCGCTCACGTACCGCGTCAACAACGAATCGTCGTGGCGGGCCATATCCCGATGAGCGTGCAAGGTGGCAGCGAGACCTTTCGGGCCGCCGACCGCGAACGCCTGTATCGCCTGCTCCAGGGGCGCCCGCTCACGATACTGGCCGGGCACGCGCACCAGCAGCGCGTCGCCTGGCACGGTCCCGGCGAGGGCTGGAACGACGAGCCGGCAATGGAATGGACCGTGGGCGCAGCGAGCGGCAGTTTCTGGAGCGGGATGCCCGACGCCGAAGGCATTCCGCACGCGCTGATGGCCGACGGTACGCCACGCGGCTACGGTCTGCTCGACGTCGACGACAGCCATGTCATGCCGACCTGGCGCGCCGCCGGACGTCGCGTAGACGAGGCGATGCGCGTGCATGCGCCACGGGTACTGCGCCACGGCAGCTACCCCAGCGCGCAACTTCGGGTGAACGTCTATCTGGGAGAAGCGGGGACCGAGGTGCGTTTCCGCGTGGGCGACGGCGACTGGCAGCCGATGCGTGCGGCGCCGATTGCCGATCCCGCCGTGCTTGCCATCAACGTGCGCCAGGATGAGGCCGCCATGCTTCCTGAAGGTGGGCGCGTACCCGACGCGGTGCCATCCACCCACCTGTGGCGGGCACCGTTGCCGACCGATCTTGCTCCCGGCAACCATCGCGTTGATGTTGAGGTACGCGACCGCTGGGGCCGGATCTGGCGCGAATCGACCAGCTACCGGCTGCAGGCATCGCCATGACGCGCTGGCGCACGCTGGATGGTCGTCCCACGCGCATCATCGCGCATCGCGGAGCGTCGGGCCTGTTTCCCGAGCACAGCCGGCCGGCCTACGAGCGCGCCGTGGTCGATGGGGCCGACGTGCTGGAGCCCGACCTGGTGACCAGCGCCGACGGCGTGCTGTTCTCGCGCCATGATGCCTGGCTGTCGCGCAGTACCGACGTCGCTTTCCGCAGCGAGTTCGCCGACCGCCGCGAGGCCGGTGTCGATGGGCGTGTGGACTGGTGGTGTGACCGCTTCAGTGCTGCGGAGCTGCGCAGCCTGCATGCCGTGCAATCGAACCCGCAGCGCGATCGCACGCATGACGGCCGCCATCCGCTGCTGGATTTCGACGAAGTGCTGGATATCGCCGCCGCGGCCGGCCTTCCGGTGTACCCCGAACTGAAACACCCGCGCTGGTTCGGCGAACGCGGCAACGATGTGGCAGAACGATTGATCGAGGTGCTGCGCCGGCGCGGGCTGGTCGGACCCGCTGCGCCCGTATGGGTGCAGAGCTTCGAGGTCGAGGCACTGGCATCCGTGCGCGCGGCGCTCGATGTGCCGGTGTTTCCGCTGCTGCGTTTCGAGTCTTCTGGCCCGTGCGAAGCCTTGCGACGGGTGCGCGAGGCGACCCGCGATTTCGCCGCCGGCATCGCGGTGAACAAGCGCCTGCTGTTCATGGCAGACGCGGTGTCGTGGATCGACGACGTGCACGCCGAAGGCGCGCAGGTGCATGCCTGGACTTTCCGCGACGACGCCATCGCACCTGAGTTCGCCGATCCGGTCGGGGAGCTGTTTCACGCCTTTTCGCTGGGAGTGGACGCGCTGTTCTGCGATTTTCCGGCCACCGGCGTGCGCGCCCGCGCGGCGTTTGCGCACGACATGACCATCGGCGCCTGACCGCGCAAGGCAGAGCAGCTACCATCGGCCACCATGGGCGATGCATCCACTCCTGCGGCGCTTCGCGAGCATACCTGGCGCGCCTTCCTGCGCTGGGTGGCCGAGCACGACGAGCGCTGGCTGTTCACCCTGCTCTACGTCGGCCTGGCCGTGGTGCTCAGTCTCTGGATCTCGCTGTTCTGGCTGGTGGCGGTGGTCGCGGCTCACGGTGCGCTGGAATGGTGGTCGCTGCGCCAGCGCGGCTTCAATGGTCCCCTGCTTGGGCCGATCACCTGGCACCTCAAGCTCGACATTGCATTGATCCTGTTTGCGTTGTGGCTGGGCGTGTACATGGAAACCCTGTTCGGCATCGCCGGGCTTGGGTCCCTGGCACGCACGGGCGCCCACGCTGGCGCCCGCTTCATTGCCTGGCAGCGCGTGCTGCGCGGAATCCTGCTGACGGTGGACGACGCCGCCCAGGTCGCGCGCGCGGTGGAAGCACGCGTCAACGGAGGCGTGGTCGAGTCTGGCGACGCAGGCACCACCGAGCGTGGCTGGCGCGGTGAATGGACGCGCGGCGACCGTGCCACGCTCGCCTTCGGCACCCTGTGGCTGGTGCTGATCATGCTGGCGCCGTGGTTGACCGAGCACGACGCACTCGGTGTCCTCACCATCATGGGCCTCGACCTGCATCCCTGGCCGCAGCACTGAAGCGGTCACACCGGTCGGCAGCGCAGTCGGTATCGCGCTAGAATTCGCGGCGTCGTCGGCGCCGAATCCGCGCACGGCGGATTCGTGCGGTCCGGATGGGCTGCGAAACTTACAGCATGAACAGGGGCGCGCTCGATTCGAGGTGCCTTGGTCATGCCGATTCAAATTCATTCTGCTGCATGCGCACGATGGCTCGCGCTCCTGCTGGTGCTCTGTTGCGCCATCGCCCATGCCCGCCAGGGCGATCCGCCCCGAAGCTGGGTACCAGGTGGAGATCGCCAGCGATGCCGGATTCGCCGACATCGTCTACAGCGCCACCACCGACGGCACCAGCCATGCCGTGGTCGCCACCTTGTCGCCGGCCACCGGGTACTTCTGGCGGGTCACCGCACTCAATCCGTGCGGCACGGGCGCGGTGTCAGCGACGTTCACGTTCACCACCGCCGAGGAGATCTGTCTGGCTCCCAATCTCGCCATACCCGACAACAATCCGGGTGGTGTCAGCAGCACCGCCAGCGTGGTCCTGCCCGGCAATCTGCTGGACCTCAGGGTGTATCTGGACATCACCCATACCTGGGTCGGAGATCTGATCATCGACCTGCAGCACATGGACAGCAGCACGACGGTGCGCCTGGTCAATCGACCGGGGCTTCCGGCGCAGGGTGGGGCCGGTTGCAATGGCAACGACATGGACCTGACCCTGGACGATGCGGCCACCCTGAGCATCCAGAACGATTGCACCGCTGGGCCCAATCCGACCCAGGCCTACCAGATCGGCGGGGAATACCATCCGAACGCACCTTTGGCGGGCTTCGCCGGGCTGCCGGCTGCCGGCGACTGGCGGCTGACGGTCAGCGACAACGCAGGTCTGGACACTGGCTCACTGAATGCCTGGTGTCTGATCCCTTCGACGCAGGTGAAGTTGCCTGAAGCGATCTTCGCTGACGGTTTCGAGTTGTAATGCGTATCCATCGGCACGGGGGGTCCATCCCCCGTGCCGAATGGATTTCGCCACACCCGCAGACGTCATGCGGGCTAGTGTCCGGAGCCTTTGGAGCCTTCGGAAGTTCCGTCATGGCCTGGCGGTTCGAAAATCAGCGTCGGCCCGGGTTCGAAACTTGCCGCCCAAGCCTGCAATCTGGCCCCGATCAGCGGCGTCGAGTGGATCTGTGGGTGCGAGGCCGTGACGTCCTCGTCCTTCTCCCAGGTGGCGATCAGCTTGCGGGCGATGTGGAAGGCGGCCACAAGATCGGTGGTGCGGTTCAAGGCCTCGGCGAAGTAGGCACGACCGAACCATGTGATGTCGCTGTCCGGGCCGCAGCCGAAAGAGCTGCGGTCTGCACGCGTGGCGGTCATCACCAGGGTGTTGGCATCGCTCAGCGTTTCGATGAATCCGCCTGAGTAGCAGGCCGATACCAGCAGTACGCGCCAGCGGATGCCAGAGGCATCGAGCGCTTCGCGCAAGTCTGCGGGGTCGATCTGGTTGAGCGGCAACGGCGGCAGGTGGACGTAGAGCTGATGGCTTTCCCTGCCGTGGGTGGTGAGGAACAGGAAAAGGATGTCCTCGTCTGGATCCATGATGCGGCCAATGCCCTGCAGGGCGAGGCGCAGGTTGGTCAAGGTCGCCAGGGGCCGTTCGGCCGGAGTGCGCAGGTCGTTGCCAAGGACCATGGTTCGGCCTTCGGCGCCCAGGCGCTGGCCGACCAGGCGTGCGGCATAGTCGGCCTCCTCGGCGAAGACGCGCTCGCTGCCATCGGCGCCGAAGGCCACGAAGTACAGATCGGGAACGCCGGGACGCTGCGGTGTGAGCGTCTCCAGTGCGGAATCGATGCGCGCGCGCTGGTCGTAGATCAGGGCTTCCGCATCGAAATGCGTCAGCGGCGTCCACTGGGGTGCCTCGTCCCATTCCTGCAACCACTGCGAGTCGACCAGCGGCCAACGCGGCAACACAGCCACCGCCAGGATGGTCACCGCACTTCCCGCGAGCGTCGACGCCGTATGCCGCCAATGGCGTGCATGCGGATCGACGCCATCCAGCAGACGCCAGAGCACCAGCAGGATCCAGGCGCCTTGCAGCGCAGCCGGCACCCAGGAACCAGGCTGAAGGACAAGGGTCAGGGCCAGCAGCAGCGGAGCTTGCACGGACAGGCTCAGGAACAGGATTGCCGCCACCGGTCGCAGCAGCGCAGGGCGCTGGCGGAGCAGGGCGACGCCAGCGGAAGCGATGCCGACGACCGAGAGGGCGCCGAGCAGGGACAGCAGCCCCCATGGCTCGATCGTGCGGGGCGATTCCGCCAGTACCGCATCGATGCCGGTCAGCACCGCGGCGAACAGGAGCGCCGCGGCAGCGATGTGCCCGGGCCTCACGCTGCGCGGGTCGATCGATGCAGGCTTGAGGATGATCAGCAGCCTCAGCGTGGTTGCCGTCAGCCAGCGTGTGGTCGCGTCAACCAATATCCACCTCGTCGAAATCGCGAGCCTGCGGATGGCGAGCGACCACGGATGGCTCGCCCTCGCGCAGCAGCAGCGTGGTGCGCATGCCCTTTGCCGCCGCGGCGTCCAGCTCGGCCTCGACATCGGACAGGAACAGGACTTCAGGTCCCTGGCAACCGATGGCTTCGAGGATGCGCGCATAGGAATCGGGTTCGCGCTTGCCGCCGATCTCGGTATCGAAATAGCCCGCGAACAGCGGTGTCAGGTCGCCGGCGTCGGTGTGGGCGAAGAACAACTTCTGCGCAGGCACCGAACCGGAGCTGTACACGTACAGCGGCAGGCCCGCATGGTGCCATTCACGCAGCTTGCGTGGCGCGTCCGGGTAGACATGGGCGGTGTAGTCGCCGCGCGCGTATCCGTCTCGCCAGATCATGCCCTGCAGGGCCTTGAGTGCGGTGTGCTTGCGGTCCTCGTCGATCCACTGCTGGAGGATCTCCACGATGCAGTCGTCGTCGACCACACCGCCGATGTCGAGTGCCGTCGCATCCAGCCAGCGGCGCACTTCGGGATCGCGGCCATGGCGCGCGACGAAGTCCGGCAGCGCCCGGCGCGCGTAGGGAAACAGCACGTCCTTGACGAAGGCGATGGAACTGGTGGTGCCCTCGATGTCGGTGAGGATGGCGCGGATGGGCATGATGGTCTCGCAGCGAAGGGTAGGAGCGGCGAAAGCCGCGATGTTGCGGTTCCCGATAGCGACCGATCGCGGCTTTCGCCGCTCCTACACAGCGTGAAATCAATTTCGGGCTAGTTGTCCAGCCGGGGGAAGCGCTGTGCGATGTCGGTGCCGGTGAAATGGCCGACCCAGCCGTCCGGCTCGGTGAAGAAGCGGATGGCGACGAAGCTCGGGTTGGGGCCCATGTCGAACCAGTGGCGGGTGCCGTCGGGCACGCCGATCAGGTCGCCGGCCTCGCACAGCACCTCGTACACCTTGTTGCCCACGTGCAGGCTGAACTGCCCGGCCCCGGCGACGAAGAAGCGCACCTCGTCTTCGCTGTGGGTGTGTTCCTCGAGGAACTTCGCACGCAGGGCGGCGCGGTCGGGATGGTCTGGCGCCAGGCTCACCACGTCCACCGCCTGGTAACCCTCCTCGCGCATCAGGCGATCGATGTCCGCGCGGTAGGCGGCAATGACCGTCGCGGGCGCATCGCCGGGTTTGATCGGCTGG
>DAOMOD010000117.1:0-4993 GCA_035444205.1 Lysobacteraceae bacterium
GTACTGCCGAACTCGAAACGGATCAGCCTGCGCGAGACACCGTCGACTTCGAGCTCCAATTGACGGTTGTTGCGGAAAACAAGTTCCAGAACCGTTCCGTCATCGACGCCGCCGGGCTCGCGATAGCCGCAATGAAAGCAGGGGCCGTCGTGAAACAGGATCAGGGGCGCCTCGAAGCGGTCACCTTCCAGCTCACCGATGGCCAGCCGCCATTCCGCCCGGCCCTCCGTATCGTAGCTGGCCTGCTTGACCACCAGTGTGTCGTTCACGCGGTCGATGAACCATCCGCTTCCCGAAGCGTCGGGATCGAACCAGAAGCCGATTTCCGGGGAATGAGAGGCGGCAGGGAGCCTGTGCATGGCCATCGACCCCTGGAGCCCGCTCGGCGGCAGTGACGCCACGGTGTCGGGGCTGATCTCGATCAGCGGCACGCGGGTCACCAGTTGAAGCGGTGCCGAGGGCCCCTGGCGCAGCATCAGGTCGCACTCTGCCCCACCGGCGGCATTGAGGCATTCCACTCCCCAGGCCGAACCGGGACTACCCGCGGATGTGGGCGATATCACGCCCCAGTAGCTCAGGTTCGGCAGTTCCGCGAGGCCGACACCGACATCGAAGAGACCACTGGCGTGTCCGTTCGGGCCAGCTATTGCCCAGGTGCCGGCAAGCGCCGGCGCCAACACGGGGCCGAGTCCCCTTCCTGCGTTCATCGCAAGCGGCAGCCAGCCGCCGCCGAATTCGAAGCGGCGGATGAGGGTCTGCGAGCCATCGTTGATGCGCATCCAGGCACGCGTGGTGGTGACGAACTCGACACGTATCTGGTCCTCGACGCCCGAGGGCATGGGCGCCCGATAGGGGCAGGAAGGACACGCGCCATCGGAGAATCCGATCAGGCTTGCCTCGAACACGCCATCCACCATGGCGCCAGAGGCAAGCCGCCAATCGGCGCGGCCGTCGGCTTCATAGGTAGCCACAGCCAGCACGACGGTGTCGCCCGCGACATCGAAGAAGTAGCCGGTGCCCGGTGCATCGGCGATGAACCAGAAGCCTGAGACCGGACGCGACGTGGAGGCTGCGACCGGAAGCCCCAGGGACAGCAGAAGGAGGAACACCAGAATGGAGCGCATGATAGGAGGTCCTTGGGCGCTGGTTGTGGGCCCGGAACCCCGCCCTGTCGTCCGGCCATGCTCAGCCGTTCTGTTCCGGAAACCTTTCAGCATGAACCCTACGCAGTCAGCGCGACCCCGGCAAGAGAATCCGGTCGTGAACGCGCCAGGCCGGCGCGTGCTGTTTCGGCCACGTTAAGGATTTTCAGTGCAAATCCAGCCCTGTCTTCACGGTCAAGTCGACCATCGCGGCTGTGCGTGTGTGCGGGGCCAAGCCCTGGGACGGCCCCCAGCCCTCCGGCGAGGAGCGCCCGCATTCGATCAAAGGGGCCTAGCGCTCGGGGTCCGGTGACAGGCGTGGCGGTGTGAGGACCGGGCGCATCGGTGGTGGCGGCAGGCCCTCCGGGAACATCAGCAGGCGAACATCGCCCATCAGTACGCCCTGGCGGTAGCGCAGGCGGCCGTCGGCCAGCTCGTCGACCTGCCAGGTCTCGCGGATGCGGCGCAGTTCCCACACGTCGGTCGATGCCGGATCGATGAAGGCGGCACGGTCGGCGAACTGAAGGTTCTGTACCGGTACCCCGCTCGGCATGCCTACGCCCGGCACCGGGTAGCGCAATGCGTACTGGCTGTCGTCGGCGACCACGTGCACCGGCAACTGGCACCAGGGCTTCTCGCCTTCGTACTGGCCATCCTCGCGCAGCCTGAGGAAGACCAGGAAGCGGTCGTTGGCACCGGGCTCGACCGGGTAATAGCAGGCCGAAGGGTCGCGGCCCTCGGCCCAGACCTGGGCGATGTTCTGGTCGTCCGGACGCTTGTACGGAATGAGGATGTTGAGCACCGCGAAGCCGCGGTTGGGCTGGTCCTGGTGGGTCCGGTACTCGGTGTGGATGAGCTGCGCCACGGCCACCAGATCGGCCTCTTCGGCCAGCGCGGAGAGCGTGCGCTCGGCCTGGGCAGGCAGGGCGAAGACGAGCAACGAAGCGAGGGCGGGGAGGTGGCGCATGGGCTGATGGGTGCGTTGGGGCTGGACTTGGATGCCTAGGGTAGCGGGTTGGTTCCAGGGTGTGGGAAAGGGCACAGGGCACAGGGCACAGCCAGTAGCCCGGGTAAGCGAAGCGCACCCGGGAAATAGGTGACCGCCAACGCTGGCGGCGACACGCAATTCCCGGGTGCGGCCTCCGGCCTTACCCGGGCTACGGGGCCGCGTGTGGGGAAGCCCTCAGAATGCTTCCTAGCCGCTGCCCCACGCGTACCGGCGCACCAGCCGCGACGTGCGCGTCCAGTATCGCCGCGCCGGGCGGCAGCAGCATGACCACGGTGGAACCGTAGTTGAAGCGGGCCATCTCGGCGAAGCGGTCGAGGTGGATGGGCGGCTGGCTGGTGCGCCAGTCGCGTATGTGGATACGGCTGGCGTAGGGTGGAATGGCGACGCCGTCCCAAACTGTCTCGACACCCGACACCAGCATGGCGCCGACCATCACCATGGCCAGGGGTCCAAGGTCGCTGTCGAACAGGCACACAAGGCGCTCGTTGCGCGCGAACAGGCGCGGCACGCTGGCGGCGGTGGCAGCGTTGACCGAGAACAGTCGCCCGGGCACATGAACGGTACGGGTCAGCGTGCCGGCCAGCGGCATGTGTACGCGATGGTAGTCGCGCGGCGACAGGTAGATGGTGGCGAACACACCACCCTCGAAGGTCCGCGCGGCCTCGGCGTCGCCAAGCAGTTCGGCGACGCTGTAGTCGAGCCCCTTGGCCTGGAAGATGCGGCCGTCGCGGATGTCCCCGGCCTGGCTGACGGTGCCATCGGCAGGGCACAGCAGCGCGGCCGGATCGGGATCGGCCACGCGCGCCTTCGCCTTCAGGGCGCGGGTGAAGAAGGCGTTGAAATGCGGGTAGGCATGTGGATCGGGTTCAGCCGCCTCCGCCATGTCGACGCGAAAGCGTTTCACCGCCTGGCCGATCAGCAGATTCTTCCAGGGCCGGAAACGCCAGCGCGCCGCCCACAGTGCAAGTCGCGACAGCAGCCGGTGCGGCAGCAGGTACTGAAGCAGGATGAACAGCCGCATCAGCCGCGCATCAGCCGCTTCAGGTCGGCGACCATGCCGTCGCGACTGTGCGGCGCGCGGAATACGCCGAACAGGCGCCCCTGCGGGTCGATGATGGCGATGGAGGCGGAGTGATCCACGGTGTAGTCGCCACCATCGAGCGGTGTACTCATGTAGACCATGCCCAGGCTGCGCGTGAATGGCGTCAGCGCATCATGGGCACCGGTGGCGGCGACGAAGCGCTCACTGAAGAAGCGGGCATAGGTGGCGAGCTGCTGCGGCTGGTCGCGCTCGGGATCGACCGAGACGAAGATCACCTGTGGCGCCTGGTCGGGTTCGAACGCGGCTTCCACCTCGCGCAGGGTGGCGAGGGTCGTCGGGCAGATATCCGGACAGTGGGTGAATCCGATGAACACCAGGTTCCAGCGCCCGCGCCAGTCGGCCTGGGTGAACGGCGTGCCGTCGGCGCGAGTCAGCTCGAAGTCGGGCAGCGCACGCGGCTGCGGATAGAGCAGGGCTTCCCGGACATCGATTGCGCCGCCGTCGCTGCCGAGATGGCGCTGGCCCAGCCAGAAACCGAGCCCGGCGGCGAAAGCCAGGACCAGGACGAGGAGTGTGGATCGTGAGAACATCCAAGCATTATAGTCGCGCCCTTCGCCCGCCATCCGGAGCGCCCACGCTTGTCCGACGAACTCGTCACCATCATCGACCATATCCGCTGGGCCGCCAGCCGATTCCATGCGGCCGGTCTCAGCTTCGGTCACAGTTACGACAATGCGCTGGACGAGGCTTCGCACCTGGTGCTGCACACGCTCCACATGCCCCACGATTTGCCGCCGGCGTATGGCGTCGCGCGCCTGACCGCCGATGAGCGAGCGCAGGTATGTGCAATGGTCGCGCGCCGCATCGACGAGCGCATGCCGACCGCCTATCTCACCGGCGAGGCCTGGTTCTGTGGACTGCCCTTCGATATCTCGCCCGCCGTGCTGGTGCCGCGATCGCCGATCGCCGAGATGATCCGCGAAGGTTTCCAGCCCTGGCTCGGCGATCGCGAAGTCATGCACGCGCTGGATCTGTGCACCGGTTCCGGCTGCATCGGCATCGCCATGGCGGTGAACTTTCCCGAGTGGCAGGTGGATCTTGCCGACCTGAGCGCGGCGGCGCTTGCCATCGCCCGCACCAACATCGAGCACCACGACGTCGGCGACCGCGTGCGCGCCATCGAGTCCGACCTGTTCGCGGCCCTGGCCGGCACCCGCTACGACCTGATCGTCAGCAATCCGCCGTACGTGGCACGCGCCGACGTCGACGCGCTGCCCGCCGAGTACGCGCACGAACCACGGCTGGGCCTTCAGTCGGGCGAGGACGGGCTGGACATTCCGCTGCGCATCCTGCGCGACGCGCCGGCGCATCTCTCCGATCACGGTCTGCTGATTCTGGAAGTCGGAGATTCCGACCGCCGCCTGCGCGCGCTGTTGCCGGACCTGCCCATGGTCTGGGTCGAGTTTTCGGTGGGCTCCATGGGCGTGGCGGTGATCGAGCGCGACGACCTGCTGGCGCACGCCGACGCCATCAACGCAGCCCTTGCGGCGAGAGGCTTGTCATGACACAGCGGCCTGCAGGAGCGCACCGCGTGCGCGACCGCTCCGTCGCTTCGATGTCGCGCCCCTGTCGCCCACAAGGTGGGCTCCTACAGGAACTGCGCCTTGTAGGAGCGCACCTTGTGCGCGACCCTGCGGCACGCCTCGCGCGCAGCGCACGCGCCCACCTGGCCGGGTATCCCCAACCATGAGCGCCAACACCTTTGGCAAGCTGTTCGCCGTCACCACCTTCGGCGAGAGC
>DAOMOD010000117.1:5003-6438 GCA_035444205.1 Lysobacteraceae bacterium
CCGGGCCTTTTCAGATGTCGCACAACACGTTCGGGCGCCTGTTTCGCGTCACCACCTTCGGCGAGAGCCACGGGCCGGCCATCGGTTGCGTGGTCGACGGCTGTCCGCCGGGACTGGCGATCACGCCCGAAGACTTCCGTCACGACCTCGACCGCCGCGCCACCGGCAAGACCCGCCACACCTCGCAGCGCCGCGAGGCAGACGAGGTGGAGATCCTTTCAGGCGTGTTCGAGGGCCGCACCACCGGCACGCCGATCGCCCTCCTGATCCGCAACACCGATGCCCGCAGCAAGGACTATGCCGACATCGCCCGCCAGTTCCGCCCCGGTCACGCCGACTACACCTACTGGGCCAAGTACGGCATCCGCGATCCGCGTGGAGGCGGTCGCTCGTCGGCGCGCGAGACCACCATGCGCGTGGCCGCCGCGGTGATCGCGCGCAAGTGGCTGGCCGAGCGTCACGGCGTGTGCGTGCGCGGTTTCCTGTCCCGGCTCGGTCCGCTGGCGCCAGTCACCATGGACTGGGACGAGGTCGAGTCCAACCCGTTCTTCTGGCCCGACGCCGACATGGTGCCGGAACTGGAACGCTACATGGACGAGTTGCGCAAGTCGGGCAATTCCATCGGCGCCGAGGTCACCGTGGTGGCCGAGGGGGTGCCGCCGGGCTGGGGCGAGCCGGTGTATGGAAAGCTCGATGCCGAGCTGGCCGCGGCGCTGATGGGCATCAATGCGGTGAAGGGTGTGGAGATCGGCGCGGGCTTTGCCTGTGTGGCGCAGAGCGGCACCCAGCACCGCGACGAGATCACCCCGCAGGGATTTCTCACCAACCATGCCGGCGGCATCCTGGGCGGCATCTCCAGCGGCCAGGACATCGTCGCCCGTCTCGCCATCAAGCCCACCTCCAGCCTGCGCCTGCCCGGCCGTACCGTCGATGTCGACGGCAATCCCGTGCAGATCGTTACCACCGGCCGCCACGACCCCTGCGTCGGCATCCGCGCCACGCCGATCGCGGAAGCCATGCTGGCGCTGGTGCTGATGGACCAGGCCTTGCGCCACCGCGCCCAGTGTGGCGATGTGGGCGAAGTCGCGCCGCGTATTCCCTCTTCGCCCTGAACCCCGGAAGCCTTCATGAGCAAGACCTTTGACGTCGCCATCGCCGGCGCCACCGGCGCCGTCGGCGAGACCCTGCTGCAGATTCTGGCCGAGCGCGAATTCCCGGTCGGCCGCATGGTGGCGCTGGCCAGCGAGCGCTCTGCCGGCGACACGGTGACGTTCCGCGGCCGCGAGATCGTCGTGCAGCGCCTGGACACCTTCGACTTCGCCGGCACCGATATCGCCTTCTTCTCCGCCGGCGGCTCGGTCTCGGCCGAGCACGCCCCACGCGCTGCGGCGGCCGGGGCGGCCGCGGAAGCGCTTGGTCTTGCCCTTGGTGACGA
>DAOMOD010000117.1:6463-13175 GCA_035444205.1 Lysobacteraceae bacterium
CATGATCTGGCTGGCTGGCGCCAGCGCGGCATCATCGCCAACCCGAACTGCTCGACCGCCCAGCTCATGCTGGCGCTGGCGCCCATCCACCGTGCGGTGGGCATCGAGCGCATCCAGGTTGCCACCTACCAGTCGGTATCCGGTGCCGGGCGCTCGGCCATGGAGGAGTTGGGCCGGCAGACCGCCGCCATGCTCAATTTCCAGGCGCCGGAGCCAGTGAGATTCCCGGTGCAGATCGCCTTCAACCTGATTCCCCATATCGACACTTTCGAAGACAACGGCTACACCCGGGAAGAGATGAAAATGCTGTGGGAGACCCGGCGCATACTCGGCGACGACCGCATCGGCGTGAACGCCACCTGCGTGCGTGTGCCGGTGTTCTACGGGCATTCGGAGGCGGTCGCCATCGAGACCCGCGAGAAGATCGGGGTCGAGGCCGCGCGTGCCCTGCTCGAACAGGCCCCCGGGGTGACCGTGGTGGACCGCCGCGAGAATGGCGGCTACCCCACGCCAGTGACCCACGCCGCCGGCCAGGATCCGGTGTTTGTGGGTCGGATCCGCGAGGATCTGTCCCATCCCCGTGGCCTCAATCTGTGGGTGGTGGCCGACAACATCCGCAAGGGGGCCGCCCTGAATGCCGTCCAGATCGGCGAACTATTGGTCAAATCGTATCTGTGAACTATAGTTACGCCACAATTGTCATGCGTTTTAGAGCTTTTGCAGGCAAACGCTCGGGGAGCGCGGACGATTTCGTCCATTGGGGGCATACTAGATGAACGGAATTCGAAAGATTCCATTGGCTGTTGCACTGGCGCTTGGCGCAGGTCAGGCCTGGGCGCTCGGGCTTGGTGCGCTCGAAGTGCGATCCGCGCTGAACGAGCCGCTGAATGCCGAAATCCTGCTGACCGCGGCCGATGCCGAGGAGATCGCCAGCCTCAAGGTGCAGCTCGCCTCACCCGAGGATTTCGAGCGCGTCGGGCTGCGCCGCGGCCTGATCACCGTGCCTCTGGAATTCTCGGTGGGCCGCAACGAGCGCGGACAGCCGATCATCAAGCTTACGTCCAGCACGCCGGTGCGCGACCCCTTCCTCAGCGTGCTGATCGATGCGCAGTGGACCGGCGGTCGCATGCTGCGCGAATACACCATGCTGCTGGACCCGCCGTTGACGGCGCCGGCAGTTCGCGGCACTGCGGCCGCAGCCCCCGCGCGCGTGCCCGAGACCGTGCCGAGCCGGGTCGAACCCCTGCCCGACGAGCCGCGACGTCCGGTCACCGAACCCAGCCGGCCAGCGGTCACGCCGAGCGATCCAGTGCGTCCGGCGCCCCCGACTGTGCCGACATATGCTGCCGACGAGTACGGTCCGGTGGCCGAAGGCGAGACACTGTGGGTGATTGCCAGGAACACCCGGCCGGGCGATGACGTCGACATCAACCAGATGATGGTCGCGCTTCAGCAGGCGAACCCGGGCGCGTTCATCAACAACAACATCAACCTGCTGCGCCGTGGCGCGATCCTGCGAATTCCTTCGGCTGATGACGTGCGTGCGCGCTCGCGCGCCGAGGCCGCGCAAATGGTGGCGCGCCAGAACGAGCAGTGGCGCGAGTCCCGCGGTGAGCGACCGCTGCCACGTATCGAGCCGTCGGAGACCGCTGCGGTCGCCGCCACGCCGCGCCGCGAACCGACACCGCGCACCGAAGACCGTCTGGCCCTGCTTCCGCCCGCCGACGACACGCGGCCGGTGGGGGAAACGCGTCCTGGCGTACGTGCCGAGAGCGTCGAGATCGAGGGCTTGCGCGCCGACCTGGCACGCACCCGGGAGTCGTTGTCGGCTTCCGAGCAGGAGCTCCGCGAAATGCGCAGCCGCGTGCGCGATCTGGAATCGCTGCAATCGAACCGGGAGCGCCTGATCGAGCTGAAGGACGCCGAGATCGCGGTGTTGCAACAGCGCCTGGCCGACCTACAGGCACAGATCGCGGAGGAAGTGCCGGATGAGCCCGTGGTCGAAGACCCGCTGGCCTTGCGCGATCCGGCTCCTGACGAGATCCCCGACGAAGCCGTTGCAGCGGACACCAGCGCGGCAGGCGACGACCCCCTGTCGCTGTTCGATCCACCGGTCGAGGCAACGCCACCGGTGCGTCCCGAAACCGGGCGTCCGACCACTGTCGAGCCGGCCGCGACCGAGCCTTCGGTGCCGGCAACGCCCGTGCGCCCGGCGCCGGCGCCCGCTCCGTGGTACAGCAGTCCATACGTCCTGGGCGGTGCGGTGGTGCTGGTGGCAGTGCTTGTCGCCCTGGTCGCGCGTCGTCGCCGCGGATCGACTGCCGACGTCGAATCGTCGGCGCGTGGAAGCGGCAGTCTGGCCAGCCGCCTGGTAGCGGCCTCCGCCAGTGGTGGCGCCGCCGAGGCGGACGAACTCAACGCCCTGCAGGCCATGGTCGACCGCGATCCGTCCAGACTGTCCTCGCATCTGGCCCTGCTGCGCCATCGCTTCGAACAGGGCGATGCCGAGGGTTTCGAAGCCGATGCCGAGACCATGTCCGGCTACGTGACCGATACCGAGGCGCCCGAATGGGACGAGGTGCGCATGATGGGTGCCGAACTGGCGCCCGAGCACCCGCTTTTCCGCGACACGGTGGCCGCCGACATCTCCAGCAGCGAACCGGACTTTGCCGATGAGTTCCATTTTGGCGATGCCGAGCTGGACCTGCACAGCGGTGCGGCGCCCGCCGACAGCGGCCATGTCGAGCCCGAGCCGTTCTCCATCAACCTCGGCGACGCCGCTGCGACACCGGCATCCGGCAGGGCGCCGGTCGAGGACGAGTTCGAGCCGACGTTCGAGCCAGGACCGGTCGAGACCGAGACGCGGGCAGCGCCCTCCGATGCCTACAGCACCCAGAGATTCGCTTCGGTGGACCTCGAGGATGCGATGGGTGGCGTAGCCGCCGGCTCCGATGAGGGCCTGAGCCTGGACGGCGGCGGCGACGATGCGGTCGCTACCAAGCTCGACCTGGCGCGCGAGTACCTCGACCTCGGCGATCCTGAAGGTGCGCGCGGTTTGCTGGAAGAAGTGCTGAAGGAAGGCAGTTCGGCGCAGAAGGCCGAAGCCCAGCGGCTGATGGTGCAGATTCGCTAGTCCGATCGACAGGCCGACCGACCAGGGGCCGGCGCCAGCGTCGGCCCTTCCACCATGCGCATTGCCCTCGGCATCGAATACGACGGTACCGGCTACCTCGGTTGGCAGCGGCTGAGCCACGGATCGACCCTGCAGGCGGCGGTGGAACAGGCGGTGTCCTTCGTGGCGGATCACCCGGTGCAGGTGACCTGTGCCGGACGCACCGATGCCGGGGTGCATGCGCGCTGCCAGGTGGTGCACTTCGACACCGACGCGGCGCGCTCGCCGCGTGCCTGGGCCCTGGGCTGCAGCTCGCGCCTGCCCAACGATATCGCGGTGGTCTGGGCGTGTCCGGTCGCCGACGATTTCCACGCACGCTTTCGCGCCGTGCGGCGCGCCTACCGCTACGCCATCCTCAATCGGCCGGTGCGGCCGGCGCTGGAGGCGCGCTTCGTCGCCTGGGAGCGCCTGCCGCTCGACGCCGAACGCATGCACGAAGCCGCGCAGGCGCTGGTCGGCGAGCACGACTTCAGCGCCTTCCGCAGCATCGCCTGCCAGGCGCACCACCCGCGCCGCACCGTGTACCGGCTTGAGGTCCGGCGCCAGGGCGAACAGGTGCTGGTGGAGGTGGAGGCCAACGCCTTCCTGCACCACATGGTGCGCAATATCATCGGCACCCTGTTGCCGGTCGGACGCGGCGAGCGCCAGCCAGCCTGGGTGGCCGAGGTGCTGGCCGGCGGCGATCGCACCCTGGCTGGCCCCACCGCCGAGGCGCGCGGCCTGACCTTTCTCGGGCCGCGCTATCCTGCGGGCAGCGGACTTCCCGCCGGACTGGAAATCGACTGAGACATGCGGGCTCGCATCAAGTTCTGCGGCATCACCCGGGTGGAGGATGCCCTGGCTGCAGCCGACATGGGCGTCGACGCCGTGGGCCTGGTGTTCGTGCCGGGCAGCGCGCGTCACGTGGACCTTGAAGCCGGGCAGGCGGTGCGCCGCGCGTTGCCGCCTTTCGTGACCCTGGTGGCCCTGTTTCTCGATGCCGAGCCGACGCTGATCGGCCAGGTCATCGAACGGGTCGGTCCGGATGCACTGCAATTCCACGGCAGCGAGCCCGAGGTCGACTGCCGGCGCTGGGCGCGCCCCTATCTGAAAGCCCTGCCCATGGCCAGCGTGCTGGACTGGCGCGCTCATGTGGGCCAGTATCCGTCGGCCCAGGGTTTCGTGCTGGACAGCCACGCCACCGGCGCCATGGGCGGCAGCGGCGAAGCCTTCGACTGGTCGGCACTGGCGCCGCCGCATCCACGGCCGCTGATCCTGGCCGGTGGGCTCAGGCCCGACAACGTCGGCGAGGCCGTACGTCGCGTGCGCCCGTGGGCGGTGGATGTTTCCAGTGGTATCGAGTCGGCGCCCGGAGTGAAATGCCCGGCGCTCATGCAGTCTTTCGTCGAAGAGGTTCGTGGTGCCGTCAGTCGCTGAGAACAAACTTCAGGAGTCCGTGGACTACAACGCCTATCCCGACGCGCGCGGGCACTTCGGGCCCTATGGTGGCCTGTTCGTGTCGGAAACGCTGATGGCGCCGCTGCAGGCCCTGGCCGATGCCTACACGCGCTTTCGCGTCGATCCTGAATTCATCGCCGAACTCGACCGCGATCTTGCCGATTACGTGGGCCGGCCTTCGCCGATCTACCACGCCGAGCGGCTGAGCCGCGAGAACGGCGGCGCGCAGATCCTGCTCAAGCGCGAGGACCTCAATCACACCGGCGCGCACAAGATCAACAACACCGTCGGTCAGGCGCTGCTGGCGCGGCGCATGGGCAAGACCCGCATCATCGCCGAGACCGGCGCCGGCCAGCACGGCGTGGCCAGCGCCACCGTGGCGGCACGCATGGGACTCGAGTGCGTGGTCTACATGGGCGCCACCGACGTCGAGCGCCAGGCACCCAACGTGTTCCGCATGAAGCTGCTGGGCGCCACCGTGGTACCGGTCGAGTCCGGCTCGAAGACCCTGAAGGATGCCCTCAACGAGGCCATGCGCGACTGGGTGACGAACGTCGAGGACACCTTCTACATCATCGGCACCGTGGCCGGCCCGCACCCGTATCCGATGATGGTGCGCGATTTCAACGCCGTCATCGGCCGCGAGGCGCGGCGGCAGATGCTGGAGCGCCACGGCCGCCTGCCCGATGCGCTGGTCGCCTGCGTCGGCGGCGGTTCCAATGCCATCGGCCTGTTCCATCCCTTCCTGTCCGACCGCGGTGTCGCCATGTACGGCGCCGAGGCCGCCGGCGAGGGCATCGCCACGGGGCATCATGCGGCATCGCTTGCCGCTGGCCGCCCCGGCATCCTGCACGGCAACCGCACCTACGTATTGTGCGACGACGACGGCCAGATCATCGAGACGCATTCGGTGTCGGCCGGCCTCGACTACCCCGGCGTCGGCCCCGAGCACGCCTGGCTCAAGGACACCGGCCGCGCGCAGTATCTCGGCATCACCGACCGCGAGGCACTCGATGCCTTCCACCTGCTGGCCCGCAGCGAAGGCATCCTCGCCGCCCTCGAATCCAGCCACGCCGTCGCGCTGGCGCTGAAACTGGCCCGCGACATGCGTCCCGAGCAGATGGTGCTGGTCAACCTGTCCGGGCGTGGCGACAAGGATGTGAATACGATTGCGCGGGTGGAGGGGCTGGTGTTGTAGGGGTTTGGGCTTTTTAGGGCTTAGGGCCTAGGGCTTAGGGCCTAGGGATCGCGAGCACGCAGCGCCGCTTCCTTTTTTCCGCGACCGCAGACATGCCGCGAGTCAGCGATCCTCCAAACCGACGCGGTCTTGCCAAGTGGTCCCCTAGGCCCTAGGCCCTAAGCCCTAGGCCCTCCCAGAAAGACTATTTTCCAAAGCGGCACCCCCCCAACCCGCATCCACCGACCAGCCTCGTACTCGCCGAACCCATGAACCGCCTAGACACCCGCTTCGCCCAACTCGCCGCCAGCGGCCGTACCGGCCTCATTCCCTTCGTCACCGCCGGCGATCCCGATCCGGCGCAGATGGTGGCGCTGATGCACGCGCTGGTGGCCGGTGGCGCCGATGTCATCGAACTGGGTGTGCCGTATTCCGATCCGATGGCCGACGGGCCGGTGATCCAGCGCTCCAGCGAGCGCGCGGTCGCGCGTGGCGTGGGGCTGCGGCAGGTGCTGGACTGGGTGCGCGCGTTCCGCGGCGAGGATCCGAGCACGCCGGTGGTGCTGATGGGTTATCTCAATCCGCTGGAACTCTACGGGTTGCAGGCCTTCGCCACCGATGCCGCGACGGCGGGCGTCGACGGCCTGTTGCTGGTCGATTGCCCGGTGGAGGAGGCCGAGCCCTTCAGCGAGGCCTTCGAGGCTGCCGGCATGCACCAGATCCACCTCGCCGCGCCGACCACCGCGGACGCGCGCCCTCGCGGCGCCGATGCCTGCTTTGTTCCATCCACCGGGAGGTTTCCGCTCCCGTTCGGGATGTGGCCTCCGACCTTCGCCAGGAGATCGCCATGCCCCGTCCGCCCCCAGGGGTGCTCCCCAGCCCCGCACAGGCCCGTGCCGATTCCATCGGCCATCTGGCCCTGGTCC
>DAOMOD010000118.1:0-13169 GCA_035444205.1 Lysobacteraceae bacterium
GGAACCGGAGGCGGCCAACCTGCGCGCGAACATCATCGACTACGCAGCCAACGCGGAAATTGCGGGTGGACCCGGACCGCAGCCACTGCCGGACGCGCGGCCGATCCCGGTGCTTGGTCTGGGCGGTGCGGCGCTCCTGCTCGCGCTGCTGGTGGTGGTTGCCTATCGCGGACTGCGCAGCGCGCCACGCATCTGAGTGGTTCGGCTTCGGTCCGCGCGCGGGCTCGGACCGAAGACGGCAAGCCGTTGTCGCTGGAAGCCCCCTCAGCGCACGCGCTTCACGCGCACCGCCTGGTTGTGGTCCTCGACTCGCAGCACCCAGGAGTCGAACATGGCCGGCGAGATGGTCACTACCGGATCGGTGGCGCGCAGCACGAACACGCTGGTGTCGATCTGCTCCCAGATCTGGCCGTTCTGCAGGACGAAGCGGGTCTTGCGCGGGCCGCCGCCGTCCCATCCGGTGAACTCGCCATCGATGCGGCTGACGATGGTGTCCTTCGAGTCGTAACGGTCGCGCAGGCCGCGACGGTCTTCGTCCGGCCCTGGTGCCGCGGACACCGCGCTGGCGCCTGCGCGGGGCAGGTTGGATTCCAGCCACGCATTGAGGCGTGCCAGCTCCTCGGGACTGAGCTTGTCGAGGCCCGCCGCGCTGAACTCGGCCGCGGACATGCGCTCCTCCAGGGATGAGAACGTCTGGGCCTGGGCGGCGCCGATGGACAGAGCGACCAGGAGGCAAGGGAGGATGGCGATGCGCATGCGTCGGGTCCGTGGGATGGGAAGGCAAGCCCCCTAGTCTAAGGGAAGCGGCCCGCCATTTCCCGCACGGCCCACACGCCAGACTGAACGCGCGTTCAGGGTCGGGGGTGGGCGGATCGGAGGCTTGACTTTCGTTGGACGCCGCCGCTCGGGTATGCTCTGCCTGCAAAAACCGAGAAAGCGCCTCCACCCCCCAGGCGCAGGACCACCCGCGTGCGCAAGCCTGCCATAGCTATATCCGTTTCCTTGCTCGTCGCCGGACTGGCCCCCCCGCCAGCCGCGGCCATCAATATCAACCTCAACTCGCAACATTCCTTTCCCCTGCTCACGGCGGATTACGACCCCGCCGCGCGTCGGCTGTCGGCGCAGTCGGAGATCGGCAACATCGAGTGCGCCACCGGAGGCGAAGCCATCCCGCCGGGCACCTACAGCCTGCGGCTGGATGGGCAGGACTACCGGCTGACCGATCTTTCGATCGGGCAGCAGGTGTTCCGCTACGACACCAACGACCGGACCTTCCAGGCGAATCTGACCCGGCTCGAAGAGCTGATCGGGTCCGGATGTGAATCGTCCGGTGTCTCCGCGGCCAACCTGCGCCTGCAGATCGACAGCGAGCCCACCCAGCGCATCGGCCAGGGCGTGATCTACCGCACGGCCGCACCGAGGCGCCTCGAGGTACGCATCGTCGATCCGCTTATCTGCTTCGATTACGGTGGCGGAGCGGGCGCCCTGCGCCTCGACCTGACCGACGTCAACGGCGATTTCTCCAGCTTTGCCGGCGTCACACTGGCCCAGTACGTGCACGGCAACGGACTGCTTCGGATCGGCATGCCGCCAACCGCCTCCTGCTTCGGCTTCGGCGAAGGCGGCGCGCAGGGTGAAGGCGGCGGAGTCGGCGGTTCGCCCGACCTTCTGTTCGCCAGCAGCTACGAGATCGAGGAGATCTATCCGGATCTGGTGCTCACCTTGAGCGAGCTGCCGAGTGCGACGTTCGGATTGTTCCGCTACCGCATCGAGGTCGCAAACGTGGCCATCGGGGCCGCCGACAACATTCGTATTCGCGACCTGTTCCCCAAGATCGGTGAGGTACGCTTCATCGACAGTCTGATCGAGAACTGGAACTGCACCGCGTTCGGCGTTGGTTCCAGTTGCGGTGCGGTGAACAGTGGCACCGGGCGTCTCGACCTGGTCGGTGCGGCGCTGCCGAGGCACATTCCAGGCGCGGGCGCGCCGCCGCGTCTGGTCATTGACGTCGAGCGCGCCTACGCGGACTTCGACGAGACCCTTCTGGGCGGAATCTTCTCGATCCAGGCGGCGGTCACCACGTCGCCCCCTGGACTGCCCGACCGCAATCGGGCCGACAACTCGGCCAATCTGCAGGCGGTGGTTTCCGAGCCCGCCGGGCCGATCGCGCGCGACGATGAGTTCGGCACCGATCAGGACACGTCCACCAGCGGCAACCTGTTCGCGGACAACGGCCATGGCGCCGATGAGCACGCGGCGGGGCAGTCGTTCTGGGTCGGCAAGGTCAACGGCGATCCCATCTCGGTAGGTGCGCCGGTGGTGATCCGTGAAGCGCCCGGCGACGGTATCCCGGCCACCGTGACCGTGCAGTCGAACGGCAGCATGGACTTCGATCCCGGCGAAGCCTTCATTTCGGTGCCGGGTGGCGGCAGCGCCATGGAGACCTTCACCTACACCCTCACCGACGTCGACAACCTCGAGAGCACGGCGACGGTGACGATCAGCGTGACCGGGTTCAACGATCCGCCGGTGGGTGGCGACATGACATACGAGGTGCCGGTCGGTGGTTTGACCGTTTCGGATCCGGCCTTGGGCGTGCTGGCCGCCAGCGTGGATCCGGACGGTGATCCGCTATCGGTTGTCGCCGTCGATGGCGCAACGCTTGTTGGAGGCGCCATCTTCCTGCCTTCCGGCGGCGTGCTTTTCATGAACGCCAACGGGACCTTCAATTATGCGTTGCCAGGGGCAAGTCCCGGTCAGGGGGACAGCTTTTCCATCACGATCAGCGATGGGGAGTTCACGGACGTAGCCCGGATCACGATCCAGATCGTCCCATAGACTGCGGACGGGAAGTACAGCTTGCGAGGCCGGGGCACCTGCTCCGGCCTCTGTCTTTGTTGGTACCTGCATCGAGCCGCAACAGGTAGCGGCACGCGGGAATCTTCGAAGAGGCTATCCTTGATCAAGTAGAACGTTTCGCCACAACAGCGTCTCCCGTGAAGCGCACCAACTACACCAGCATCGCCGCCTGGCGCGCAGCGCACGCCGCGCCCGGCGTAATGGCTCCGGTTCTTGCCGATGCGCTGACGCTGGCGGAGACGCACTGGCCGCACAAGGATCCACGCTGCGCGGAGGCGCTGCAGGTGCTCAATCTGCTGGGCGAGATGAATGCCGATGGCGAGTCGCAGGCAGCCGCGCTGGTGCATCAGCTCGGCACGGACGCCTCCGGCGTGGTGGAGTACAAGGCACGCTACCCGGCCCTGCGGCCGCTGATCGAGGGCCAGCAGGCGGCGCGCAAGGTGTGGGATATCTACCGCAGTCGGCCCGGCGGCAATGCCGAGGGCCTGCGCCGGCTGCTGCTGGCGATCATTCGCGACCTGCGCGTGGTGCTGATCCTGCTGGCGCGGCAACTGGTGCGCATGCGCCTCGCCGCGCGCGAGGACGCCGAAACGCGCGAGGCACTGGCGCGCCTCAGCGCCGATATCCACGCGCCGCTGGCCAACCGGCTGGGCATCTGGCAGCTCAAGTGGGAGCTGGAGGACCTGGCCTTCCGCTATCTGCAGCCCGACACCTACAAGCGCGTGGCGCGCCTGCTCGACGAACGCCGTGGCGACCGCGAATCCTTCATCGCCGAGAGCGTCGCCCGTGTGCGCGAAGCGCTGACCGAGGCCGGCATCGAGAACGCCGACGTGGCGGGGCGGCCCAAGCACATTTACAGCATCTGGAAGAAGATGCAGCGCAAGGGCGTCGACTTCGGCGAGCTCTACGACATCCGCGCCATCCGTATCCTGGTGCCCGATGTCGCCACCTGCTATGCGGCCCTGGGCGTGGTGCACGGCCTCTGGCACCACATTCCGGGCGAGTTCGACGACTATATCGCCAACCCCAAGGGCAACCACTACCAGTCCCTGCACACCGCGGTGGTCGGCCCGCAGGGCAAGACCCTGGAAGTGCAGATCCGTACCTGGGACATGCACGAGCATGCCGAACTGGGCGTGGCCGCGCACTGGCGTTACAAGGAGGGCGGCAGCGGCGACCAGAGTTTCGAGCGCAAGATCAACTGGATGCGGCAGCTGTTGGAGAACCGCGAGGAAGGCGAAGACGACCGCGCCCTGCTGGCCGGCTTCAGCACCGAGCTGATCGAGGACCGCGTCTACGCGCTGACTCCGCAGGGGCACGTGGTCGATCTGCCGCGCGGTGCCACGGTGCTCGATTTCGCCTACCACGTACACACCGAGGTCGGCCATCGCTGCCGCGGCGCCAAGGTCAACGGCCGCATCGTGCCGTTGACCCACCAGCCGGCCACCGGCGACCGCATCCAGATCCTCACCGGCAAGGTGGCCGAGCCGCGTCGCGACTGGCTGCTGGCGCACACCGGCTGCCTCACCACCTCGCGTGCGCGCAACAAGGTGCGCGCCTGGTTCCACCGACTCGACCATGCGCGCAACGTGCAGGAAGGCCGCGAGCTGCTGGAGCGCGACCTGAAGCGGCTCGGTCTGCACCAGGCCGATCTGGCTCCACTGCTGGAGCGGCTTCACCTGAAGAAGGCCGAGGAGCTGTACGTGGCCGTGGCGCTGGGCGACACCACGCCGGCTCAGGTGGCGCGCCAGTTGCACGAACTGGCGCAGCCGAAGGAGGACGTCGAACCTGCGCCGACCGTGCAGGCACCGCGCCGCAGCCGCCAGCGTGCCGCCGATGCCATCGTCATCGAGGGTGTCGGCAACCTGCTCACCACCCTTGCGCGCTGCTGCCAGCCGGTGCCGGGCGATCCCATCCACGGTTTCATCACCCGCGGTCGCGGGGTCAGCATCCACCGTTTCGACTGCCCCCAGTTGGCGCGTCTGGCCGCGCGCGACCCGTCGCGGGTGCTGCAGGTGGAATGGGGTGGTCGTGGCGGAAAGGCCTACGAAGTCGACCTGATGCTGCGAGCTTACGATCGCAAGCACCTGCTGAAGGATGTCACCAACTGCATTTCGCTGGCCGATGCGCACGTGCTTTCGCTGGACACCCGCGTGTCCGCCGACGAGGGTACCGCCGAGCTGCGTTTCAGCGTACGTGTGGCCGATTTCGCACAACTGAGCGGCCTGCTCGCCAAGCTCGCGGGCTTGCGCAACGTGATCGAGGCGCGGCGGGTGGCTTAGGAGGGCACAGGGCACAGGGCACATGGCACAGGATAAAGCGTGCGCCAAGTGATGTCGGCACAGCGGTGCCGACCTGCAAGCACCGGAACAACGTAGGTTGGGGTAAGCGCAGCGCACCCCAACAATACCGACACGATGAAAACAAGCGCGTTGGGGTGCGCTGCGCTTACCCCAACCTACGAACTAGGGCCTAGGGCTTAGGGCCTAGGGGAACAGCCCGCAGACCGTAGCGATCATCGGGTCCCGGAGTGCCGACAATGCTCGAACAGTGCGACATGGGCTCGATCTCGCCACTCTAGGCCCTAGGCCCTAGGCCCCAAACCCCCGTGCTATCCTCGCCGCCGCCCTACAAGCGGTCCCCGTGTCCTTCCCCACCGTGATTGAGATCCCCGGCTATCGCATTGTTCGCCAGCTCGGAAGCGGCGGCATGTCCACGGTGTACCTGGCGATTCAGGCATCGGTGGATCGCGAGGTGGCGCTCAAGGTGATGGCGCCCGCGCTGGCGGCCGATCCGCGCTACAGCGAGCGCTTCCTTCGCGAGGCGCGCATCGCCGCGCGCCTGCGCCATCGCCACGTGGTGGGCATTCACGATGTCGGGCGCACGGGCGACCACCATTACATCGCCATGGAGTATCTGCCGGGCGGTCCGGTGTCGGGAGCGAACGGGCTTCTACCCAGCGTGCCCTTCGTGCTGCGTGTGGTGCGCGAGATCGCCCTGGCCCTGCACTACGCCCACGGCAAGGGTGTGGTGCATCGCGACGTCAAGCCCGACAACATCCTGCTGCGCGAGGATGCTGCCGCCGCGCTTACCGACTTCGGTATCGCCCGCGCCGCCGATGCGATGAGCAGCATGACGCGCACCGGGTCGGTCATCGGCACGCCGCACTACATGAGTCCGGAACAGGCGCGTGGCCAGCCGCTGGATGGCCGCGCCGACCTGTACAGCCTGGGTATCGTCTTGTACGAGCTGCTTCTGGGCGAGGTCCCCTTCGCTGGCGACGAAGCGCTGGCGGTCGGTATCAAGCACCTCACCGCGCCGGTGCCGCGCCTTCCGGACCTGCTCTCCCCGCTGCAGCCCATTCTCGACGGCCTGATGGCCAAGGATCCGGAGCAGCGGTTCCAGAATGGCGCCACCGTGGCTGCCGCCATCGAGTCCATCGAGGCCGCCATCCTGGCCGGCGAACTGCCCACCCTCGGCAATCCCGAGGATGTCATGCTGCCGCCGCTCGGACAGCGCATGACGCCGCCGTTCACCCCGCGCATCGCCACTCCCGCGCCCAGGACGCCACCGTCGGAGCTGCGCGGCGAGCCGGTGCTGGGCGAGCTGTCCGCGGCGGAGATCGAACGTCCGGCGCGACGCCGCCAAACGCCGGCACGCAGGACGCGGCGCTGGCCCTGGCTGATGTTGGTGGTGGCCGCGGGTGGAATCTGGGCCTACCTGGAACAGGACCGTCTGCGCGCGTTGATTCCGCGCACCGAACTCAACGTGCTGCTGGTCGACGCCGAACGCGCTTTCCAGGAAGGCCGTCTGCACGGAGACGCACGCAGCGCCGAGGCACTGTATCGCGCCGTCCTCGATTTCGAACCCGACCACGACGTGGCGCGCAGCGGCCTGCGCAAGGTGGCCGAGGCGCAAGCCGGGCGCGCACGGCAGGCCTTGCAGGATGGCGATATCAGCGCTGCCCGCGAATGGCTGCGGGCGGCACGCGCGGCAGGTGCGCCACCGGCGGCGCTCGGCGATATCGAAGCGGCGCTGCGCGAGGCCGACTGCGCCGATCAGGTGCGCGCCGAGGGGCTTGAACAGGCGCGTCGGGCCGCCGCCGAGGGACGCATCGAGGGTGCCGATGACGCGGCGGTGCCGCAACTTCTGCTGCTGCTGGAACGCCATCCCGACGACCGCCAGATCGAAGCCGAACTGGATCGATTGGCGGCGCTGCTGCTCGATGACGTGGCGGGACATCTGGTGGCCGGAGACGAGGCGAGCGCGCGCGCACGCATCGACTCGGTGACCTCCTGGCGCCCGCGTCACCCCGGTCTGGTCCAGGCCCGGGCAGCCCTCGCCGAATTCGAGGAGATGCGCCGTGCCGATATCGATCACCTGCTTCAGGAGGCCGAATCCCGGTTGCGTCGGGGTCGCCTCACCACACCGGCGGGCGACAGCGCGTTGGACCGGTTCCGCGAGGTGTTGACGCGTTGGCCCGACAACAGTGCGGCGCAGGCGGGTATCCGCCGGGTGGCCTCCGGCCTGGCAGCGCAGGCGGATCGCGCACTGGGCGCGCTGGAGCTCGACCGCGCCGCTGCGCTTATCGACGAAGCCGAGGCGCTGGCCCCGGACCTTGGCCAGCTCGGCGCCCTGCGCGTACGCTTGCGCGACGCACGCGAGCGGGCCTTGATCGCGGTGCAGGTCGCCGAGCTGAGCGAGGCGCAACGGTTCGAGCGTGATCGCCTGTTGCGCCTGGCCGAGGCCGCCGAACAGGCCGGACAGTTGCTGTACCCGCCCGGTGACAGCGCCTACGACCGCTATCGCGCGGTACTGGCCCTCGATCCACGCAACGCCGAGGCCATGGCCGGCCTGCAACGACTGCCGGAAGCGGCGGCGCAGCGCGCGCAGGCGGCGCTCGACGCAAGACAACTGAACGCCGCACGTGGTTTCGTGGAAGGGCTCGGCCAGCTCGCTCCCGGCGACCGGCGCCTGCCGGCGCTGCGTCGCGCCACCGCCGACGCTCTGCTGGCATCCGGGCAGGAACAGCTTGCGGGTGGCCAGCGGCAACGTGCCATGTCGGCGCTGGAGGCCGCGCGCGAGATCGATCCGGAGCATCCCGGCATCGACGCGCTGGCGCGCGCCTTGCGCGAAGAGTAGGAGCGCGCCTTCGCGTCGAAGCGACGCCCTGTAGAGCGGCTTCAGCCGCGACCGTCCGCTCGCTCGTGGCAATGCCCATGTCGGGGCTGAAGCCCCTCCTACAGGGCTGCGCTCGTGTAGGAGCGGCTTCAGCCGCGACCGTCCCTTCGCTTCGTAGCGATGCCCATGTCGGGGCTGAAGCCCCTCCTTCGGGGCCGCGCTCGTGTAGGAGCGGCTTCAGCCGCGACCGTCCGCTCGCTTCGGAGGAATGCCCGTGTCGGGGCTGAAGCCCCACCTACAAAAGCCGATAGAAGCAGCCCACTCCTGGAGGGATCGTGTGCGCAGGCCGTGTTCAGGCGCCCAGGGGAAAACGGCAGCGCAGGCCGGGAGAGCAGAGGAAGTCACAGTCGGCGGTGTGCACCACGGCCTGGTTGAGCGCCCGCCTGAAGCTCGGGTGCCGTTGCTGCATGGCGTCGCGCAGGAACTGTTCGACGACGGGATCGAGGGTGACCGTGGTGCGCGTCATGCAGGCATCATGATGCCGCACTCCTGTGCGGTCACGATGCACGCGCCTCCAGCATGGCCACCGCCGGCAGGGTCTTGCCTTCCAGGAACTCGAGAAAGGCGCCGCCGCCGGTGGAGATGTAGGACACCCGGTCCTCGACCCCGTACTTGGCGATCGCGGCCAGAGTGTCGCCGCCGCCGGCGATGGAGAAGGCGCTGCTGTCGGCAATGGCATGGGCCAGCGCCTCGGTGCCCTTGCCGAAGGCATCGAACTCGAACACCCCGACCGGACCGTTCCAGACCACGGTACCCGCACCGCGAATCATCCCCGCATAGCGCACCGCGGTCTCCGGGCCGATGTCGAGGATCATGTCCGCAGCGTCCACCGCGGTGACGGCCTTGACCGTGGCCGGAGCCTCGGCACTGAACTCGGACGCCACCACCACGTCCGTCGGCAACGGAATGTCGGCGCCACGCGCCTTCGCCGCGTCGAGGATACGGCGCGCGGTGTCGAGCAGGTCAGGCTCGTGCAGCGACTTGCCGACCGCATGGCCGGTCGCGGCCAGGAAGGTGTTGGCGATGCCACCGCCTACAATGAGCTGGTCGACCTTGGCGGCCAGGCTTTCCAGCAGTTCCAGCTTGGTCGAGACCTTGGATCCGGCGACGATGGCGATCAGCGGCCGCGCCGGTTCGTGCATCGCCTTGGCCAGTGCATCCAGTTCCGCGCACAGCAACGGCCCGGCACAGGCCACCGATGCGAAACGCGCAACGCCGTGGGTGGAGGCCTGGGCGCGGTGGGCGGTGCCAAAGGCGTCCATCACGAACACGTCACACAGCCTGGCATAGCGCCTGGCCAATGCCTCGTCGTCCTTCTTCTCGCCCTTGTTGAAGCGCACGTTCTCGAGCAGCGCGATCTCGCCCGGTTCCAGCGCGGGTGGCGCGTCGAGGTCGGCAACCAGAGGCACCGACTGCCCCAGCGCCTCGGCCAGCCAGGCCGCCACCGGCGCCAGCGAGGCGGCCTCGTCGAACACCCCTTCCTCGGGCCGCCCCAGGTGAGACATCACCAGCACCCGCGCCCCGGCATCGAGTGCCAGACGCAGGGCTGGCAGCGCCGCTTCCAGCCGCTGCGTGGCGCTGATGCGCCCATCCTTGAGCGGCACGTTCAGATCCTCGCGGATCAGCACGCGCTGGCCGGCAAGGTCGAGATCGGTCATGCGGAGGAAGGGCATGGTGGGCGGTCCGTAGGTGAGGATCGAGGTCGCGGATTAGAACGGAGGGGACGGTGGGGCGCAAGGCGTTTTTCGGGACCCGGGACCCGGGACCCGGGACCCGGGACCCGGGACCCGGGACCGGGGGAATGCGAGTCACCATGTGGGGGGATGGAAGTCCCGACCGCAGACTTCCACAACTACCACACACGTCGGGACTTGCGTCCCTCCAACAGCAGGTAGCCCGGGTAAGGCCAAAGGCCGCACCCGGGGATGGGCACGTCAGTGTCGTATTGTCGCCTGGCGTCCCGGTTCCCGGGTGCGCTGCGCTTACCCGGGCTACGTTCTGCGAGCCCTGACCTGCTCCCCGCTCCCCGCTCCCCGCTCCTTTTGACTCAAATCAAGGCGGCGGCCGCCGCGAGCACTCAGGATGCATCCATCGAGCACGCCCCGCGGGAGAATCCGCCCACCATGGCCTACGCCACCCACTTCGACGCCGACCTGATCCGCCGCTACGATCTGGCCGGCCCGCGCTATACGTCGTACCCCACGGCGCCGCAGTTCAGCGCCGGCTTTCGCGAGGCCGAGTATCGCGAACATGCGCTCGGCAGTAACGAGGATCCGATTCCGCGGCCGCTGTCGCTGTACCTGCACATTCCGTTCTGCGCCAGCCCCTGCTTCTATTGCGGCTGCCACCGCATCATCGTGCACCCGACCCACGCTTCGGAACGCTCGCGCGCCTATCTCGAACGAATGCTGCGCGAGATCGAGATGCAAGGCGCCCTGTTCGACCGCGATCGGGACGTCACCCAGATTCATCTCGGCGGCGGCACGCCGACCTTTCTCAGCAACGATCAGCTCGGCGAGCTGATGCGGAGCCTCGACCGGCATTTCCACCTCGCCCGCGACGAGACTCGCGAGTTCTCCATCGAGGTGGACCCACGCACGGTGGACGCGGACAAGATCCGCATGCTCGCCGATCTTGGCTTCAATCGGATCAGCCTCGGCGTGCAGGACTTCAATCCCGAAGTGCAGAAGGCGGTCAACCGCGAACAGACGCTGGAAGAAACCCTGGGCCTCATGGAAGCGGCGCGCCAGGCCGGCTTCTTCTCGATCAACCTCGACCTGATCTACGGCCTGCCCATGCAGACCGCGACCAGCTTCCGCGAGACGCTGGCGCAGGTGATCGAAGCGCGCCCGGACCGCATCGCCACCTACAGCTACGCCCACCTGCCACACCTGTTCAAGGCGCAGCGAAAGATCCACGCCGAGGATCTGCCAAGCCCGGTGGAAAAGCTCGACCTGCTTGGTCTTACGGTGGCAGAACTCACCGCCGGCGGCTACCACTACATCGGCATGGATCACTTCGCCCTGCCCAACGACGAACTGGTCCGCGCCCAGCTCAACGGCAGCCTGCACCGCAACTTCAACGGCTACTCCACCCACGCCGAGTGCGACCTGATCGGCATGGGCTGTTCCAGCATTTCCAGCGTCGGCGACAGCTACAGCCAGAATGCCAAGGACCTGATTCCGTACTACGCCGAGGTCGATCACGGCCGACTGCCCGTGGTGCGTGGATTGTCGCTGAGCCACGACGATCGCCTGCGCCGCGAGGTGATCAACGGGCTGATGTGCCGCGACGAACTGCCCTTCGGGCCGCTGGAGCGTGCTTTCGAGATCGACTTCGCAAGCTACTTCCGTCCCGAACTGGGCCGCCTGCGCCCACTCGAGCGGGATGGACTTGTGGAGGTGGGCGACCGTTCGATCCGTATCACAGCCTCCGGTCGTCTGCTGCTGCGTGCGGTGGCCATGGTCTTCGACGCCTTTCTGAAACCGGCCAACGTCACCGAGATGCCGCGGTACTCACGCGTGATCTAACGCCTGACGCCGCAGCGCGCCTGGAGTAAGCTGCTGGCGGGGGGCGTGATCATGTATCGAACCGATTCAACGCACTTTGCGTCGTGGCTGCTCCTGATCGGCGCACTGACGCCCGCGCTCGCGGCCGGCGCGCCGCTGGTCGATGCAGTCGAGAGTTGGGACCTGGCCGAGGTCGAACGGCTGCTCGAGGCGGGCGCGGACCCCAACGTGATCGACCGGCACAGCCGCAACACTCCGCTGCTGCGCGCGGCGCGCAACGATCTGGACGAGATCGCTCGCCTGCTGCTCGCCCATGGCGCCCAGGTCGACTTCAAGGCCGATGAGGATGGCCTCACCACGGCGCTGCATGTGGCCGCATCGGCCGGCGCCAGCGCCGTCATCGAGTCCCTGCTGGAAGCCGGCGCCGATATCCGGGCACTGGACGGCATCCGCTGGACGCCACTGATGCACGCAGTCGCCGGTGGCCGCGCCGCCGTAGTGCAGCGCCTGATCGATGCAGGCTCGCCGCTCGACTCGCGCGACGTCAACGGCGACGGCCTGCTGGCCATTGCCGACATGTTCGGGCAGGACCAGCTCAAGGACATGCTGAGGCAAGCCGGCGCACGCTGAGCGGGCCAAGGCGGTCGGCATCCGTTAGAATCCTCCGCGTCAGTCCGCGTGGAATGGTCCGTGACGCTCGAAATCAAGGCTCCCATCGACCTCGAGGAAGGCGACGAGAACCGCTTCTGCGGTACCTGCGCGTTCAGCGGCGTATGCCGCGATTCCGGCGTCGACAAGGTCGACCTGCGCAAGCTCAGCATGATCGTCGAGCATACCGAGCCGATGAAGGCCGGTACCCACCTGTACCGTGTCGGCGAACGCTTTCAGGCCATCTTCGCCGTGCGCGTGGGCACGGTGATGACCTATGTCAGCGACGAACACGGCCGCGAACAGGTACTCGGCATCCACCTGCCGGGGGAAATGCTGGGCCTCGATGCCATCGACCCCGAGCGTTACCAGTCCAACGCGGTGGCGCTGGAACCGACGTCCATGTGCCGCTTCCACTTTCCCGACGTATCACGCCTGGCCACCGAACTGCCGCAACTGCAGAGGCAGTTGTTCAAGCTGCTGAGCCGTGACATCGCGCGCTCATCGATGTACGCCGGCGACTACACGGCCGAGGAACGCCTGGCCGCGTTCCTGCTCGATCTGTCGGCGCGCTTCGAGGCGCGCGGCTATTCGCCGCGTGAGTTCCGCCTTACCATGGCGCGCAAGGACATCGCCAACTATCTGCGCCTTGCCACCGAGACGGTGAGCCGCGTGCTCGGACGTTTCCAGGATGACGGGCTGATCGGCGTCGACCGTCGCCTGGTCACGCTGCTCGACCCCGAGCGCCTGCAATCGCTGGCACGGCCGGTGCTGCGGCGCTGAGCGCACCCCCCTGTGCGTGACCGTAGCGCAAGGGTCGCGCACAGGGTGCGCTCCTACAGAAAAGCCCCATGTCGTCGCGCCCAATCTTTGCGCGCCCTGGAGCGCGCGTCGCTGTTCGGGTCCCCTCTGGAGCGGCGGGTGGCCTGTGAAAAGGCCCGAAGGCTGGTGCGCTCCTACCAAGACGAGCAG
>DAOMOD010000119.1:0-5957 GCA_035444205.1 Lysobacteraceae bacterium
CCCAACCTCCCCCCGCAGGCCGGAGGGAGGGGCCAGAAACCAAAGACCGTTCGTGGTGAGGAGCTGTCGAGGCCGACGAGGCTTGATCGACACTGCTTTCCGAGCCACTACAAGCGATGCAATCGTCGCTTCCCTGCCGGTTCAGCCCACCAAGTGTCGCCGCGCAGCATGCGGGGCTTCGGGTAGGCGGGTGATTGCCGACGGTCTCAGCGGCGACAGCCACGGCTGAGTCTCAGCAACTCCTGCACGCCCTCACCCTCGCCGCGGCAATGCCACTCCACCTGATCGCTGGCCGGATCATCGACCGGAACAAGGTGGATGCGGGCGGGGCTGGGCCAGGATGGGCCAAGGTCGATGCTGATGGTGCCGCCGGATTGCATGGTGACCCAGGCGCCGGAGGGCAGCACGTCGAGGTTCGGGAAGCCGGCCTGGTGTGCGTATGTGGGCCAGGCGCCGTTGCTCACGAAGTACTCCATCACGTTCAGGCGTCGCGGCCGGGTCCGACGCAGGACATCGGTGATGATCGCGCGGCGTTCGCTTTCGATGTCGAGTTCCTCGATCAGGTCGAGGGTGTGGCTGAGCTGCTGATTGAGGTGCGCGTCGAATCGGTCCTGGAGTCGTGTGGCTTCCGCCTGCGCGCGTTCCAGTTCGCGGTGCGAAACCTCCGCGGCCTCGCGCATGCGCGATTCGATGTGCGCGAAGTCGCGTTGCATCTGTTCGCTGCGCGGCTGCACGCGCCAGTGCTCGTGGGCGATGAGCGCGGCCAGGGTGCCCGCAAACGCGGCCAGCGCGACCGCCAGCAGCGCACCGGGTCCAGGCGCCATGCGGATCGGGGCAGGCGGGTCGCGCATCGGCTTGGATGGCTCGTGTGGACCGTCCATAGCAGAACATGTGGGGGTGGCTGGATCGTGGCGGAACGCTGCACTTTTCGAAGCCGCGCGCTTGTCGCCCGCGGGCGTTTGGCGGCCTCGCATCTACGTAGGGCACCCAATCAGACCTTCCGCTGCACGAAGGGATCAGGGAAGCGAACGGCGGCGGCGGAGTTGGTCGAGCAGCGGCCGAAACAGATGTGCGTCGCGCAGCGTTTCGCGCCAACGCGCGGGGATGCCGTTGATGCCAGAGCGCAATCCGGCAAGGCCGCCGGTGACTGCGGAGGTGGTGTCGGTGTCATGGCCGAGCGCCACGGCGGCGCGTACAGCGTCGGCGTAGTCGGGGTGGTGCAGGCAGGCGCGTGCGGACCACAGGGTGTCGAGGACGTAACCGCTGCCTTTGGCGTTGTCGGCGTTGGACGCGTCGAGGATGCGCGAACATTCCTCGTTCTGGTCGGCTGACCAGGTGGCGAACCGGCGGGCGTCGTCGGCGCCTTCGCACCATGCGCGCAGGCGGTCCGCGGCGCGATTCCACGCGGACTCGCTGTCGAGGCCGGCGAGCAGTTCCACTGCCCACAGGCAGTACAGCGCGCAGCACAGGCGTGATCGCGGATGTCCGTGTGTGACCAGGCTTTGGCGCTGCGCGGCGTCGATCAGACCGGTGCGGCTTTGCCGCTGTGGATCGTGCAGCAGCGCCAACGGCAGGACACGCATCAGCGCGCCGTTGCCGTTCTGGTGCTCGCCGGCGGGGCCGGCTTCGTGCGCAGGCTCGCCCCACTCCAGGCGACGCAGCGCCTGCCGGGTCTGCAGGCCGATGTCGAACACGCGGCCGCCGGCCTGAAGGTAGCCTTCGCGGTACCAGCGCAGCAGGCGTTGGGCGAAGTCGTCGAGGTCGAGCGTCTCGTGCGCCAGCAACGAGTCCAGCAGGCACAGCGCCTGGGCGCCGTCGTCGGACCAGGTACCGGGCGGCACGTCGTGGGTGCATGGCCAGTGCGCCGGTGGTGTCATGTCGATGCTGGCGCGTGGCGGCAGGCGCTGCGGCGGCGTGAACTCGTAGGGCACGCCAAGGGCGTCGCCGACCAGCAGGCCGATCAGGCCGCCCTGGAGCCGGTCGGCAAGCGTTGCGTTTGAATGGCCGGACATGGGGTGGCGCGTTGTGTTCGAGCGGGACTACAGCGGAACTGCGGTGTGGTCGGCATGATCGTCGGCGACGGCGACGCGGTTGCGGCCTTCGCGCTTGGCGCGGTACAGGGCGGCGTCGGCGCGTGCCAGAAGTTCGCTGTCTGTTTCGCCGGGTTGCCAGGTCGCCAAGCCGATGGAGACGGTCAGCGCCACCGGGCGACCCTGCACTTCGCGGCCTTCGCGCTCGACGGCCGCGCGCAGGGTTTCGGCGATCTCTGCGGCAGGCGCCTGTGCAGCGCCCGGCAGCACCAGCACCACTTCTTCGCCACCGTAGCGCGCCAGCAGGTCGCTGGCACGCACGTGCCCGCGCAGGATGTCGGCGAAGGCAGCCAGGCAGTCGTCGCCGAAGGCGTGACCGTGGCGGTCGTTGATGGCCTTGAAGCGATCTAGGTCGAGGAACATCAGGCTGAGCGACTGGCCGGTGGCGGCGCCGGTCTCGATCATCAGCGCCAGGCTGGCATCCAGTTGGCTGCGATTGGCCAGACCGGTGAGCGGGTCGGTGCGCGCCACCACGCGCGCGGCGTGCATCTCGCGCTCGGCGTAGCGCGCGGCGCGCGCCGTGGCCAGCACCAGCACCAGGGCACCGAAGGTGTTAATGGCCGGGTGGCCTGTTTCCAGCCAGTCCGGCGTGCCCATCTCCGCAAGGAACAGGCCGGCGCGGTACATGCCGACCAGCGACACGCTGCCCCAGCCGAACAGGTAGAACCATCCCTGCGGCGATCCGGCCGCGGCACGCGCCACGCCGACCCCCAGTGCCAGCAGCGCCAGCAACATGGTGATGATGTTGTTGGCGTGCAGGAAAACGATGTTGGCGGGGTCCACCATCAGCACGGTCAGCACCACCACGCAGCCGGCCAGCAACACGCGAAATACCGTCGCCACGCGCGGGTAGTGACTTGCTATGTCGAGAAACCACATCAGAAAGCCGTAGGCACAGACCAGCCCGACGTTGATGGCGATGCTGTTGAGGCGCATGGCGTGCGGCAGCAGGGCCGAGCCCGGCAACAGTCCGGCGATGTCGCCGCTCATCACCAGCAGGTACAGCGCCGAACTCAATACCCATACCGAAAACAGCAGCAGCACGTGGCGGCGCAGCGCGAAAGCATAGATGGCGGCAACAAGGCCAAGCAGAAGCTGGGCGCTCAACAGGGCACTGGTGGTGCGGATACGCGCGGCGTCGGCGACCAGGTATCGCGACAGCGGCGCAGCCGACAGGCGAATCGGCTGGGCACGGGCGCGGCGCAATTCCAGGTACAGCGGTTCCTGCAGGTGAGCCGCCGGCAGCGTCACCGTCAGGCGGTGCTTCGAACCGAGCTGGCGGGCGTCGCTGTCGAAAGTGGCCAGGCGCTGCGCGCGGTAATCGGGGGCGGCATAGGCGATCAGGTCGGCGTCGTAGGCTTCCTTCAGCGCCAGCACCCAGGGTTCGTCGGCGCTGGCGCCTTCGGGCAGGTGCACGCGCCACCAGCTTGGGGCGGGCTGTCGGCGCAGGGCGGTTTCGGGCACGGCGTTCCAGTCGCGCGTTGCAGCGCGCACGGCGGCGATATCGCCTTCGCCCAGAGGCATCGACAGAAGTTCAAGGCGCGGCGTATCGGCCGCGAGCGCGCAGGATGCGGCGAGCAAACACAGGATGGGCGCCCACCAGCGCATGTGCGAAACCATTCTCCCCAGCGCCGGGATGGCGTTTGACGGAAGTGTAGCCTGCAAGTGCTGGCGCACGAGTTCAGTGCGCGCAGATCTGATCGCTAGGGTCAGACCGGTCCCGGATTCCACTGCGTTGCATCCGGGTTACGGGGAGCGGTGGAGCTATGCCGCCCAGTCGTCCAGCTTGAGCCCATCCACGCGCTTGAACTCGCGGGTGTTGTTGGTGACCAGGGTGAGACCGGCGGCGCGGGCATGGGCGGCGATCCATAGGTCGTTGTTGCCGATGGGTGTGCCGGCGGCGAACAGGCGGGCGCGGATGTTGGCGTAGTGTTCGGCGGTTTCCTGGTGCAGGGGCAGGACGGGGATGATCTCGGCGATCCGGTTCAGCGTGTTCCGTGCCTGCTCGCTGTGCTGGCTGCGCGCGGCGCCGTAGAGCAGTTCGCCCCAGGTGATGAAGGACAGTCCGACCGTGCCGGGCCGCTGGCGGGCCAGCCGGGCACGCACCTTGGCCGGGCGCTCGCGCTTGACGTGGATGCAGATATTGGTGTCGAGCAGGTAGCGCAGCGCCATCAGAAGTCCTCGCGTTCCTGCGGTGGGGCATCGTCCATGGACTCGATGACGCCGACCATGTCGTCGGGAAGATCGAGCAGTTCATCGAAGGCTTCGGCGAGGTTGCGGCGTTTCTCGCGCAGCACGACTTCGCGGCCACGACGGAAGATCTCCACTTCGCTGGTTTCGAAGCGGAATTCCTTGGGAAGGCGCACGGCCTGGCTGTTGCCGGATTGAAAGATCTTGGCGGTGGTCATGGTGGCGTGGCGCGGGCCGGAATGTATCTACGCAAAAGTATATACGCAATGCCCAGGTGAGGCGTTGCGGGTTCCCTAAGCTTGGTCGAGTTCGATGAAGCGGACATCGGGTGGCAGCAGGGGGTAGTAGAGGGCCAGGCGCGCCGGTTTCGATTCGTGTGCGAACAGGGCGCGGTAGCGACGCAGTTGGTCGCCGTAGCGGCGGCGTTCGGCGGCGATGAAGGTGGCGAGGTCGCCGCCTTCGTGGCGGCCGGTCTTGAAGTCGATGATCCAGCGGGTGCCCTCATCATCGACGAAGGTCCGATCGAGGATGTGGCGTTCCAGGCGGCCGTCCTCGCCGACGGTGGTCAGCGAGTATTCGCTCCATGACTGGCGCGGGCGGTGCTTGAACAGCCAGCGGCCCTGCGGGTCGTCCAGCGTGGCGATGAGGGCCTCGGCGACGCTGCCGACGATGCGCGGGACTTCCTCCGTGGGCAGCCCGGCGCGCTCGGTCTCGGCGTGCAGGGCGGGCTTCAGGCGTTCGATGTCGGCGCTGGAGATGTTGCGTTCGGGATGTTCGCCGATGAGCTGCACCCAGCGGTGGTACAGGGTGCCGGTGAAGCGCGCGGCCTCGCCGGCCCATTCGAAGGCGGGCGGAGCGGCGCTGGCGTCGGGGCTGTCGGTCTGCGCGCTCAGCGCGGTTTCGATGGGCGGCGGCTGCCAGTCGATCGGCAGGCGGCGCAGCAGGGACAGCGGCACATCGTCCGCGCTGCGCTCGGCGGCTGGCGCGTCCGTCGGCTCCGGCAGGGCGGCGTTGAACTCGGCTTCGACGGCGGGCCACAGGCGCGCCAGCAGGCTGTTGCGGCGCACGCCGACGCCAGCCTTGCGCACGTCGAGGTGGCCGAACAGGTGCAGGCCCTTCACCGCGCGGGTCGCAGCGACGTAGAGCAGGCGGTCGCTCTCGGCGACATCGCGCCTGGCTTCCACCTGGAGCCGCAGAAAGGCGTAGATGGGGTCTTCGCCACCCTGCGCTGGGCGGGCGGCCAGCAGCGGTGTCTCCTGGTCGTCGGCGCCGACTTCGAAACTGGCGAGGATGGCAGGGGCATCGCTGCCGCGCGTACCGCGACCCAGGCCGGGCAACAGCACGTGATCGAACTCAAGGCCCTTGGCCTTGTGGATGGTCATGATCTGCAGGGCGTCGCCGGCGACGGGGTCGGCGGCGGCCTTCAGTTCGCCGAGCAGGCGGTCGAGCGTGGCGGGGTCGCTGAGCAGCGGCGCGGGCGCGAGCTGGTCGAGCACCTCGAAGAAGCGCTGCGCATCGTGCAGGTCGCGCTCGGCCTGCACGCAGGCGGGACCGCCAAGATCGAGCCAGACCTGTTCGACCATGCGCCGGAGCGGCCTGCGCCCGCGCTGGGCGATGGCGGGCAGCAGGACATCGAGCGTGCGCGCCAGCCGTGCGCTGCCGTCCGCGGACAGCGCG
>DAOMOD010000119.1:6001-11793 GCA_035444205.1 Lysobacteraceae bacterium
GTCGCCCACGGGTGGGTGTCCTGAAGATCGGCAGTGATGGCCACGATGGCCGGGTCGGGCGCCGCAGCGGGGTCCGGGCCGCCGCCCGCAGCGCGCCTGCGCGGGGCAGCGTGCCATGCCTGCAGGCGCGGCAGCAGGGGCGTTTCCCTGCCGATACCGCCGGTGAGTGTGCCGAGATCGGCAAGCGTCAGGCCGCACCAGGGCGCACGCAGCACGGCGAGCCAGGACAGCCGGTCGCCGGGATGGCTGAGCGCCAGGGTCAGCGCGCGCAGGTCGTCGATGATCGGGCGTTCCTGGAGGCCCTCGATGTCGACCGCACTGTAGGGCACACCCGCTTCACGCAGCGCGGGAACGATGGCGGCGAGGTGATTGCGGCTGCGTACCAGGATGGCGGCGCGTTCGCCCTGCGCGCGCAGCTCGCGGCAGCGTGCGGCGACGGCCTGCGCTTCCGCCTCGGCATCGTCGCCATGGCGCGCGTACCAGTGCACCGCCGGCCCCGGCCGCGGCGGGTGGTGCGCCTCGGCCTCCGCGTACGCCACCTGGCCGCCGCCGATGTCGTCGACCTCCGGCAGCACCGCGGCGAACACGCGGTTGACCCAATCGACGATGCCGCGCTGGGAGCGGAAGTTGAGACGCAGTTGGCGTGGCTCCAGCGGCAGATCGCGGCGCAGGCCGTCACGACGCACGCCGAGGAACAATCCGACGTTGGCATGGCGGAAGCGGTAGATGCTCTGCATCGGATCGCCGACCAGGAACAGCGTGCGGCCGTCGCCCGGCGTCCAGCCCGCGCTGAGGCGGCGCAGCAGTTCGACTTGCAGGTTGGAGGTGTCCTGGAACTCGTCGACCAGGAGGTGCTGCACGCGGTGGTCGAGGCGCAGCAGCAGCTCGCCGGGACTGTCCTCGTCGCCCAGCGCGGTCAGCGCGCGCAGCGCGATCTCGGTGAAGTCCACCTCGCCGCGTTCCGCGAACACCAGTTGCAGCTCGGCCATGGCCAGGCGCAGCACCGCCAGCAGATCGGCCAGCGCCTGCCATTGCACCGGGTCGTATTCGGGATGCGGCAGGCTGCGCACGCCGTCGAGGCGCTCGGCGAGGCCGGGGCGCTCGGCGAGTTTGGCCAGCAGCGCGACCATCTCGTCCTTGAGCGGCTTGAAGGCCTTGCCGGGCGGAAAGCCCTGATTCTTGTTGACGGTGGCGCGGAAGGTGCCGGTGGTCCGGGTCAGGCAGAACTCGGCCAGCGCCTGCCAGTGCGGCAGCGATTCGACATCGGCGACAAGATCGTCGAGGGCGGCCAGCACCTGCGCCGGCGCACCGTCGTCGCTGTGCCTGGCGGCGAAGCGGGCCAGATGCAGCAGGGCGTCGCGGTCGACGCCGTCGATCGCCTCGCGCAGATGGCCGAGCCATTCGCGCACCAGCATGGCCAGTGCGCCTTCCATCATGCGCCGTGCCGCGGCGTCGGTACCGGCATCGAGCAGGTGGCGCCAGCGCTCGCGCCCGCCCAGCAGCGTGGCGAGCTGTGCTTCCAGCGCGGCCGGGTTGTTGTCGAAATGGCGCAGCGCGGCAGCCACCGCGTCGGCCGCGGCATCGCCGTCTTCCAGGTGCAGGAGTGTGGCGCGCGCTGCCTGCGCATGCAGGGTGCGAGCGTCCTCGGTCACCTTCAGGCTGCCCCCGACTTCGGACAGGATCGGGCTCTGCCGTACCAGCGCGGCGCACAGCGCGTCGATGGTCATCACGCGCAGGCGCTGCGGGCAGTCGTCGAGGCTCCAGCCCTGCGCTTCGGCATGCGCGCGCGCGGCGCGGGCGAGGCGCCAGGTTTCGCGCTTGAAAGGCGCCTCGGGCGGCGTGTCGCAGGCGGCGCCGGCCAGTTGCTCGAGGATGCGCTGGCGCATCTCGGCGGCGGCCTTGCGCGTGAAGGTGATGGCGATGATCGCCTCCGGCGCGTCCACCGTCGGCAGCAGGGCCAGCACGCGGCGGATCAGCAGCTCGGTCTTGCCGGCGCCGGCCGGGGCCTGGACGATCAGGCTGCGGCCGGTATCGAGCGCGGCCTGGCGCGCGTCGCGGTCTTCGCGGAGCAATGCGTCGCTCATGACGCTTCCCCTTCGTCCTCGAGGGCGCGCAGCGGCTGCGCCTCGCGGATGCGGCACAGGGCGAACAGGTCGCAACGCGTGCATGCCTGCGGCTTGGGATGGACGATGGCGTAGCCGTCGCGCACTTCGGCAGCCAGCGTTTCCAGGGTGCTGCGCCAGTACGCGCGCAGGCTGTCCCAGTCCTCGATGCCGCTGCCGCTGCGCTTCAGGGCTTCGGCGGTGGCCTTGACCTCGGGCAGCCAGCCGTCTTCGGCGGCGACACCGCAGAATCCGACCTGGCCGGTCTTCAGTCCGGCATAGGCCACGCCGCGACAGCCGTCGTCGAGCAGTGCGTACAGCGGCAACTGCGGCGCTTCCGGGCGGGCATCGACGAAGCGCGCGACGATGTCGCCGGTCTTGTAGTCGATGACCACGCGGCTGCCGTCGAGCATGCGATCGACGCGGTCGACGCGCAGGCCGAGACGGATGCCGGCCAGGTCGATCTCGGCCTTCTCCTCGATCTGTTCGACGGCGAAGGGCGGGCGCTCCACCTCCAGCGCCAGCAGGCGCTCGATGTTGCCGGCCAGGCGGTCGGCTTCCAGCGCGCGCAGGCGTGCGCCGATGCGATGCGGCTGGCGGCGCGCCAGTTCATCCAGTGCGGCCTCGACGCAGGCAGCCACGCGGTCGCGGCGCCCGGCATCGCCGAGAGTGCGCAGTCCGGGCAGATCCTGCGTCTCGCGCCAGAAGCGCGCCAGCGCCTCGTGCGCCAGCGTGCCGCGCTCGAAGTGGTCCAGCGGCAACTGCGGATCGTCGAGCGCGGCGGCGCCCAGGTGATGACGCGCATAGCCGCGGAACGGACACTGCGCCTGGTCGGCGAGGCGGGCGACACCGCCGGGGACGACACCGCTCGCGGACGGCGGCGCGATGCCGTCCTCCAGCAGCTCCTGCGCGCGTGCGGCGAACAACGCGCGCCAGCGCGGTGGCAGCGTGTCCGCGGCGTCTTCCGGGGGGGCATCCGATGGGGTGTCGCCATGCCCTGCCAGCGCGGCGAAACGAGACGACGCGGATGCCACGCATGCGAGATCGCGGAACAGCGGGCTGACCGCACGCCGGCGGTCGCCGTCCATGCAGGCGTGACTGACGACGATGTCGGGCGCAGCTTCCAGCAGGCGCTGGCCGACGCGGCGCGCGAAGGCCAGCTCGCCCGCCGCGGTGGCATGCGGCAGGTCGTGCTGGCGCTGCACGTTCAGCGGCAGCAGCGGATGCGGTTCGGCGCGCGGTGGAAAGGCGTCCTCATCCATGCCGAGGATGCGCAGATGATCGAAGGCGAGCCCGCCCGCCTCCAGGGCGCCCAGCACCTGGATCGGCACCGGCGGCGAGCGCGGCTGGAAGCTTTGCTCGCCAGCGAGCTGGTCGAGCAGCGCCACCGCTTGCGCCGGCCCCAGCCGCGGTGCGACGCGGCCGAGTGCGGCGAACTCGGCCAGCAGGCGCTGCCAGGCTTCCACCGCCTGGTAGGCGGCACTGTCGAGGGGTACAGGCCCGGGCCAACCGAGCGTGATCAGCGCGGTACTGATGCGTTCGCTCCAGACGCCGGGCGCGGCGGCATCGGCCGGCAGGCGCATCTGGCGCAGCGGGGCGATGTCGGTGTCGTGCGGCTTGATGCGCTGGCGGGCGTCCTTGCGCAGGCGCAGATCCTCGAAGGCGGCCGCGGCAGTGCGGTCGCGCGCACCCCAGAATCGCGACAGCAGGCAGGCGCGCGCCTCCGCCGGCGTCGCGCCGTCGCGACTGGCGAACCAGCGCAGCCAGGCCAGCGCGTCGCGCACCGGCGCCGTCTCGCTGAGCGGAAGGCCCAGGGAGACGTTGTAGGGGCGCAACGCACCGGGCCGGCGCGCCGGGCACAGCACTTCGTCGAACACGCGCACCAGGTCGGCGCGCAGGGCGGCGAGATCGGCGGCGACGATGCCGATGCGCGCACCGGCATCGGCCTCGGCCAGGGCCCGCGCCCAGCGTGCCGCGGCGCGCAGTTCCTGTTCGGTGGTGAGGGCTTCGACGCGGACGGCGCGAGGCGTGCCATCGCCTTCGGTAGGAGCGGCGACAGCCGCGATGGACGTCGCGCCCTCGACCGAAGGCTGGTCGCGGCTGTCGCCGCTCCTACAGGGTGTTGCCCATGCCGCTGCGAGTCGACAGATCTTCGCACCGCGTGCGGCCATGGTCTCCAGCAACCGCACCTGCGCCGGCACCAGCGTATCGAAACCGGCCAGCACCACCACGCCCGGCACGGGCATGCTGCCGGCCGCGATCAGGCGTGTCATGCGTGCCGGCAGCTCGTCGGCATCGATGGCCCCGAGTTTCGCCAGGCGCTTCGCATAGCGATCGGCCCAGCGGTTGAAGGCGGCGACATCGGCGTTGTCGCCGTCGTCGAAGGGTCTCCTCAACTCGAAATCGAGCGTGCGTTCCCAGGCTTCCGCCGCCAGCCGCGCCGCCTGTTCGCCGCGCAGCAGCGGCAGCGTGTCGCGGTCGGCCTCCACCACCGCGCGCCACAGCGCCAGCGATTCCGCCGACGACAGCGCCGAAGGCAGTGCATCCCCGGCAAGTGCCGCCAGCCGCTGCGCCTCATCCCACTGCTGTGCAAGCCATAGCGGCAGCGTGTACAGCGGCGGCGTCGGCCAGGCACTGTCGCCGGCATCGCTGCGGACGCGCGCGTAGGCGACATCGAGCGCCTGCACCAACCGCCGCGTCGCGCCCAGCACCAGCGGCGGGTCGGCCGCCTCGGCAAGGCGTGCAAACAGCGTGTCCTGGCTCAGGTGCTCGAGGGCGTCCAGCATCCGTGCATCCTACCGTTGCGCATCTCACCGGGTGAAACCGGGCGACCGCCTGTCGCCGCCTTGGCACCTTTCGTGCCTGTCTTGGGCCTGGGACACTGCAACTGCATGTGAAGCCGTAACCGTTTGCCGCGGGGAGCGCGGAAGGCGCGCATCTCGACGGGCGCGGAGCCATGGAATGTTTGCGCCGGCCGGCTTGCTCGCAATTCAGGAATATGGCGAACTGCGACTGTGCAATCGACCCGGAAGGAGCAGGCGTCATGAAGACCATACTCGCGATCCTGGTGTCGGGCTGGGCCGCTCTCGCCTCGGCGGAGCAGCCGCTGGCCGAGGCGCCGGCCTCGGCGCATCCGAAATGTGATTCGTGGGCCGCCTGCGAGGTTGTGCTGCGGCAGCTCGCCGTAGGCTCGCCATACGGGGTCACAGGCGAACAGGCGGCGTTCGCCGAGAGCCTTCACCGCGTGGCGCCCGATGCCTGGTCGGAAGTGGCCGCGCTCGCGGTTGACGACGATCCGGGGCTTCGCAATCTTGCCGGCTACGCCATGGGCGAATGGACGCCTCTGACCGATGATCTGATTCCGGAGATCGTCGCGGCGCTCAATCGCGACCCAGGGGGCTGGCCAGCACGCGCACTCGCACGCCTGGGCACACCGGCCGCCATTGAGGCCATCATCGACGAGGTGGTTCGATACCCGCGGGGCGGTCAGGGCACCTGGGCGCTTACCCAGGTCTTGCCCGCGGCGCTTCCGCAGGTTCTGGCTGCGCTTGAGGTCGAGGAAAACGACCATCTCGTCGTCGGTCTGTCTGATGCACTCGACTCCCTGGTTTGGCTGCATACGGACACCGAAAACCGTCCTTCGCTGTGGCGGGCGACGGTAGTCGGAATGGTCGAAGCAGCCACCCAACC
>DAOMOD010000119.1:11803-13050 GCA_035444205.1 Lysobacteraceae bacterium
GCCTTCAACGAGTCCGCCAAGGTACGCATAACAAAGGTTCTCGACATGTCTGCTCCGCTCGAGGGTGTGAGCTTGGCGCCTCTATATCCAAACCTCCACTCGGCAAACGACGAACTGCAGCGTGTAACGTCGAGACTATTGATGGCGCAAGGCGATCCGGTGATGCTCGAACCGCTGGTCGAACTCTGCGCTGCGTATATCAGAGACGACCCCGATACACCCGAAGAGCTACTGGACCACGCGGGCTGCACGCACGCGCTCGCGCGCATCGGCCATCGTGCTGCCAAGTTCGCGCCTCACATCGCGGACTTGATCGAAAGGGCCTCGGGTCATGCACCGACCGACGCCGTCGAGATGCTTGGCTTCCTCGGGAACGATCAAGTGTCGCCTCAGCTCGTTCGACTGCTGGATTCCGCCGACGACCGTATCGTGACCTCTGCGTTGGAGGCGATCTGGCGACTGGACGCTCAGAGCGCGCTACTTGCCGTCGAGCTAGTGGCGAGAAGGCATTGGTATGGGCCAGTCCGGGAGTTCGCGGCGCGCGTGGCAATGGCCCTGACCGGAGGCGACAGTGCGCCTGTACAAGAAGCGCTCGCGCTCGATTCTCATGAGGAACGACTCACAGGCAAGCATATCTGGGGCTTGCCGCTCTACTCGCGGGTACCGGGGAATCGCAACTGTGCCCATTGGAGATCAGGTCTGGATCGTGGGGAGTTCCTTCCCAACGCTCCTGCGGACCTTCAAGACGCCGCCGCACACATCCACAGGGCGGTCACAGCAGTCCGCTTCGGGAACGGATCCCTTGTCGGCGTCCATCATGGGGAGTTTGGGGGCGGCCTCGTTTTCGTGAAGAAAGGAAACCCGGATCATCGGATTTCTCCCGAGAACGTCAATGCGTTGATCGAACTGGGTGACGGCGATGTGGCAGCCCTGCTCGGTCTGGCGCATCTAATCGACAGCGGCGGCTGGGTGGTGGTGCTGCGCGCCGATGCCATGGGCGTACCGGACATCGTCGAGCGAATCCGCCTGCCGTCCGCGCCGCACGGCGCGCGGCTCGAAGGCGAGCGCTGGCTGGTACCGATGGCCAATGGCCACGCGGTTTGGATAAGCCGCGATCTGTCCCTCACCCAGGCAACCTGCGCGGCGGAGGATCAGGTGGAACGGTGAACATGCGGGTGAACCGGAAGGGCTCTGGGTCCGCAAAGGACGCTGAGCGGACATCCATTCTCAGAGCGCCCGGCGAAGCG
>DAOMOD010000120.1:0-12849 GCA_035444205.1 Lysobacteraceae bacterium
GATAAGCGCCTTGGACGGCACGCAGCCGGTGTTGAGGCAGTCGCCGCCCATCTTGTGGCGCTCGATCAGCGTCACCTTGGCCCTCACTGCTGCGGCGATGTAGGCGCTGACCAGGCCGGCGGCGCCGGCGCCGATCACGATCAGGTTGCGGTCGAAGCGTTTCGGCCGCTTCCAGCCGCGGTACACGCGCCGTGCTTTCACCCATTCGAGCACGCGCTTGGCGATCAGCGGAAAGATACCGAGCAGCACGAAGCTGCCGATCAACGCCGGCGACAGCAGGCCCGACAGCGAATCGATGCGACCGAGCTGGGTGCCGGCGTTCACGTAGACGATGGTGCCGGCCAGCATGCCGACCTGACTCACCCAGAAGAAGGTGAAGGCGCGCATCGGTGTGAGCGCCATCACCAGGTTGATCAGAAAGAACGGAAAGACCGGCACCAGGCGCAGGGTGAACAGGTAGAAGCCACCCTCCCTGCGCACCCCCTCGTTGATCGCCTTGAGGCGGTCGCCAAAACGCCGTTGTACTGCATCGTGCAGCAGGAAACGCGCCACCAGGAAAGCGAGAGTGGCGCCGATGGTCGAGGCGAAGGAGACGATCAGCAGGCCCCATCCCAGCCCGAACAGCGCGCCTGCCGCCAGCGTCATCACCGCTGCGCCCGGCAGCGACAGCGCCGTCACCGCCACGTAGATCAGGAAGAAGATGCCGCCGACCGCCCAGGGGCGTGCGGCAAAGGCGTCCTGGAACGACTGCTGCTGGCTTTTCAGGTAGGCGAGATTGAGGTACTGGCCAAGATCGAACCAGAACGCCGCGACGATGGCGGCCACGATCACGGCCAATACGGCAAGTTTCAGATGGCGCATCGAGCCGCTCCCTGGGGCATCGGACACGGGGATGGTACGCCGGACGGGGTGGGCCTGGCGTAGACGTTGACCGCCGATCACGGAAAACCCTTACAGCCCGCTCGCCTTCTGTAGGAGCGGCGAAAGCCGCGACCAACACTTCGCATCGCTGCAGCGCCCAGGTCGCCCACTAGGGTGGGCTCCTGCCTTGGCCGCGCGCTGTAGGAGCCCACTGGTGGGCGACCGTCCCGTCGCATGGATGCAGCATCCTTGTCGCCCACACGGTGGGCTCCTACATGAGCGGCGCCCTGTAGGAGCGCACCCTGTGCGCGACCGTCTCCTGGCATCGATGACTTGCCCACAGCCCGCACAGCCATCCCGAAAGTCCAAGGGACTCGGCCTTCAGGGAGGGTCACAATGCCCTCGGACATCGGCCGTGATGCAAGCCATGAACCTCGCCACCATCCTTGCCCGCAATGCCCGCAGCCACGGCGACCGCTGCGCCGTGGTTTTCGACGGCCAGCGCCTCACCTGGCGCGAACTCGACGGCCGCGTCAATCGCTTGGGCCATGCGCTCGCCGCGCTAGGTATCGGTCGCGGCGATGCGGTGGCTTTCGTGTTGCCGAACGGTCTGGAACTGCTGGCGCTGTACTGGGCCTGTGCGCGGCTCGGCGCGGTGTCGGTGCCGTTGTCGCCGATGCTGCGCGGTGCCGGACTGGCGTCGCTGATCGCCGATTCCGGCGCGCGCTGCGTGATCGCCCATCGCGACGTGCTCGCCGCAGTGGATGCCGCGCGCGATGCGCTTTCCGGCGTATCCGTCGGGCATTTCCTGTCTGTCGACGCATACCACGCCAGTGGCTGGCGCGATCTTGCGACGCTCTGCGCCGAAGCACCGCCAACCGCGTTACCTGATGCCGGCGTCGGCGCCGACGATGCATTCAACATCATCTACAGCAGCGGCACCACCGGCCTGCCCAAGGGCATCGTTCTGAGCCATGGCGTGCGCGCCTGGTACGGCGCATTGTTCTCCGGATGCTTCCGCATCGCGCCGGAGAGCATGGTGTTGCAGACCGGCTCGCTGGTGTTCAATGGCGCGCTGCTGATGATGTTCGCCTGCTTCCATGCCGGTGCCACCCTGGTACTGCACCGTGGTTTCGACGCGAGTGCTTTCATCGACGCCGTCGAGGCCGAACGTGTCAGTCATTGCATGCTGGTGCCGGCGCAGACCATCGCCGTGCTGCGCACGCCTGGGTTCGAGCCTGAGCGACTCGCCTCGCTCTCCATGCTGCTGTCGCTGGGCGCGCCGATGCTGCGCCAGTACAAGGACGAACTGGCCGCCTGCCTGCCCGGCCGCTATCACGAGCTGTACGGACTGACCGAGGGCTTCGTCACCGTGCTCGACCGGGGCGATGTCGCACGCAAGCCCGATTCGGTGGGGGTGCCATTGCCGCTGTTCGAGATGCGCATCGTCGACGACGAAGGTCACGACGTGTCGCCGGGCGAGGTTGGCGAAATCATCGGCCGCGGCCCGATCCTGATGCAGGGCTACCACCGCCAACCCGACCTGACCGCTGCGGCGATCCGTGACGGCTGGCTGTACAGCGGCGACTTGGGCCGCGTCGATGCGGACGGCTTTCTCCATCTGGTCGACCGCAAGAAGGACCTGATCATCTCCGCCGGCATCAACGTCTACCCGCGCGACATCGAGGAGATCCTCGCCACCCACCCGGCGGTGCGCGAATGTGCGGTGTTCGGTGTGGCGGACGACAGGCGCGGCGAGACTCCGGTGGCCGCGGTACTGCTGCACGATGGCGAAACCGTGACCGCGATCGCGCTGGCCGAATGGCTCAACGCCCGCGTCGCCGCCGCCTACCAGCGCGTGCGCGAAGTACGCATTCAGGACGACTTCCCGCGCAGCACGGCCGGCAAGACGCTGAAGCGTGAGTTGCGGGAACGTTGGCAAGACGGGTAGCCGGGCCGCAGGTGGACGATCGCGTCGGGCCGCGGCGCAAGCAGTGATCCTGTGTTGCATACGTGGCGATGATCGCGGCTTTCGCCGCTCCTACCCCGATGCAGGACGGTAGCCCGGGTAAGGCCGCAGGCCGCACCCGGGACGCTTGCGGCGCCGCAGGAATCCCGGGTGCGCTGCGCTTACCCGGGCTACGGGGATGTTCTACCCCGTAGGAGCGCACCCTGTGCGCGACCCCTTCCGCGCGGGCGCGCACAGGGCGCGCTCCTACCCGATACAGCGGTGTGTTGACTCTCCGCGATCGCGGCAGACGGGCCGATGATCCGGTCGCCGGATAACGGTCTACGGCAGTGCCAGCCTTTCCAACCCGCTGGCGGCGATCACCCGGTCCCAGGGAAACAGCGGTCCCGGGTCGAGCTTGCGCCGCACCCGCACCGATGGATCGTCGCTGGCCGGCACCTCGCCGCGGTCGAGCGCATCGTGGCCGGCGATGCGGTGCAGGTTGGGGAATTGTCCGCGCAGGGCGCGCAGCAGGGCGATCAATGCCTCGATCTGCGCCTCCGGGTAGGGTTCGTCCATGGCCTGCCGGCGCGAGTCCAGCCAGTCGGGAAAACGCCCGCGGTTGACCAGTTCGATGCCGATGCTGCGCGCGTTGTGGCCGCGCACGTGGTGGGCGATCCGTTCGGGGCTGATCCAGACATGCACGCTGCCGTCGCGGTCGATGTAGAAATGGCCGCTGGCGCCGGTGCCGGAGGCTTCGTAGATCACCCGTTCGCCATACGTGCGGGCCGTGGCCAGATCGGGCAGTTCGGTGCAATGGATCACCACCAGGTCGATCGTCTCAGGCGCGCGCGCCTCGAGCTGCGTCTCGTAGGGCAGGGGCCAGTCATGCACGGGCAGGTCGGCGAACATGGCGGTCATGCTACCCCGCAGCGCCCTTCACTGTGCCAGACTTCGCGCGATTCCTTCCAAGGAGCGCGCCATGAGCAAGGGGTTCGCCGTGCTGTCGCACGGTCTGGAAAGCGGCCCTACGGCCACCAAGGTCACCGCGCTGGCGGCAGTCTGCGACGAGCTAGGCTGGGACTGCGTGCGCCCGGACTATCTCGATCTCGACGCCAGCAAGGACGCAATCCGCATCGGCGACCGCATCGCGCGCATGCTGGAACACGCGCGCGGCCACGAGCGTGTGGTGCTGGCGGGATCCAGCATGGGCGCCTTCATTTCCGCCCTGGGCTCGCTGGAGCGGGACGTGGCCGGTGTGTTCCTGATCGCGCCACCGCTGCGGATCGATGGCTTCGAGCAGCACCTCGACGTGGACGAGGTGCCGATGTCCATCGTGCACGGCTGGGACGACGAACTGATCCCGTACTCGGACGTGGTGGAGTTCGCCCATACCCATCGGGCGCCGCTGCTGCTGCTCGACGACGACCATCGCCTCAGCCACCAGGTCCCGGCGGTGGCCGAGGCTTTCCGGCAGTTTCTGCTGTCATTGGGGTAGGGCTTTTCGAGCAATATTCACCGCAGAGCGCGCACAGAACGCAGAGCAGAGCGGTATCTGTCCTGGTGCCCGGATAGCTGGAGGACGGCGGTGACGCCCGCTTCCGGGATGGCGTACCGTGGATGATCAGCGTCGATCCATCCGGTCCAGCGCTTGCGACGTTCTCAGCGTGCTCTGCGTACTCTGCGGTTCAAATCGACTCCGGAACATGCTGACCACACCCGCCTTCGCCACCTGCCCGCGCGGCCTTGAGGGACTGCTTGCGGCCGAACTTGCCGCACTCGGCGCGACAGGCGTGCGCGAGACCGTGGCCGGCGTCCACTTCGCAGGCGACATGACACTGCTGATGCGCGCCTGCCTGTGGTCGCGCCTGGCCAGCCGCATCCTGCTGCCGCTGGCCGAATTCGACGCGCCCGACGCGGCAGCGCTGTATGCCGGCGTGCGCGACATCGACTGGAGCGCGCATCTGGATGTCGACGGCACGCTGGCGGTGGACGCCAACTGCCGCCAGTCGAAGCTCGATCACAGTCAGTTCGTCGCGCTCAAGGTCAAGGATGCGGTGGTCGATCAGTTCCGCGAGCGCTGCGGGCAGCGCCCCTCGGTCGATACCGACCGCCCCGATGTGGGCATCAACGTCTCCCTGCGCCGCGACCGCGCGGTGCTGTCGCTGGATCTTTCCGGCGGGCCGTTGCACCAGCGCGGCTGGCGCAAGGTGCAGGGACTGGCGCCGCTCAAGGAGAACCTCGCCGCGGCGCTGCTGATCCGCGCCGGTTGGCCGGACATCGCCGCGGCCGGCGGATCGCTGGTCGATCCCATGTGCGGATCCGGCACCCTTCTCATCGAGGGTGCACTTATCGCCGCCGACGCGGCGCCCGGCCTGCGCCGTGAACGCTTCGGTTTCCTGCGCTGGAAGCGCTTCGACGCCGCGGCGTGGAAGGCTCTGCGCGAGGAGGCCGAGGCGCGCGCCGAGGCCGGCATCGCCGCGCTGACGCCGCGCTTCTTCGGTTTCGATCGCGACGACAACATGATGCGTGCCGCGATCCGCAATGCGCAGGGCGCCGGAGTCGATCATCTGATCCGTTTCCAGCCGTGCGAGCTGGAGCGGTTCGCGCACCGTCCGGACATGGGCGAATCCGGCCTGGTGCTGACCAATCCACCCTACGGCGAACGGCTGGAGACGCAGTCCGGCCTGGTGCCGCTGTATGCGTTGCTCGGCAGCCGCCTGCGCACCTTCAGCGGCTGGCCGACGGCCCTGATCACCTCCGAACCGCAGCTCGCCCGCGCCACCGGTCTGCGTGCCGAGAAGCAGTGGAAGCTTTACAACGGTGCGCTGGCCTGCGTGCTGTACCGTTTTCATCCCGCCGGGCCCGAAGCCGCGCAGGTCGAATCGGACAGCGCCGCCATGCTGCGCAACCGCCTGCGCAAGAAGCTGGCGCACCTTGGCAAGCGCGCGCGCCGCGAGGGCGTGACCTGCTACCGCGTCTACGACGCCGACCTGCCCGAGTACGCCGCCGCCATCGATCGCTACGACGCCCATCTGCACGTGCAGGAATACCAGGCGCCCGACACCATTCCCGAGGCGGTCGCCGCACGCCGCCTGAGCGAACTGGTGCGCATCGCCGGCGAAGTGCTGGAGGTGCCGGCGGCCAATGTCCACGTCAAGCAGCGCCGTCGTCGCCAGCGTGGCGACCAGTACCGGACCATGGGCCAGAGCGGGCGTTACTTCACGGTGGAGGAGGGCGGGCTCAGGTTCCGCGTCAACCTGGACGACTACCTCGACACCGGACTGTTTCTCGACCATCGTCCGCTGCGGCTGCGCATTCGCGAAGAAGCCGCTGCGCGCCGCTTCCTGAACCTGTTCTGCTACACCGGCGCGATGACCGTCGCCGCGGCCGCCGGCGGCGCTTCCGCCACCACCAGTGTCGATCTGTCGGCGACCTACCTCAAGTGGGCGGCCGAGAACCTGGCACTGAACGGCCTGGGCGGCGACCGCCACCGGCTGGTACAGGCCGATGCCATGCGCTGGATCGAGGCCGAGCGCGCCGCCTACGACCTCATCTACGTCGATCCGCCGAGCTTCTCCAACTCCAAGCGGGCGGAGGACTTCGACGTGCAGCGCGACCACGTTCGGCTGCTGCTCGCCTGCGCCGAACGCCTGGCACCGGACGGCGCGATCTGGTTCTCCAACAACCTGCGTGGCTTCCGCCTGGACCGCGATGCACTGGCAGCCGCAGGCTTGAAGATCGAGGACCGCACGCGCTGGAGCATCCCCTTCGACTTCGAGCACGATGCGAAGACGCATCATTGCTTTCGACTGACATCGGCCCGATAGCGAACGGTCGCGCACAGGGTTCGCTCCTACAACCGTGATGCACTGTAGGAGCGGACCCTGTGCGCGACCGCGACGCCACAATTCGGTCGGCGGGGGAGATAATGCGCGGTCCTTACGAACGTCCATGCTGACTTGCGCAAATCCGATTTCCACTACGAACTGCCGCCGGAGCTGATCGCCCAGGCGCCGCTGGCCGAGCGTTCGGCCAGCCGTCTGCTGGTGCTGGATGCCGCGCGCGAGGCTCTTGAGGACCGGCATATGGTGGAGTTGCCGGCGCTGCTTCAGCCGGGCGACCTGCTGGTGTTCAACGACACCCGTGTGCTGCCGGCGCGCCTTCGCGGTCGCAAGGATTCCGGTGGCGAGGTGGAGATCCTGGTCGAGCGCCTGCTTGGGGGCCAGATGTTCAAGGCGCAGGTGCGCGCCAGCAAGCCGCTGCAGCCGGGGCGCAGCATCGAACTCGACGCCGGTGGCACGCTGGAGGTCGCAGGTCGCGATGGCGACTTCTACCTGTTGCGCGCGGCCGGCAACGAGCCGGTCGAGCGCATGCTGATGCGCGCCGGACGCATGCCGCTGCCGCCCTACATCCGCCGCGATACGACTTCGAGCGACGAGCGCCGCTATCAGACCCTGTTCGCGAAAGCGCCCGGCGCCGTCGCTGCACCTACCGCCGGACTGCATTTCGACCAGGCGCTGCTCGATGCGCTGGCCGCGCGCGGCGTTCAGACCGATACCATCACCCTGCACGTCGGCGCGGGAACCTTTCAGCCGGTGCGCGTGAACGATCTGCGCGAGCACCGCATGCACAGCGAATGGCTCAACGTGGGCGCCGAACTGGTCGAGCGCATCCGCCGCACACGTTCTGCCGGAGGCCGCGTGATCGCCGTGGGCACCACGGTGGTGCGCGCGCTGGAAAGCGCCAGTCGTGGCGGCGCGCTGCGCCCCTTCGCCGGGGAGACCAGCATCTTCATCTTTCCCGGCTATCGCATCGCCAGCGTCGATGCCCTGATCACCAATTTCCACCTGCCCGAATCGACCCTGCTGATGCTGGTCAGCGCCTTCGCCGGTCGAGAGCGCGTCCTGGCCGCGTACCGGCATGCGGTGAACGAGCGTTACCGGTTCTTTTCCTATGGGGATGCGATGCTGATCATTCCGTCGCGAAGCGGAAGCGCTGGAGTGTGGAATGGCGGGTAGGGATTCGGGACCCGGGACCCGGGAAAAGCCCGGTAGGTTGGGGTAAGCGTAGCGCACCCCAAAGTATCCTCAGACCCGGGAATGGGTTCCATCGGCCATGAAGCCAGAAGCTGTTGGGGTGCGCTGCGCTTACCCCAACCTACGAGGGACAATACGAATCCATGCAGTATTCAGATAGCGCATTGCCGCTCGACGCCGGTTCAGCCCGTCACCGACGCCCGCTTCTCCGGGTCCCGGGCCCCGGGTCCCGGGTCCCGAACCTGGGCCTCCGATGACCGCCCTCGACTTCAAGCTGCTCGCCACCGATGGTGCCGCCCGTCGCGGCGAACTCAGGCTGCGCCGCGGCACGGTGCAGACGCCGGCCTTCATGCCGGTCGGTACCTATGGTTCGGTGAAGGGCATGACACCGGTCATGTTGCACGAGGTCGGCGCCGAGATCGTGCTCGGCAACACCTTCCATCTGTTTCTGCGGCCGGGGCTCGACATCATCGAGGCGCATGGTGGCCTGCACGGCTTCATGGGCTGGGACGGGCCGATCCTCACCGATTCCGGGGGATTCCAGGTGTTCAGCCTGGCCGAGCGGCGCAGGATCACGGAGGAAGGCGTGCGCTTCGCCTCGCCGGTGGACGGCGCGCCAGTGTTCCTGAGCCCGGAAGAGTCGATGCGTATCCAGCGCGTGCTCGATTCCGACATCGCCATGATCTTCGACGAGTGCACGCCATATCCGGCAAGCGAGCGCGAGGCAGGAGAGTCGATGCGCCTGTCGCTGCGCTGGGCCGAACGCAGCCTGCGTGCCTTCGACGGCAATCCCAACGCGCTGTTCGGCATCGTCCAGGGTGGCGTGCACGAAACCCTGCGCGCGGAATCGGCGGATGCCCTGGTGGCGATGGACTTCCATGGCTACGCGGTCGGCGGTCTTGCCGTCGGCGAGCCGGAGGCCGAGCGCAACCACATGCTCGACCTCACGGTGCCGCGCCTGCCCGAGGGCAAGCCGCGCTACCTGATGGGGGTGGGCCGCCCGCAGGACATCGTCGAGGCGGTACGTCGCGGCATCGACATGTTCGACTGCGTCATGCCCACGCGCAACGCGCGCAACGGGCATTTCTTCACCCGCAGCGGCGTGGTGCGCATCCGCAACGCGCGCCATGCCCGCGACATGCGTCCGATCGAACCCGGTTGCGGCTGCTACACCTGCGGCCATTTCACCCGTGCCTACCTGCGCCACCTCAACCGCTGCAACGAGATCCTGGGCGCCGTGCTCGGCACCATCCATAACCTGCACCACTACCAGACGCTGATGGCCGGCCTGCGCCTGGCGATCGAACAGGGCCGGCTGGAGGACTTCGTGCAGGCCTTCCATGCCGATCTGGGCGCCGACGCCGAGCCGCCCGAGGCCGTGGCATAATGGCCGGTCTTTGGGCGCGCCCACCGGTGTGTCATTTCGATCGAATCCAACGGAGCCACTGATGGACTTCTTCATTTCCAGCGCCTACGCCCAGGCCGAGGGTGCAGCGCAGCCGAGCATGATGCAGCCGTTCATCCTGCTGCTGATCTTCTTCGCGATCTTCTACTTCATCGCCATCCGCCCGCAGATGAAGCGGCAGAAGGAGCACCGCGCCATGGTCGCCGCCGTGCAGCGCGGCGACGAGGTGGTGACCCAGGGCGGTATCCTCGGCCGCGTCGAGGACGTCAGCGACTCCTTCGTCACGGTCGAGGTCGCCGACGGTGTCAAGGTGAAATTGCAGAAGCATGCCATCGCCGCGGTGCTGCCCAAGGGCACCTTGAAGAGCGCCTGATCGCCCCAACCCAAGCCTTTGTCCGGCGCTGCCAAGACGGCGGCGCCGAAGTGACCGGACCCATTCGATGATCGATTATCCGAAGTGGAAGTACGCCCTGATCGGCGTGATCCTGGTGGCGGCATTCTTCTATGCGCTGCCCAATATCTACCCGCAGGATCCGGCGGTGCAGATCTCCGCCGGACGCGGCAGCGTGGTCGACCAGGCCCTGGCCGAACGCGTCACCTTCGCCCTGCAGCAGCAGAACATCGCGTTCAAGAGCGTCGAAGTCGAGGGCGAGCGCCTGATGGTGCGTCTGGACAGCACCGACATCCAGCTCCGCGCTGCGGAGAGTCTGCGCGCGGAGCTGGGCAACGATTTCACCGTCGCCCTCAATCTCGCTCCGACGGTGCCGGGCTGGCTGGCTGCCATCGGCGGTTCGCCTGTGGCACTGGGCCTCGATCTGCGCGGCGGCGTGCACTTCCTGATGGAAGTCGATCAGCGCGCCACCATCGAACAGCAGGAAAACCGCTTCGCCGAAGATATCCGCAGCCTGCTGCGGGAGAACTCGGTGCGCTACCGCGCGGTGACGCGCGGTGCCCAGGGCATCACCGTGTCGCTGACCAGCGAGGCCGACCGGCGGCAGGCCTGGGGTGTCATCGAAACCGGAATTCCCGAGCTGACGGTGAGCGAGGGTGCAGTATCCGAGGGCAGCCACAACTTGATCGTCCGGGTGCGCCCCGAACAGATCACCGAGATCATCGGCCACGCCGTCGAGCAGAACCTGGCCACCCTGCGCAACCGCATCAACGAACTCGGCGTGGCCGAGCCGAACATCCAGCGCCAGGGTCTGAACCGCATCGTGGTGCAGTTGGCCGGTGTGCAGGACACAACGATCGCCAAGGCTATCCTCGGTGCAACGGCTACGCTGGAGTACCGCGCGGTCGACATGAACGCGAATGCCCGCGAAGTGGCGCAGACCGGTCGTGTGCCCGCCGACGGTCGCCTCTACTACGGCCGCGACGGCACGCCCTACGTACTCAAGCGTCGTGTCATCGTCTCCGGTGATCAACTGGTGCATGCCGGTGCCGGCTTCGACCAGGAGACCGGTTCACCCATGGTGACCGTGCGTCTCAACAACGTCGGCGCACGACGCATGCTCGACTTCACCCAGGACAACGTCGGCAATCTCATGGCGGTGGTGTTCATCGAACGTATCCCCGAGATCAGCATCGACGCCGACGGCAACGAGGTACGCACCTCGCGGGTGACCGAGGAAGTGGTCAGCGCCGCCACCATCCGCGGTGTGTTCGGGAAAACGTTCCAGACCACCGGCCTGGAGAGCCCGCAGGAAGCAAGCCGGCTGGCCCTGCTGCTGCGCGCCGGATCGCTGGTCGCGCCGATCGACATCGTCGAGGAGCGTACCGTCGGTCCATCGCTGGGTCAGGACCGGATCGAACGTGGCATGCAGGCGATCGTGCTGAGCTTCATCCTCGTGCTGGCGTTCATGATCGTCTATTACCGCCTGTTCGGCGTGGTGGCCAACGTGGCCCTCGTCTGCAACGTGGTGCTGATCTTCGCCGCGCTCAGCGTGATGGGTGCCACCCTGACCATGCCCGGCATCGCCGGCATCGTGCTGACGGTCGGCATGGCGGTCGACGCCAACGTTCTGATCTGCGAGCGCATCCGCGAGGAGATACGCAACGGCAACTCGCCGATCGCCTCGATCAAGGCAGGTTACGAAAAGGCCTGGTCGACCATTGCCGACGCCAACGTCACCACGCTGCTGGCCGGGATCGCCCTGTTCGCCTTCGGTTCCGGCCCGGTGCGTGGCTTTGCCGTCGTGCTGTGCATCGGCATTCTCACCTCCATGTTCACCGCGGTCATGGTGTCGCACGGCCTGGTGTCCCTGATCTACCGCCGCAACCGCAAGGTGCAGGCGCTTTCCATCTGACGCCGCCGGGAGAATCCAGACATGTTCCAGCTCTTCAATCCCGACAGCAACCTGCCCTTCATGCGCTGGGGCAGGATCACCGTGATCCTGTCCAGTCTGCTGATCCTGGCGGCCTTCGTGCTGCTGTTCCGGCCGGGCCTGAACTTCGGGCTCGATTTCACCGGCGGAAGCCTGGTGGAGCTGCACTTCGACGATCCGGCCGATCTTGCCGAGGTGCGTGGCAAGCTTGCGGACGCCGGCTATCCCGATGCCGTGGTGCAGACCTTCGGTTCCTCGCGCGATATCGTCGTGCGCCTGGCGCCGCGCGAGGGCCGCGCCGAGGCCGAGGATCTCGGCCGCGAGGTGCAGGCCGAACTCGCCAACGCTGGCCTCCCTTCCGAACTCAAGCGCAACGAGTTCGTGGGCCCTCAGGTGGGGCGCGAACTGGCCGAGGACGGCGTGGTCGCCATCGTCGTCGTCATCATCGGCATCCTGATCTACATCGCCGCGCGCTTCGAGTGGCGATTTGCCATCGCCGCCATCGCCGGGCAGGTCCACGACACCATGCTCACCGTCGGATTCCTGGTGCTGATCGGCATGGAGATCGATCTCACCGTGCTGGCCGCATTGCTCGCGGTGGTGGGTTACTCGATCAACGACAAGATCGTGGTATTCGACCGCATCCGCGAGAACTTCCGCGTCTCGCGACGGATGTCGCCCGAGGAGGTGGTGAACAGTTCGGTGAACACCACGCTGTCGCGCACGGTGATCACTTCGCTGCTGACCCTGCTGGCGGTGTCGGCCCTGTACTTCGCAGGCGGCCCGGCCCTGGAGGGCTTCTCGCTGACCCTGATCGCGGGCATCATCATCGGCACCTATTCCTCGATCCTGTTCGCCTCGCCGATCCTAGTGAAGCTTGGCGTCACCAAGCAGGACCTGATGCCCAAGGTGCGCGACGAATCGGAGTTGGCGCGGCGCCCCTGACAAGGGTTCCGGCCGCCTCCCGTGGTTGTCTCCATGTAGGAGCGGCGACAGCCGCGACCGCTACGTGTCGGTGTTTCACGGTTCCTGATCGGAGCGCCCGCGGTGGGCGCTAGTTGTGTCGTCGCTGACTCTTGTTCCGTCCGCCTCCCGGCGGCCGGGTCACTTTCTCTTGCTCGTCCAAAGAGTAGTAACCAAGAGAAAATCTGCTCCTTGCGACGGGGCGAGGACCGCGGCGAAAACCGTGACGTTCCCGCAAGCAGTTTCCCCGCTTGCGCGCCTTCCGGGCATCCTGCCCTCCAGGTCCGCGTGCGGCCTGTGGGGTCTGTC
>DAOMOD010000121.1:0-12682 GCA_035444205.1 Lysobacteraceae bacterium
CCCTGTGCCCTGTGCCCTGTGCCCTGTGCCCTGTGCCCTGTGCCCTGTGCCCTGCACCCTCCATCCCCCATACTTCAGGGCCCGAAGAGGCCAGTCGATGCCGTGGAGATCCAGGTGGCGGAAGCGGTGCGGACATGAAGGGTGCGGACAGGCGCCCGCCTGCCGTATTCCTGATGGGCCCCACGGCCTCGGGCAAGACCGCGCTGGCGGTGGCGCTGACCGAGCGGTTTCCGCTGGCGGTGATCAGCGTCGATTCGGCCCTGGTCTACCGCAGCCTGGATATCGGCAGCGCCAAGCCCGATGCCGCAACGCTGGCGCGGGTGCCGCATGCGCTGATCGATATCCGCGACCCAGCCGAAACCTATTCCGCCGCCGAGTTTCGCGCGGATGCGCTCGCCGAGATGCACCGCGCCACCGGGTCCGGCCGCATCCCCCTGCTGGTCGGCGGCACGGGCCTGTACTTTCGCGCCCTGGCGCAGGGCCTGTCGCCCCTGCCTGCCGCCGATGCCGAGGTGCGCACGCGCCTGGCTGCGGAAGCGGAACGGGACGGCTGGGAGGCGCTGCATCGTCGCCTCGCACGACTCGATCCCGGGGCGGCCGGGCGCATCCGGCAAGGCGACCGCCAGCGCCTCCAGCGCGCGCTGGAAGTCATCGAGCTCAGCGGGCGGCCGCTCAGCGAACAGCAAAGGAGTCAGGCGACGCGACCAGGGTTCCGGATCCTCAAGCTGGTGGTCGATCCCGGCCCGCGCGACGGCCTGCACCGGCGCATCGAGGAGCGGCTGACGCTGATGCTGGAACAGGGCTTCGTCGAGGAAGTGCGCGCATTGATGGCGCGCGGCGACCTGCATCCCGGCCTGCCCGCCTTGCGCGCGGTCGGCTATCGCCAGGCCTGGCAGCACCTGTCGGGCGATTACGACGCGGATGAATGCTTCCGCCGCGCCCTGTACGCGACCCGCCAGCTCGCCAAGCGCCAGTTGACCTGGCTGCGTGCCGAATACGACGCGCGCTGGCTGCCGCCCGACAGCGACCGGCACGCGGACGCACTGCGCATGTTTCTAGGGACATCCTGATCCATGGGCCGGGCCGGGCCGAGCCCGGCTGCGGGTGAATCCGCTTCCGTCGGAACGGGGCTGAAGGTAGTATCGGATCCGCAGACTCCCCCGCGCGCCGCTGGGGCGCGGGAATCATTACAACAATAGGGGTGAACCATGTCCAAGGGACAGTCTTTGCAGGATCCATTCCTGAATGCTTTGCGCCGCGAGCGCGTGCCGGTGTCGATTTTCCTGGTCAATGGCATCAAGCTCCAGGGCACCATCGAGTCCTTCGATCAGTTTGTCGTGTTACTGCGCAATACCGTGAGCCAGATGGTCTACAAGCATGCCATTTCCACCGTGGTCCCCGCGCGCAACGTGCGCATGGGCGCCGGCGGGCCGCAGGTCGCTCCTGCGGGGCCGGGTGAAAGTGCGCGCGAGGGTGAGGCCCCGGCCTGAGTGTTTGAACGATCGAAACGGGGCGAACGCGCCCTGCTGGTGCAGCCGCAGATTCCCGGTGCGGCCGATCCTTCGCTGCTCGATGAGTTCTCCGAACTGGCCCGGTCCGCCGGCGCCAGCGTGGTCGGCGTGCTCACCACCCGGCTCGATCAGCCCAATCCACGTTTCTTCATCGGCACCGGCAAGGCCGAGGAACTGAAAGGCCTGCGCGAGGAGACCGAGGCCGACCTGGTGCTGGTCAACCACACGCTGAGTCCGGTCCAGGAGCGCAACCTGGAACGCCATCTGGAGTGCCGGGTGGTCGACCGCACCGGCCTGATTCTCGACATCTTCGCCCAGCGCGCACGATCGCACGAAGGCAAGCTGCAGGTCGAACTGGCGCAGCTCAGGCACATGGCCACGCGTCTGGTGCGCGGTTGGACCCACCTCGAGCGCCAGCGCGGCGGCGCCATCGGCCTGCGTGGTCCGGGCGAAACCCAGCTCGAAACCGACCGCCGCCTGTTGGCCGAGCGGGTCAAGGCCCTGCAGGCGCGCCTGGCGAAAGTCGAGAAGCAGCGCATGCAGGCGCGCCGCTCGCGCCTGCGCCGCGAGACACCCCTGGTGTCCCTGGTCGGCTACACCAACGCCGGCAAGTCGACCCTGTTCAACGCGCTGACCGATGCCGGCGTGTACGCCGCCGACCAGTTGTTCGCCACCCTGGATCCGACCCTGCGCCGCCTTGACGGTCTTGCTTGCGGCCCGGTGGTGCTGGCCGACACCGTGGGTTTCGTGCGCGATCTGCCGCATGACCTGATCGCGGCCTTCCGCTCGACCCTGGCCGAGACCCGCGACGCCGACTTGCTGCTGCACGTGGTCGATGCCAGCGATCCCGAGCGCGATGTGCGCATCGGCCAGGTCGATGCGGTGCTGGACGAGGTGGGTGCCGGCGACGTGCCGCGCGTTCTGGTCTACAACAAGACCGACCTGCTCGATATGGCGCCGCGTCTGGACGCAAGCGAACCGGCGCGGGTGTGGCTGTCGGCGCAGCGTGGCGAAGGTCTCGACCTGTTGCGCACGGCGGTGGCCGAGGCGCTGGGCAACCAGCGCCTGCACGAGGTCCTGCACCTGTCGCACGCCGAAGCGCGGCTGCGCGCACGCCTGTTCGATGCCGGCGCCGTGGTCGACGACCTTGAAGAGGACGGCGGCTGGCGCCTGGAGGTCGACATGCCGCGCCGCCTGGCCATGCAGTTGGCCAGCCAGCACCCACCGCTTGCCGCCCTGCTGGAAGAGGGCTGACTTGCCCGGGGTCCGGGCGCTACATAGAATTGAACCTCATTCCGCAGTCATGCGGCCTCGCTGGCGTCGCGACCGATTCGCCCAGCACTTCATTCCCGCACCGGCGCCCGAAGCGGGCAGGACCACGCGACCGCCATGCGACCCGGTGGTCGCGACCCGCCGGTGATCTACGACACGCACGCATAGAGCAGGAGACACCATGGCCTGGAACGAACCGGGTAACGGCAAAGGCAAGGGCAAAGATCCCTGGGGCGACGGTGGACGCAATCAGGGTCCGGACGTCGACGAGTTCCTGCGCAAGCTGAAGAACAGCATGAGCATCTTCGGCGGCCGCAAAGGCTCCGGCGGCGGTGGCGATGGTGCCGGCAGCGGCGCGGGTGGCATCGGCTGGCTGCTGCTCGGACTGCTGGTCTTGTGGGTGGCCTTCGATTCCTGGCACATGGTCGACGAGCGCCAGCGTGGCGTGGTGCTGCGTTTCGGCGAGTACGACCGGCTGATGCCGCAGGGCCTCAACCTGGCCTGGCCGCGACCGATCGAGCAAGTCCACAAGGTCGACGTGACCTCGGTGCGCGCCTTCACCAGCCAGTCGCGGGTACTGACCCGCGACGAGAACATCGTCATCGTCGACTTCAACGTTCAGTACCAGGTCATGGATCCGGTGCAGTTCCTGTTCGGCGCCCGCAATCCGGAAGAGATCCTCAAGCAGGCATCGGAAAGCGCGGTGCGTGGCGTGATCGGCACCAGCCCCATGGAAGTGGTCCTGTCCGGACAGCGCGCGGAGCTGATCGCGCAGGCGCGCGACATCACCCAGACCTCGCTTGAGCTGTACCGTACCGGCCTGCAGGTGACCGACCTCAGCCTGCAGAACGCGCGCCCGCCGGGCGAGGTGCGCGAAGCCTTCGACGATGCCATCAGTGCCCGCGAGGACCGCCAGCGCATCGAGAACGAGGCCCGTGCCTATGCCAGCCGGGTCATCCCGGAAGCGCGTGGCCAGGCCGCGCGCGTCACCCAGGAGGCCGAGGCCTACCGTGACGCGCTGATCGCGCGCGCCACCGGCGAGGCCGACCGTTTCAGCCTGCTGGTCCATGAGTATCGGCGCGCGCCCGAGGTCACCCGCAAGCGCCTGTACCTCGAAACCATGCAGGAAGTGCTGGCCAACAACCCCAAAGTGCTGATGGACGATCGCGACGGCAACAACGTGCTGTACCTGCCGCTCGACCGCATCGGCGGCGGCGCGCCACGGCCCGGCGAACCCGGCATGTTCGAACGCCTGCCGCCCACCACCGTGATCGCGCCGCGCGACGATACGCGAGCCGGCCGTGAAGCCCAGCGCCCCGCCGCCCGTGGAGGACGCCCGTGATGAAACCGCTGATTCTGCTGGCGGTGGTGATCGCCATCATCGCCGGCTTCAACAGCCTCTACGTGGTGCGCGAGAACGAACGCGCCGTGCTGTTCCAGGTAGGCCGCATCATCGAGGCCGATATCCGGCCCGGCCTGCACTTCAAGCTGCCGTTCGTGCAGGAGGTGCGCCTGTTCGACAAGCGCATCATGACCCTCGATTCACGTCCGGAGCGCTACCTGACCGCCGAGAAGAAGGACGTCAGCGTCGACTTCTTCGCCAAGTGGTTCATCGAGGATGTGGCGCGCTTCTACCAGGCCACCGGTGGCGACCTGTTCATGGCCGAACAGCGGCTGACGCCCATCGTGCAGAACGCCCTGCGCATCCAGATCAACGAGCGCACGCTGCAGGACGTGGTATCGAGCGAGCGTGCCGACCTGGGCGAGGTGCTGTTGCGTTCGGCCGGACCGCCGGCGGCGGGCCTTGGCATCACCCTGGTCGACATTCGTATCAAGCGCATCGAATTGCCGGAAGATTCCGACGTGCTGCTGTCGGTGTTCGAGCGCATGCGCGCCGAGCGCAAGCAGATCGCCAACGAATTGCGTGCCGAAGGCCAGGAGGCATCGGAGCGCATCCGTTCCAATGCCGACCGTCAACGCGTGGTGCTGGTGGCCGAGGCCGAGCGCGACGGCCAGCGCATGCGCGGCGAAGGCGACGCCCGCGCCGCCGAAATCTACGCGCAGGCCTTCGGGTCCGATGCCGAGTTCTACGCCTTCTATCGCAGTCTCGAGGCGTATCGGCGGGCATTCCAGGATGGCAGTGGCGTGATGGTGCTGGATCCACGATCGGAGTTCTTTGAGTACTTCGGCGACCAGCGCCGCGACCGACGCTGACCGCTCGACGTGTCCGACCTGTGGGCGGCCCTGTGCCTGGTGCTGGTGATCGAGGGCCTGTTCCTGTTCGCCGCGCCGCGCGGCTGGAAGCGCATGGCCGAACAGATGCAGCAGGTGCCGGACGGCACCTTGCGTCAGTTCGGCGTGGCGATGGTGGGGATCGGGTTGGTCTGTCTGTATCTGGTGAGGGCTTAGGGCGCAGGGCACAGGGCACAGGGCGCAGGGCACAGTTGCGGAGCTACGCGTAGGAGCGGCGAAAGCCGCGATGGACGGCGTTGCAACCGTGCAACGCCTTCCCGGATTCCACTGCGTTCCATCCGGGCTACGATATTCGCCCTGTAGGAGCCCACCCTGTGGGCGACCGGCACGGTACTTCGTGCGCGATCAGGCTGTCGCCCACGGGTAGGCTCCTACAGAGGTCAAGGACGCCGAACCTGGTCACCGATCGTCGCCCCACCAACGTACATCTGATCCGGAGTGAGTAGGTATGGGTAAGTCAGTGGTAGTCCTCGGAGCGCAGTGGGGCGACGAAGGCAAAGGCAAGATCGTCGACCTCCTCACCGAGAAGGTCGGCGCCGTGGTGCGCTTCCAGGGTGGCCATAATGCCGGGCACACCCTGGTCATCGGCGGCGAGAAGACCGTGCTGCACCTGATTCCCTCGGGCATCCTGCGCGAGGGCGTGCTGTGTCTGATCGGCAATGGCGTGGTGCTGTCCCCGGCGGCCCTGCGCAAGGAGATCGGGGAGCTGGAAGCCAAGGGCGTCGATGTGCGTCCACGGCTCAAGATCAGCCCGGCCACGCCGCTGATCATGCCCTACCACATCGCCCTCGATCAGGCGCGCGAGAAGGCAGCCGGTGGCAAGGCCATCGGCACCACCGGACGCGGCATCGGGCCGGCCTACGAGGACAAGGTGGCGCGGCGCGGCGTGCGCGTCGCCGATCTCAGCTATCCCGACCAGCTCGCCGAGAAGCTGCGCGAAGTGCTCGATTACCACAACTTCGTGCTGACGAAACACCTCGGCTTCGAAGCCATCGACTACCAGAACACCCTCGATGAGGCACTGGCCTTCGGCGAGTACGTGGAACCCATGAAGACCGACGTGGCCGGTCTTTTGCACGATCTTCGCCGCGCCGGCCAGCGTGTGCTGTTCGAAGGCGCCCAGGGCTCATTGCTGGACATTGACCACGGCACCTATCCCTATGTGACCTCGTCCAACACCACGATCGGTGCCGCCCTGGCCGGCACTGGCGTCGGTGTGGCCGACATCGACTACGTGCTCGGCATCGCCAAGGCCTACGCCACCCGTGTCGGTGGCGGACCCTTCCCGACCGAACTCGACGACGACATCGGCGACGAGATCCGCAAGCGCGGCGATGAGTTCGGTGCCACCACCGGGCGACCGCGCCGCTGCGGCTGGATCGACCTGGTGGCGCTCAAGCGCGCGGTGATGATCAGCGGCGTGTCTGGCCTTTGCGTCACCAAGCTCGACGTGCTCGACGGCCTGCCCAGCATCAAGATGTGCATCGCCTACCGCTATCGCGGCAAGAAGACCGAGTATGCGCCGCTGGATGCGGCCGGCTGGGAGGAATGCCAGCCCGAATACCTGGAGTTCCCCGGCTGGAGCGAATCCACCCACGGCATCACCGAGTTCAGCAAGCTGCCCCCCGCCGCGCGCGCCTACCTGCGTTCGCTGGAGGAACTGGTCGACTGCCCGCTGGCGATGGTCTCCACCGGCCCGGACCGCGATGCCAATATCGTGTTGCAGGATCCGTTTGGTTAAGGGCGGATTTAGGGGGTTAGGGGATAGGTGGTTAGGTAGAAACTGATCATCGCCCCCCCTAATCACCTAATTGCCTAATCCCCTAACCCAGCGGGACGCAAGGCGTTCCGCTACAACCACCCCGCCCGCCGCAGCATCCGGTAAAGTCCCAGCACCACCACGAGCGTGATGCCGATCAGCACCAGGTAGCTGTAGTCGCCGTGCAGCTCCGGCATGTGTTCGAAGTTCATGCCGTACCAGCTTGCGATCAGTGTGGGCGCTGCTACCAGGGCGGCCCAGCCGGCGAGCTTCTTCACCACCTCGTTCTGGCCGACCGAGACCAGGGCGAGGTTGACGTTCATGGCGGCGGTAAGCATCTCGCGCACGGTGTCGATGGTCTCGTTGGCGCGGCGGGCGTGGTCGTAGACATCGCGGAAGTACGGACGCATCTCCTCTTGGATCAACTCGGGATAGCCGCGCGTCAACTGGTTGAGGATGTCCTGCATCGGCGCCACCGCCAGGCGCAGTTTCACCAGATCCTTCTTCAGGTCGTAAAGGCGCTGAATGGTTTCACGGCTGAAGTTCTGCTCGAACACCGCCGACTCGAGCTCCTCGAGCTCGGCCTCGGCCCCCTGCACGATGGGCAGGTAGTTGTCGACGATGAAGTCGCAGATGGCATACAGGCCATAGCTGGGCCCAAGGCGGAACTGTCGCCGGTCCGCCTCGCAGCGTCCGCGCGCTGCGGCGTACGACAGCGACGCACCGTGTCTCACGGTAAGCAGGAAGTTGTGCGACATGAAGATGTGTGTCTCGCCGAAGCGCACGTGACCTTCGACGAACTGTGCGGTATGCAGGACGATGAAAAGCGAATCCTCGTAGAGCTCGATCTTGGGCCTCTGGTGCGCCTTGTGCGCGTCCTCTACCGCAAGCTCATGCAGGTTGAACGCTTTCTGCATGGCATCGAGCAACGCATCCTCCGGCTCGTGAAGGCCGACCCAGACGAATGTCTCGGGATCGCGCAGCGTTTCGGCGATGCGGGCGGGGTCGAGTTCCATGCGCTGCCCGTCGCTGCGACGGTAGGCAACGCTGTTGACCAGGCAAGGATGGGTGCTGTCATTCATGGCCTGTGCTCCGTGCAGCAGAGTCATCATGAGCGCCACGCCGAGAGATTCGCAAGCGCGCTGTGTCCACGGAGCAGCCGCACGGGTGACAGGCTTCTCCTGCGATTGCTGAAAGTCGGCCGCGGAAAAGCCCTGATCCCTATCGCGTTTCCCGAGCCCGCAACGCCAGCGCCAGCCCGATGTGTACCGGCAGGAACAGCGCGATCCAGTGCGCGTTCTGCTGGATGAAGAAGGGCAGACCCTTCAACACGAAGCCGGCCGTGGCGATGGCGGCAACGGTTGCTGCGAGGACGAACTGGACGCGCGTTGGCGGTCTGCCTCGAAGCATGGCCCAGGCCGCCGGCAACAGCGCCAGGGCAACAGGGTTGATGAGAAACAGGTTCTCGTTGCGGTGCGCGAAGGTGTGATCGGTGAACAGCCACAGGGCCAGCAGTACCAGGCCGGCCAATCCGGCGAACAGCCAGAACAGGCCGGCCAGCGTGGCGGCAGCCACCCGGCCTGCACCACGCGCATGCGCCGGCCCCAGAAAGACCCACAGAAACGCACCCAGCAGCATGCCCAGCGCAAGAAACGGCCGGAACGGCTCGGGTGGCAAGTCGGGCGGTGTGCCCAGACGCGCTGGCGACCACACCAGCTCCTCCTGCACCAGTTCGCGGCTGTCCGCGGCCGGATCGAGGCGCACGCCACGCAGATAGTCGCGCATCGCCATCGGCACGAACATCTCATCCCAGGCCGACAAACGCTGGTCGGCACGTGGGCCGAGACCGAGGTCGATGCCCAGCCACAGCCACGGGTCGGGTGCGCTGAGCCGCGACGCGTGCGCGCGCCAGGTGAAGCCGCGCGAGCGCGAAACGGTCTGGTGGCGCAGGGCACCGCCCAGCGCACGATCGAGCGCGTCGCGCACGCGGGTGGAGCAGTTGTCGAGGAAGTAGTGGTAGTCGTACTCGGCATTGGCCGGCAGCGCGTTGTTTTCGAGAAACGCTGCCAGAGTGCGGGCCTGCTGTGGTTCGAGCGCCAGCCATTGCACGACCACCTCGCGGCCCTCCGCCTGATAGTGGGGCAGATCCCAGGCGGCGGGTAGGGCTGCCAGCCGGTAGCGCATGTGGCCGCGCAGGAAGCGCGCCAGGAAATCGGGCTGGTCGAAGTCGAAGATGCCGTAGTTGTAGACCGTTTCGCTGCCGGATTCGGAATCCGCCACCAGCAGCGCGTTGTGGCCGAAGCGCGTCCAGTACACCTCGCCCGGCGCCATGGTGAGCAGGGCGATGCGCGGCGCGAAGTCGGCCGGGCCGGTTGCCTCGCTGCGCGTCAGCGCGAATCGATCGGCGTCGTCGGCAGGCGCACCGTGGGACACCTGAGCCGCTGCCGAGCCGGCCAGGAACAGCAGAAGAATGATGCCCAGGAGGCGCGCGAGCGGCACCTCAGCCGCCCTGCACATGCACCTGAAGCGAGTGGACGCGGCGAGTGTCCGCGCGGGCGATGCGGAAGTGGAAGCGCCCGAGCGTGGTCTCCTCGCCGATCTCGGGCATGTGCCCGAGTGCGCTGGTGACCAGGCCACCAACGGTGTCGTATTCGTCGTCGGTGAAGTCGCTGCCGAAGTGTTCGTTGAACACGTCGATTGGCGTCAGTGCGTCCACCAGGAAGCGCGCGCCATCGCTTTGCGGAACGATCAGCGTGGGGATATTTTCGGCTTCGTCGTCGTGCTCGTCGTCGATCTCGCCGACGATTTCCTCCAGCACATCCTCGATGGTCACCAGGCCGGCAACGCCGCCGTATTCGTTGACCACGACCGCCATATGGTTGTGCGATTCGCGAAACTCGCGAAGCAGCACGTTGAGGCGCTTGCTCTCCGGAATCAACACGGCGGGACGCAGCAGGGCATGGATATCGCAGTCGGCCCGGCCGTTGCGGAAGCAGCGCAACAGATCCTTGGCCAGCAGGATGCCGAGAATCTCGTCGCGGTCCTCGCCATGCACGGGGAAGCGCGAATGACCGGATTCGATCACCACCGCCAGAATCTCGTCCAGGGTGGCGTCCGCCGGAACGGACACCATCTGCGCACGCGGCACCATGACATCGGCGACCTGCAGATCGGCCACTTCCATGGCCCCCTCGATCATGGCCAGGGTGTCGGCGGCGATCAGCCCGCTTTCGCCGGCCTGGCGCAGTTCGGCCAGAAGGTCTTCGCGGTTGCGTGGCTCGCCCGACAGGGCCTGGCTCAGTCGTCCGAACCAGGATCGTCGCGGCGGGCCGTTGGTACTGCTGGGGTCTTCGCTCATGGGTACAGGAAGCCTTGCGGCGACTTGGAAATATACCTGATGGGGAGAGAGGAGTGGGGCCGCAGGGCCGAGGGCCTAGGGCCTAAGGCCTAGGGAAAAGCCGTGAGCCCGTAGCGCTTGCTCTTTTGTTGGCGTCTCGCTGTCATGGGGTGTGCCGGAAGCGGTAGTGACGCGACACACTCGCCGCAACCGCCTTGGCCCTAGGCCCTAGGCCCTAAGCCCTAGGCCCCTGAGGCCCATACGGATCGGCAATGCCCAGGCGCGCCAGCAGGCGCCGCTCGATGGTCTCCATGGCGTGGGCCGCCACTTCGTCCTGGTGGTCGTGGCCGAGCAGATGCAGCACGCCGTGGACCAGCAGGTGGGCGCAGTGGTCGGCCAGGGTCTTGCCCTGCTCGGCGGCCTCGCGCGCCAGGACCGGCACGCACAGGGCGATGTCGCCCAGGTAGCGGCGCTCGCCAATCGAGTAGCCGGCCGGAAAGGACAGCACATTGGTGGCATGGTCCTTGCCGCGAAACTCGCGATTGAGGTTCCGCCCTTCCACCTCGTCGACCAGTCGCAGGCCGATCTCGAACCTGCCGCGGCGGCGGTCCAGCGGCAGTGCGGCCCAGGCCTCGAGCCTGGCTTTCGCGGGCAGGCCGCGTCGCGACAGGCCCGGCGAATAGCCCAGGCCGAGCACCAGGCTAACCATGCCGACCGTCCTCGGCATCCTCATAGGCGCGCACGATGCGCTGGACCAGCGGGTGTCGCACCACGTCACGCGCGTTGAAGAAGGTGAAACTGATGCCCGTGACGTCCTTGAGCACCTCCAGCGCGTCGCGCAGGCCAGACTTCTGGTGCTTGGGCAGGTCGATCTGGGTGAGATCGCCGGTGACCACCGCCACCGAGCCGAAGCCGATGCGGGTAAGGAACATCTTCATCTGCTCGACCGAGGTGTTCTGCGCCTCGTCGAGGATGACGAAGGAGTCGTTCAGGGTACGCCCGCGCATGTAGGCCAGCGGCGCCACCTCGATGACGTTGCGCTCGATCAGCTTGGCCACGCGCTCGAATCCGAGCATTTCGTACAGCGCGTCGTACAAGGGGCGCAGGTAGGGGTCGACCTTCTGGCTGAGGTCGCCGGGCAGGAAGCCGAGCTTCTCGCCGGCCTCCACCGCCGGGCGTACCAGGATCAGCCGCTGCACCCGGTTCTGTTCCAGCGCCTCCACCGCGCTGGCCACGCCGAGGTAGGTCTTGCCGGTGCCGGCCGGGCCGATGCCGATGTTGATGTCGTGGGTGGCGATGCGATGCAGGTAGGCTTTCTGGTTCGGCCCGCGCCCGCGCACCACGCCGCGCTTGACCTTGATCGTCACGTCCTGCGCCTGCGCCTCGACCTCGGCTTCCAGTGCCTCGACGCCGGCGTCCTGCAGGAACAGGTGCACGCGATGCGGGACCAGGGTTTCGCTGTCGGTGGCCTGGTACAGCTCGCCGAGCAGGCGACGGGTCAGCGTCACTGCGCGGTCGTCGCCGGTGACGCGGAACAGGTTGCCGCGGTTCATGATCTCGACGCCCATGCGCAGCTCGATCTGGCGCAGGTGCTCGTCCAGTGGACCGCAGAGGTTGGCCAGGCGCGCGCCGTCGTCGGGCTCCAACGCGAAATCGACGGAAAGGGGCTGGTTCACGCGGCGTCGCTGGTGCGCATGTCTTCGGTGAGGACGCGGCCACGCAGGGAGTGCGCCAGCGCCGCGGTGATGGTCACATCGACGAACTGCCCGACCAGCCGCGGCGGCGCGCGGAAATTGACGTGGCGCATGTTCTCGGTACGACCGGTGAGCTCCTCGGGATTCTTCCGGCTCGGCCCCTCCACCAGCACGCGCTGCACGCTGCCCACCATGGCTTCGGAGATGCGCCTGGCGTTGGCGTCGATGGCCGCCTGCAGACGGTACAGGCGTTCCTTCTTGACCTGCTCCGGGGTGTCGTCGGGCAGGTTGGCGGCCGGCGTGCCGGGGCGGCGCGAATAGATGAAGCTGAAGCTCTGGTCGAAGCCGATGTCCTCGATCAGCTTCATGGTGGCCTCGAAATCGCGCTCGCTCTCGCCGGGAAAGCCGACGATGAAGTCCGAACTGATCGAGATGCCGGGCCTGGCCTCGCGCAGGCTGCGGATCTTCGCCTTGTATTCGAGTGCCGTGTGGCCGCGCTTCATGGCTGCCAGGATGCGGTCGGAGCCGGCCTGCACCGGCAGGTGCAGGAAGGATGCGAGTTCCGGAACATCGCGGTGCGCCTCGATCAGGCTGTCGCTGAACTCGAGCGGATGCGAGGTGGTGTAGCGGATGCGCCCGATGCCGGGGATCTGCGCTACCGCACGGATCAGAAGCGCCAGGTCGGCCACCGTGCCGTCGGCCGTTTCGTAGCGGTAGGCGTTGACGTTCTGCCCCAGCAGGTTGACCTCGCGCACGCCCTGCCCGGCCAGTTGAGCGACCTCCAGCAGCACATCGTCGAAGGGCCGGCTGACCTCCTCGCCGCGGGTGTAGGGCACCACGCAGAAGCTGCAGTACT
>DAOMOD010000122.1:0-3050 GCA_035444205.1 Lysobacteraceae bacterium
GCGATCGCCATCGTTCCGCAGGACACCGTGCTGTTCAACGACAGCATCCTCTACAACATCCAGTACGGCCGTCCCGCGGCCAGCCGCGAGGACGTGATTGCCGCAGCACGCGCCGCGCACATCCACGACTTCATCGAGAGCCTGCCCGACGGCTACGACACCGAGGTCGGTGAGCGCGGACTGAAACTGTCCGGCGGCGAGAAGCAACGCGTCGCCATCGCCCGCGCCCTGCTCAAGAACCCGGCCATCCTGATCTTCGACGAGGCTACATCGGCGCTGGATTCGAGGAGCGAAAAGGCGATCCAGGCCGAACTTGCACGCATCGCCGAAGGCCGCACCACCCTGATCATCGCCCATCGCCTTTCCACGGTGATGGACGCCGACCAGATTCTGGTGCTTGACCAGGGACGGATCGTCGAGCGCGGCAGCCACGAGGCCCTGCTGGCGCTGGACGGGCACTACGCGCAGATGTGGCGCCTGCAGCAGCGCGAAAACGCGGAGAGCGCTGCGCTCTCGTAACCTGAGCAGGACCGCATCTCACACAACTCGTCGATCAGAAGAAGGCGCCCTGCGGGACCACCCGACCGCAAGCTTCCCCTGCCGCCGCAGACCGAAGTCGCGCACCCACCGATCAGGGACAACCCTATTCGACGTGGGCGAGCGCCGCCTCGATCAGCTCGCGGATCACCGCCTGCACCCGCCGTGCACGCGCTTCGTCGTACTCGAATGTGACCTCGTCCATGTACGTCCCCTGACGCAATTCGAGCTGCACCGCCTCGCTGCCCGCGCCAGGCCGCCCGTAGTGGCGAGTGATATGACCACCCTTGAAGCGGCCGTTGACCACGTAACTGTAGTCGCGCTGCGCACCCAGCACCTTGCGCAGCGAGTCCTCCAGGGCACGTGTGCAGCTATCGCCGTCGGCAGTACCGATGTTGAAATCGGGCAACTGATCTTCGAACAATCGCGGCAGCACACCCTTGATCGAATGCGCCTCCCACAGCACCACCCGCGAGTGCTGGTGGCGCAGGCGGCTGATCTCGCCGTCCAGCGCTTCGTGATAGGGACGCCAGTAGCGTTCGATGCGCTCGGCGATCTCGTCCGTCCCCGGCTCCTCGCCGACGCGGTAGATGGGCAGCCCCTCGAAGGTCTGCAACGGGCACAGCGCCGACTCGGTCCGACCGGGGTACAGCAGCGTGCCGTCCGTGGGGCGGTTGAGATCGATCACATAGCGCGAAAAGCGCGGCCTGAGCATCGACACGCCCATCTCCCGCGCGAATGCGTACAGGCGCCCGATATGCCAGTCGGTATCGGGCAGCATGGCTGCAATCGGCGTGAAACGGCCGGCCACCTCGTCCGGCACTTCAGTGCCATCGTGCGGCAGGCTGATCAGCAATGGCAGGCGGCCGTGGTGCAGGGTATAGGTGTCTGACACGCGCGTTCCCCTCCGGACGATGCTCCCATGCTCACACCGGGACGGGCATACTTCAAGTCATTCGGAGCTCGGTCGATGACATTGCGGCGACCAGCGCAGCGTGGGCGGTGGAAGCCGACCGAACTCCCAGCCCGCAGTTCTCACATCCCTTCACGAATCAGATCCGCAGCTGGCTTTACTGTGGACGCCGATCCGCTCAGGATGTGATAACCAGGCTCGCGGCAGCTTGCCATCCCTGACTCAGAACCGCACGAGGTCGAATATGACACGCAACACATGGCCGATCATCATGACCGCCGTCTTGCTGCTCGGACTGGCGCCACAGGCTTCCTCCTCGGGCGTGCGCTGCGAGTTGCGCTTCAACATGAGCGGCTGGTCGGCGTTCTACAAACGGTCATCGGGCACGGGCACCATCACCTGCAACAACGGCCAATCCCTCAACGTGTCGATCGAGGCCCGCGGCGGTGGTCTGACCGTCGGCAGATCGACCATCGAGAACGGTGTCGGCGAGTTCTCGCCGGTGGACGACATCCGCGATCTGCTGGGCCGTTACGGAAGCGCCGAGGCGCATGCAGGGGTCGGCGCGTCAGCCAAGGGACAGGTGGTGACCAAGGGATCGGTGTCGCTGGCATTGAGTGGGACCGGGCGCGGGGTCGACCTGGGGGTGGCTTTCGGCAGCTTCGTCATCCGCGCGCGCTAGCGGTTCAGATCCGCTCCGGCCGAAAAACATCCGTCGCAGACGCGTCCTCCCGAAATCGAGCAGCGAGCAGCGTCCTTCCTCGTCGACCAATACGTCTCGCGATGGCAGCGAGTGACGTGCGACGCCGCATTCGGGCATGGCTTCGACCAGGTCACGCAGGTGGTGGATGGCGTTGTCGGGAACCGGCGCGCAGTCGTCAGGCACCGCCCCGTGACTACTCGAACCCGTTGGCGAAGATCAATGCGTCCTTGATCACGTAGACATCGTCGAAATGCCCGTGGAAGCTGCCTCCGGCGGGATCCTTCTCGATCCCCAGGCGCAGCTCGATGGTGGCCGGCAGCGAAAACGCGGTGGCGGACAGCTCCACGGACTGCCACGTGTCGATGCTGTTCAGAAAAAGCCCTCCGATCGCCGACGCTCCACCCGTGCAGTCGGCGGCATGGCGCAGGGAGTAGCTGAACACCAGGCGGCCGCTTGCTGCCCCGGACAGCCCCATCCCACTGGCGCCTATCCGATGCAGACCGGTCTCGCCCAGGACGATGCATGCCTCCAGCGGATACACGCGCTGTCCCGCTGTGGCTTCGGCGTTGCCGAGCAGCGCCGACCCCGAACCGGTGTCATCGTCGATGTCGACATCGGACCAGACTGCCGTGCCCTCGCCGCTTGGCGCCCAGCCACCAAGGTCGGTGGCGAACCCGCCGTTCGGCACAAGGTTCACCTGCGCAGTGACGGTAAGACTGGCACTCGCCAGCAGCGCGAACAGCAGGAGACGTGAATCGGAACGGGTCATGGCCACCTCGGAGTCATGGGGCACCAATCGGCGGCGCCGGCGCGCAACTCTGACAGAGCGGGCGGACTGCCGACAAGCCGGGCGGGAATCGATTCGGGCCCAATCCGAAGCTCGTATCGGGCTGATCG
>DAOMOD010000122.1:3071-12673 GCA_035444205.1 Lysobacteraceae bacterium
CCCCCGCCACTCCGGGGCGCGTCGAGCCGGCGCACCCTGGAATGCCGGAAGGCACCACGCTACAGCAGCACCACTTCCTCCGCCGATGTCGGATGGATGGCCACCGTCGCCTCAAAGTCGGCCTTGGTCGCACCCATGCGCATGGCGACCGCGAATCCCTGCAGCATTTCGTCGGCGCCCTCGCCCATGAGGTGCAGGCCGACGACCCGCCTGTCCGCGCCCGCGCAGACCATCTTGAAGAAGCTGCGCGGACCGTGGTCGACCAGCGCCGCGCGCATCGGGCGGAAATCGCCGCGGTGCACTTCGACCGACGCTCCGAACTCCGCTCGGGCCTCGTCCTCGGTGATACCGACCACGCCCACCGGCGGGTGGCCGAACACCACCGTGGGTATGCAGCGGTAGTCGAGCCGGGCATCGACCTCTCCGCCGAAGATCCGGTCCATCAGCCGGCGCGCGGCGGCAATGGCGACCGGCGTGAGCTGGCTGTGCCCGGTGACATCGCCGACGGCATGGATACCTGCCGCCGATGTGTCCTGCAATGCATCGACGGCAATGTGCCCGTCTGCACCGAGCGCCACGCCGGCACTGTCGAGCCCCAGTTCCTCGACGTTGGGATCGCGGCCCAGTGCCCAGACCAGGCGTTCATAAGGGCCTTGCGTTCCGCCATCGGCGAAACGCAGGCGGATCGCGCCCGCCCCGCCCTCGATGGCCTGGACCTGCTGCTCGCAATGGATGCCGATGCCCTGCACGCGCATGGCGGCCGCCAGCCGGTCCGAGATGTCGGCATCGAAACGACCGAGCAGACGCGGGCCACGCGCGATCACGTCGACGGCGCAGCCCAGCGCATGCAGCACACCGGCGAATTCGACAGCGATGTAGCCACTTCCCACCAGGGCGACACGCGACGGTGCATGGCGCCAGCGGAAGAATTCGTCGGAATCCTCGCCGAGCGCGGCTCCGGGCAGATCGGGCAGATGCGGACGTGCGCCGGTGGCGATCAGGATGTGGCCTGCCTGGAGTATCCGTTCGCCGACTGCCACCCGCCCCTGCCCCAGCAGCCGTCCGCGACCGGCGACCCGTTCAATGCCGGCCGCCTCGAAGCGCCGCCGGTAGCTCGCGTGGATGCGCTCGATGTACGCCTCGCGCAACGCGATGAAGGTGGACCAGTCGAGTCGACCCGGACGGCTGTCGAAACCGGCGCGCACCGCGTCGGCCTGGGCCTCGGCGAGGTGAGCGGCAATCCACATGGCCTTCTTCGGCACGCATCCCCGGTTGACGCAGGTGCCGCCCAGCGCGTCCACCTCCACGACCGCAACGCGCGCGCCGTGATGTGCGGCGCGGATGGCTCCGGCGATACCGCCGGAGCCGGCGCCGATGACGATGAGATCGAAGGATGTCGCGGCCATCGCAGTTTGTGTCGCCTTCATGCGAAACGGGCCGGCGACAGCGGCCCCGGATCCAGCACCGGCTCGGTTCCTGCGATCAGGTCGCGTACCAGCATGCCGCTCACCGCGCACAGGCTGACGCCGAGCATGCCGTGTCCGGTGGCCAGCATCAGGTTGGACAGCCGCGGGGCGCGTCCGATGATGGGCAGGTCGTCCCACGTCATCGGGCGCCATCCATACCAGGATTCCTGCGGCTCGCCCTGCCCTGCATCGTGCAGGAACTCCGCCGCACCACGACGGAGCGCGCTCAGCCGCACCGGGTTCAATGCGCTGTCGTAGCCTGAGAACTCCATGGTGCTGCCGAGACGGAAACCGTCGCCCCAGGTGGTGACGCACACGCTTGGTTCCTTCAGCACCAGCGGCCGGGTCGGCGCAACAGCGGGCCGGGCAAAGGTCATCGAATAGCCCTTGCCCGGCTGCACCGGCAGCTTCAGGCCAAGCTGGCGCGACAGCAATGGCGACCACGCGCCACTGGCCAGCACGATCTGATCGGCCCGCCAGACCCGACCCCCGGCACGAACCGCGACCACGCGTCCGCCTTCGATGTCGAAACCTTCAGCCGCATGACCCTCCCGAATGTTGGCGCCGGCAGCGCGCACGACATCGGACAGGCCGCGGATCAGGCGGTCCGGACGAAGGCACGCATCGCCGGGAAAGTGGATGCCCCCGGCCACGCCGGGTTTCAGCGCGGGCTCCTCGCGCTCCACCGTGGCTGCATCCCAAAGTTGCGCCTGGATGCCGAGCGGTGCCAGCTCCTCGCGCCAGCCGCCGCAGCGCTCCCACTCGCGGACGCTGCGGAACACGTAGAGCAGGCCGCTGCGGCGGTATGCGCAGTCGATGCCGGTGTGATCGAGCAGTGTTTCAAGTGCATCACGCGAGGTGTTGAGCAACCCCGCCTTGATTGCCGACACGTGCGCATAGTCGCGGCGGTTGCAGCGCCGGGCGAAGTGCAGCAACCAGCTCCACAGGGCGGGATCGAAGCGCGGGCGGATGTAGAACGGCGCATCCGGACTGAACATCCACTTGAGTCCCTTCAGCAACGCGCCGGGTTCGGCCAGTGGTGGTGCGTGGCTGGGCGTCAGCGTGCCGCAGTTGCCGTGGCTGGCGCCCGCACCCACCGTCTCGCGTTCGAGCACGGTGACGCTGCGGCCCGCCCCGAGCAGGTACCACGCACTGCACAGGCCGATGACGCCGCCGCCGATGATGAGGACATCCGACCGGGTTTCCGACATGGGCGGCGATTGTACGCACGCGCCGGGGCGCTGCGCGCCTCGGCGATGAGAAAAGCCAGAATCGACCGTGGGGCCGATGATCTGGCGGGTCTCCCTTGTACGGATGAGCGCTGTGGCTCGCAGGTCGCTCAAGTGCGACAGGCTGCTAATCTTGAGGTTCGCCCGAACGGAGCCATCCCATGCGCATCGCGATCCTTCTGCTGCTGGCGCTGGCCAGCGATCTTGCGGCGGCATCGTCTGTCGCCTTCCGCAACGTCCATGTCGTGCCCATGGATGCCGAGCGCGTGATCGAAGCGCAGACCGTGGTGGTGGCCAATGGCAGGATCGTCTCGCTGGGTCCTGTCGACGAGGTGGCCATTCCCGAGAGCGCCATGGTCATCGACGCTGGCGGGCTCTTCCTGATGCCCGGTCTCGCCGAAATGCACGCGCACGTTCCCAACACCACCGACACGGAGGCGGTGCAGCGCGTACTCGACCTGTTCCTCGCCAACGGCGTCACCACCATCCGCGGCATGCTCGGCGAGCCCGGCCATATCGCATTGCGGCAGGCGGTGGCGGCGGGCGATCGCGACGGTCCGCGCATCGTCGCCGCCGGCCCTTCGCTCAATGGCCAGTCGGTCACCACACCCGAGCGCGGCGCCGAAATGGTGCGCGAGCAGCACGCCGCCGGTTTCGACCTGCTCAAGCTGCATCCCGGACTCACGCCGCCCAAGTTCGACGCCATCGTCGCCGCCGCGCGCGAGGTCGGCATTCCCTTTGGCGGCCACGTCTCGGTGGAGGTCGGCCTGCCCTACTCGCTCGAACACGGGCAGCTCACGGTCGACCACTTCGATGACTTCATGCGCCACCTGGTGCCGCCCGAAGCCGAGGCGCGCCGCACCATCGTGCCTTTCTGGTTCGGCGCCAACCTGGCGCGCCACGCCGATGCCGCGCGCATTCCGCTGCTGGTGGAGATGACCAGGGACGCCGGTGCATGGGTGGTGCCGACCGAGCATCTGTTCGTGTCCCTTATGGACGAAACGCCGAGCGAAGTGCGCCTGGAACGGCCGGAATACGCCTACGTGAGCGCTGCCACCCGCGCACAGTGGACCCACCAGCGCGAGGCACTGCGGGGGCATCCGCAATACGACGCCGAATACGCGGCACGCTTCCTGGAACTGCGCCGCGAACTGATCGCCGCCGTGGACGGTATCGACCGCCTTCTACTCGGCGCCGACGCACCGCAGATGTTCAACGTACCGGGCTTTTCGGTGCACGGCGAGCTGGCGATCTATGTCGAGGCCGGCCTGAGCCCCTACCGCGCGCTGCGCACCGGCACGGTCAACGTGGCGCGGCATCTTGCGGTGGCGGAGCGGCGCGGTACCGTGGCAGAGGGCATGGAGGCCGACCTGGTGCTGATCGAAGGCAACCCGCTGGAGAACGTTGGCCACGCCGCGCAGGTGCGGGGAGTGATGGTCATGGGGCGCTGGTACGACCGCGCGGCGCTCGACGAAAAGCTGGCCGCGGTACGCGCAGCCGTCAGCGAATGAAGAGGCGCCGTAACCTGTCAGGCAGACGCTCCTCCTCATTGTTCCGCGCGCGGCTCCAGCAGCTCGGGCAGGCGATCGGTACTCCACCAGGGCTTGAGTTCGACGCGAAGGCGGCCGGCCTGCACGGCCGGGTCGTTCGCGACCAGTGCCTCGGCCTCCTCGACGCTGTCGACATCGAGCACGAAGATGCCACGAAGGTCACCGCCATCGGCGAACGGACCGGCAATGACCAGTTTCTTCTCCTGCGCCAGGCGGTTGATCGTGGCCATGTGGCCACGCTGGATCTCCGCCAGCGCCTCGGCGTCGTGATCGCCGGCACGCTCGCCGCGCCAAAGCAGCACGACCACGTACTTCTTCATCCCTTCGGGCATGCCCGAGGACTGCGTCAGCGCCTGATGCGCGAACAGCGACAGGCAGATCATCATCAGCATGCGTTTCACATTGATTCCTCCACGACACGCCTCATCGGCTGCGCACGCAGGTAGGTGAGGCTGCGCCACAGCCACTCCGCCGGGCCGAAACGGTAGCGCGTCAGCCACCAGCGGCTGAGTTGTACCTGCAAGGCGAAGAACACCACGGCGAGGATCGGCATCAGCCAACGCGGCACCTGGCCGTACAGGCCGAGGCCGTAGCCATAGAACATCCAGGTCCAGAACAGGGACTGCCCCAGGTAATTGGTAAGCGCCATGCGCCCGGCCGGAGCCAGCCAGCGCAAGCGCCTGCCCCATTCGCGCTGTCCCAGCAGCAATACGATGGTCGACAGGTAGCCGAGGCAGAGCAGCAGGTTGCCTGCGGTGGCGAACGTATTGGCAGCAGCCATGCGCAGCGTCGGCAGCATGAAGTTCTCGCCGAGCATCAGGTACGTGGCCACGGCGCTCAGTGCCAGACCCACAGCCAGTCCCACGCCACAAAGGCGACGGAAGAACGGACGATGCGCTTCGCTCTCGGCGATCACGCCGGAACGCATGAACCACGCACCGATCAGGAAGTAGCCGAAGATGGTGAGGCCGAATATGGGAGTCGACGACATCATGAAGGCGAGATCGTCGCGGCGCACTGCATTCACTTCGGAGAAGCTGCCCTCGCGCAGGATCCGATCGGCCTCGTCCAGGCTTGCCGCCTGTTCCACGGAATGCTGCTCGAAACTCTCGGCCATTGCGCCGGACCCGTCCTGGCTGGCGATGCCCCAGGCCAGCAGCCACATGAACAACACCGGCAGGACCATGAGGCTGAGGCCCCATTTGGGCAGGCGGCTCACCGGCGTACGCCGGAAGAACAACAGCAACACGATGCCGAACAGCGCGTAGCTGACCAGGATATCGCCCGACCAGATCAGCAGCGCATGCACCAGCCCGATACCGAGCAGCGCCAGAATACGCCGCAGGTAGGTCATGAAAAAGCCGCCGCGTTCCACGCCCCGCGCCAGCATGACCGCGAAGCCCATGCCGAACAGCATCGAGAACAGGCTGTAGAACTTGCCCTGCGCAAACACCTGGGTGGCGATTCCGACCATGCGGTCGACGCCGACGAGTTCCGGATCGAGCCCCATCACCACGGCCTGGATCGGCCGCGTGAAGAACTCGAAGTTGACCAGCAGGATGCCCAGCAGGGCGAAGCCGCGAAGGACATCCAGCGCTTCGATGCGCTGGCCGGCCGCGACCGGCTCCATACGCAATGGCTGATCGTTCATGGTGTGCGTTCCCCTTCAGTCGCGGCGATGATGCTGGTAGCGCCACACCCCTGGAAAGGGCCGGAAGTCAGAATCGAGCCGCGAGCAAACTGCTGTCAGTTGACAGCTCGCTCCCGAGACGCCCGACCCCGCCCTCAATGCTCGTGCCCGCCCGGCCCGTGCGCATGCCCGTGCTCGATCTCTTCGGTGCTGGCCTCGCGTACGTCCACCACTTCGATATCGAAGGTGAGCGTCTTGCCCGCCATCGGGTGGTTGAGATCGAGGTCGACCACGCTCACGCCGACCTTGGCCACGGTGGCCATGCGCCGGCCCTGATTGGTTTCGATCATGATCTGCACGCCCGGCTGCAGATGCCCGCTGCCGCTGAAGCGCTTGCGCGGCACGCGCTGCACCAGTTGGTCGTGGCGCTCGCCGTAGGCCTTCTCGGGCGGGACCGTGACCTCGAAGCGGTCGCCCACCGCGCGCCCCATCAGCGCCGCCTCGAGTCCGGGAATGATCCCGCTTGCACCGATCAGCGCGGACAGCGGCTCACGACCGAAGGAACTCTCCAGCGCCTGGCCGCCCTCGCTGAGGGCGTAGTGGAACCGGACTACGGTGTTCTCGGCAACTTTCATGGCAACGCTCCGGAAAAGGGGCCGCAAGGGTACGCGGCCAGGTCCACTGCGTCACCTGAGCATGGCAATCGGATAGTCTGAATCTATCGTTCGTGATTGAACAATCGACTGGCGATCTTGCTGCGAATACCCATCATTCTTCCACGGAGGCACCCACCATGAGCACGAGCGGCAGCTTCGCCCTCGTCCATTTCACCGTCGCGTTTGGCGTGACCAGGCTTGTGACCGGCAGCCTCGCGCTGGGCGGCCTGGTGGCACTCATTGAACCCATGGCCAACGCGGTGGCCTATCATGTGCACGAGAAAGCTTGGATCCGATTCGGCCAGCAGCGCGCCAGGGTGGCGGTAGCCGCCTGAGTCTTCGCGGTCCGGCAACCACCCGAAGCCTTCCGGACTCCCCATGCACGAAGACGACCCTGCGTTCGAGGAAGCCGCCCGCCAGGCGGTCGAAATGGCCAACCGCATCGCTGAACAGTTCCCCGATACGGACCTGCGCGATATCGCCGACGGCCTGCTTTCCGGCGCCATCCATTACTGGCTGTACGCGCGCCAGCCCTGCGAGGATCCGGCCTGCCCGGACTGCGCCGACATCGCCACCGCCGAACTGCGCACCGCCAGCCTTATCGACCACGCCCGCGACTTCGCGCAGACCAGCGACTACTTCCACAGCCCGACCGACCACAACGTCGGCCGGGCGTGAGCAGGAGTCCGCATACGCACGTCCCCCGTAGGAGCGCACCCTGTGCGCGACCCATGGGGTACGGTCGCGCACAGGGTGCGCTCCTACGAAAAGCCCGTATCTCGCACAGCCGTTCGCAGTTGAGCCTGTCCTGAACTGGATCCGGGAAGGGTTGAGGGACATGCGGGCTAGCCGCTCCTGCCGGGTCAAGGCATGGCACTGCGACCTTGCGCAATCGATCTCAACGCCTGCGCAGATGCGAGTGGAAGGCGTCGATGCCGTCCTTCTCAAGCCGCGCCATGACACGCTGACGGAAGGCGGAAGGCTGCCCGGCATTGGACTTCGGCGCATACACGCCGACTGCATCGAGTTCGCCCAGGCTGCGGTACTTGGTACCGGTGAATGGAAGAAGGTCCGTCACTTCCTCGTCGGTGATGCTGTCGACCAACACCCAGATGCCGCGCATCGGGCGGCTGTCCTTGACGCCGTGAAACACAGCCGCCACCAGATCAATGTTGGGCTGGTTCGTTTCCATCACCAGCACGATGACCGGCTCGGCGACCACGTACACCGCCACGATCTCGCGCCCGCTGGCCGGCTCGACGCCGAACACCAGACCGCCATCGCCCAGGGGAATGGCCTCCTCCTCGAACAGACCCAGTGCACCGATCACGTCGAGATTGGCGTCGATGAAGGAGAACGCCCACAACCCCTGCAGGGCGTCGCCACGCTGCGGATAGGCATACATGAATGGCACCAGCGTGCGCTGCTGTCCGGCCGCGTTCACCAGAATGCGGTCGATGCCGTCGCCCTGCTCGTGGCGAAAGGTCAGCGCGCCCGCCGACTGCGCCGGCTGGCCGCGCACCGAGCGCGCCAGTGTGGCGGTGAATTGCGCCACGTAGATGTCCTCGGAAGCATCCGGACCGCGAATCACGCTGTAGCTCGGAACCCCGGCCGCGGTGAAGAACGTCGGTTGGTTGTTGGCTTCATAGGTGTACCAGGCGAGGAATACGACGTCGTTCTGCCGGTCGATGGACCAGCCCTCGCCATTGAACGCAGGATCCCAGTAGAAGCTGTTGGCATCGACGCGCATGGCGGACAGCGCAAGCAGCAGTACGCATGCAATCTGAACAAGTCGGGTCATGGCTGTGATTCTCGAATGGTGGTCGACATCATCAAGCAACGTGAAATCGAATGATCGGGGGTCAGGGCGGATTCGCACCGGCTGGCATGGCCGCCATGCACTCCACTTCCACGCGCGCACCGGCCACCAGCTGCACCCCGCCGAAAGCGCTGCGCGCAGGAAAACTTTCCTTGAAGTACCCGGCATAGACCTTGTTGAACGCCGGCCATTCGGCGATGTCGGCCAGCATCACCAGGCATTTCACCACGTGCTCGAAACCAAGGCCGTGGCGACCCAGGATGGCGCCGATGTTGTCCATGGTCTGGCGCGTTTCCGCTTCGATGCCGCCCTCGGCAAGTCCAGCGCCAGGCACGAAGCCGAGCTGACCGGAAAGCAGCAGCAGATCACCCGCGCGCACCGCCTCGGACAGGGGAATGCCGCGTGCGGCAAAGTCTTCGGAGCGATGAAACTCGACCCCTGTGCGATCGGCACGGGCGTCGACGGCCAGGAGCGGAAGAAGCAGCACGGCCAGCAGGTAGCGAAGCATCGATGGGGACTCCGGTTGCAGTGGATTCAGGCGCTCTGCGTGCGCCGGCGCATGCGCTCGCGCAACTGTTCCCGCCGCCGCGCCATGGCGGCGGCGTGGGCAATGCGGGCGTCGCGTTGGCCAGGCACCGGACCCTGCGACGAACGGAAGGTGCAGAAGTCGCGATAGGCATCGAGCAGATGCCGCTCGCGCCTGAGCAGCATCTCGATCACGATCACGTCGTCGAGCAGCCCGATGCCGCCGATATGGTCGGGAATCAGATCCTCGGGATCGCTGAAATAGGCCAGCGCCCTGAGCACCTCCGAGCGTTCTTCGGCGGGCAGCGCCCACGCCTCGTCCTCCAGCATGTCGATCAGATGATGGATCTGGACGATTCGCTCGCGCACGTAGCGCGGCGCCGTTTCCAGCGGCAGGTCCTGCAGCGCATGACGCGCCGCATCGAGGATGTCCGACTCTTCCGCCGTGCGCGCGCAATCGCTGGCGCGCTGCAGGGCAGCTTCGAAGCGTTGCAGATCTTCGGGATCGAGCTCGATGACGATGCGCATGGTGGGCCACTTTGCGGCGACGGGCCGCCCAGGTCAACGCGCAGCGGTGCGGATCCGGGCGCCGTGCGCCTCGACTGGAGCCGTCGGCCCAAGGACTGGCGGCACCCCCGGGCTGCCGCTATCATGTGCGGCTTGTGTGGGGCGGTAGCTCAGCTGGGAGAGCGTCGCGTTCGCAATGCGAAGGTCGGGAGTTCGATCC
>DAOMOD010000123.1:0-12665 GCA_035444205.1 Lysobacteraceae bacterium
GTAGATGCCGCCACCCTCGATGTCTCGCCGCGCCTGGCCCCGGGAGGGACACAGGCCGCTTTGCACCAGCATGTCGATCAGTGAAGCGCCTTCATCAGACAGCGTCCCTTCGCCGATCTCCGCCGTAGGGATCTCGGCGATGACATCACGAAACACCGCTTCCGGGGTGTCGCCGATCTCCGCGCCGAACAGGATGCCGCTGGCATGCAGCGCGGCCTGCGTCGCCGTCTCGCCATGCACGAGGTGGGTGACCGCCGCCGCCAGCGCACGGTGCGCCTCGCGCGCGCCGGGGTTGGCCGCATGCTGCGCTTCCAATGCCTCGATCTCCGCGCGCGGCAGGAAGGTGAACTTGCGCAGGTACTCGCCAACCTTGGCGTCCTCGGTGTTCACGAAGAACTGGTAGAAGCGGTAGGGACTGGTGCGTTCCGGGTCCAGCCACACCGCGCCGGACTCGGTCTTGCCGAACTTGGAGCCGTCGGCCTTGGTGATCAGCGGGAAGGTCCAGCCGTGCACCGTCGCGCCCAGCTTGCGGCGCACGAAGTCGCAACCGGCGGTGATATTGCCCCACTGGTCGGAACCGCCCACCTGCAGCTCGCAGTCCATCGCCTTGTGCAGGTGATGGAAGTCGTAGGCCTGCAGCAACTGGTAGCTGAATTCGGTGTAGCTGATGCCGGATTCCGAACCCATGCGTGATTTCACCGAATCCTTGGCCAGCATGGCCGAGATCGGGAAATGCTTGCCCACGTCGCGCAGGAACTCGAGGTAACTGATCGGCGCGATCCAGTCGGCGTTGTCGACCAGCCGCGCCGGATGGGCCGCGCTCTCGAAGTCGAGCAGGCGGCCGAGCTGGCCCTTGATGCACTGCACGTTGTGGGCGAGCTGCTCGCGGGTCAGCAGGTTGCGCTCGGCCGACTTGCCGGAGGGATCGCCGATCATGCCGGTGGCGCCGCCGGCCAGTGCGATGGGATGGTGGCCAGCGAGCTGGAAGCGGCGCAGCATGAGCTGGCCCATCAAATGGCCCACATGCAGCGAATCCCCGGTCGGATCGAAGCCGCAGTAGAGCGTGATCGGCCCCTCATGGAGTCGCTTGGCCAGTGCGTCGCGGTCGGTACAGTCGGCCAGCAGGCCACGCCATTCGAGGTCGTCGAGCAGGTTCATCGGGGTCGGGGGTCGGACGCGAAGGCGGCAAGAGTGCGGGAGGGCGCGCCGATTCTCAAGGGAGAGCCGGATCCCGGCACCCCGCAAAGTCACCGGCTCCGCCGAGGCCCTGGCCGGTGCCCGGACTGCCATGGCAGCACCGTTCACGGGGCCACCCGGCGCTCGCGCAGCGCATCGGCACGGCTCCGGCAAGGCCGCCATGTTGGCCTCGGCGGTGTCGCCATCGTGTTGATATCCCGAGAAATAATGGTCGAGGAATACGTACGCAACGCGGTTGTCAGGTGCGCCGGTCGGCGCTTGGCCAGACTGGGCCCCGAACGACGCCACTCCGGCGTTTGCAGCTTGAGGAGTTGCCTGCATGAGCATCCTGCCTTTCCACACCGACACCCATCCGACCCCGCGACCCCGACCCACCCTGGTGCCCCAGACCTCCCCCGCCAACGACGCCGTCGCCTGTGCCTGCGCAACGGCCTGTGCCGAATGGCAGCGCCGCCAGGAGGACAAGGTGGCCGCGCTGATGCTGGTGGTGGAGGCGCTGGTGAACCATACGCGCTGCCCGTCGCCCGCCCCGCGCCGGCCGCAGACCATGCACGAATGGCTCACCTGAGCCCGGATTGGGAATTCAGCCATGACACCCGATCAAGTTGAACGCGCTCGCATGTCGCTGTCGCGTCTGCGGGCCACACCCGGCCTGGCCGGCGAGGTGTTCTACATGGAGTTGTTCGCCATCGCTCCGCACCTGCGCGACAGGTTTCCGCCCGACGTGGCGGGCCAGGCTAGAAAGCTGGTCGACATGCTGACGCTGCTGGTCGAGCTGCTCGATCAGCCCGAGGCCTTGCAGCGCGAACTCGAGGCATTGGGGCGTCGCCACCGCGCCTATGGCGTCACCGAGGACCACTTCGATGCCGTCGGCATGGCCCTGCTCCATATGCTGCGCTCGGTCCTGGGCACGGACTTCACTGCCGAGGTCGAAGACGCCTGGGGCGAACTTTACGGCACCACCGCGGAAACCATGATCGGCGCAAGGGGCTGAACCTGTCGTCGCAGCAGCCCTTCAACACACGGCAGGTCCGGCGCAGTGCTGGAGCGACGAATCAAGGCCTGCTTCGAACGGTCCCCGCCGAACCGTGGCCGTGCCCGGCCGCGATCATCGCTTCGGCGATCTCACCGTAGACGCTGGCCCAGGCCTCTTCCACATCCGCCGAAAACCGTTCGCCCAGACTGGCACGCAAGCTGTTCAGCAGGGCCATGCCGACGGCATCGTAATGGTCCTCGGTGACGCCGTAGCCGGCGTGGCGGTGTCCCATGTCGGCGTACACCGCGAGGAGACCTTCGGGGTCGTCCAGTCCTTCGACGATGGCGACGAGCATCGCCATGAGCTTCTCGCCCTGCGCCTCCATGTCGCCGCTGAAGAGGTCCCGGCTCGCGGGATCGAGACGGAACAGCGTTGCGTAGAAATCGCGCGTGAAGTCGGGTCCGCTCGCGGCGAGCAGAGGCAGGGTGGCGCGCACATGCGCGATCTGGTCAGGGGTCAATGGGGCGCTCCAGGGCTCACGGCGCGAGCATCCGCTGCACGGCGGCGCGGGTGGCCATGCGCGTCATCGGCGGATAGGGTGGGTCGATGACGGAGGGTGGCGGCAACGGTTCACCGAGACGGGCGGCCAGCCATCGCAGTTCCTCGTGCAGTACCGATGCGGGCGGCAGGCGGCGCTCGGCCTCGCGATAGGCGCTCCGCGCACGGGTCTCGTCGCCCTCGCGCAGCGCAGCGTGCGCGGCAAGCATGGCGGACACGGCCAGATCGTCGTCGTGGAGCGAGAACGGTACGCCCGGCGCGCCCAGGCGTGCGCGGTACAGGCGGGTCATGCGGGTCAGGTTCGCGCTGCCGCCGTGGTCGACGTTGCGCTCGGCGTAAACGAGGTCGGCCTCGGCGGCTTCCATGTCGCCGACCAGTGCGTTGAGCTGTGCCAGCATCAGGCTGATGTCGATCACGTTCATGACCCAACCGGTCGCTGTCATCTGGGTGCGCGCCTGCTCCAGCATGCGCAGGGCCTGGGTGTCGTCGCCCTCGAGGATGGCGAGCAGGCCGGCATTGGTCAGCCCGCGGTTGGCGATGTCGAAGCGCGCCTCTCGCGCACCGAGCCTGGCCGAAGCCTCGTAGGCCTCGCGCGAGGCGGCGAAATCGCCGCGGCTCCAGGCAATGCGTCCGCGCAGGTGGGCCAGCGAAGCCTCGTCGGTGATGGTGTCCTGGATCCGCGCGAGTTCGCGTTCGGCGCCCTCGATGTCGCCCAGCGAGGCGCGGTCGGCCAGCGCCATGACCAGCTTGCGGTGTTCCAGCGTGCCGAAATCGATGGCGGCAAGCTCCTGCACCGCGGCCTCTCGATAGCCCTCGGCCATCAGCATGTGGGCGCGCGCGAGATGGAGCTGCCAGGCCTCCGGGCGCAGGTCGAGTACCGCACCGGCGAAGCGCAGGACGGCCTGGCGCGGGCCATTGCGCTCGGCCAGCACATACTGGTGGAAGGCGTTCACGTACGGGGCGTTGATCGCCGCGACGCGCGGGCGTGCCTCTTCCAGCCAGTGGTCGGCGCGCACGTTGTCGCCGCCGCCGCTCGCCCACAGGGCCAGGAAGATGGCGGGCAACGGGGTGCGCGGATCGACACCATGCACGGTTTCCAGCAGGGCGCTGCCGCGTGCGCGATCGCCGATCGCCTCGTAACGGAACGCGTCGCGCAGCAACGCCACGGTGTCCTCTCGCGCAGCGTGTGCATCGCTCTCGATCAGCCCATAGCCGCGGTCGATGTGCGCCACCTGCGCCACCGGCGGCTCACCCTGGAGACGTGGCCACAGCCACAGCGCGAGGACCGTGACCAGCAGCACCAGCAACGCACCGGCCACAAACCGGCGGCCGGCCGCAGGTCGCGGCCGTCGCGCGGCCTGCGTCAATACCGGCGGCGCGGGGGCAGGCACCAGCGCCGGGGTCGGTCCTGGCGACGGCCCATGCTCCGGCACCGGTCGCGGCCCGGCCCCATCGGCCTCCATCACCTCGGCATCCAGCCGAATGCCGACACCGCGCACCGTCACCACGCGCTCCGCGTAGGGTCCAAGGCACGCGCGCGCGCGGAACACGGCCTGGGTCAATGCCTCGTCGCCCACCACCTGTCCGCCCGGCCACAGCCGATCGAGCAGGGCCTGGCGCGACAGTACCCGGCCTGGCGACTCGCACAACAGGGACAGCAGCCGGAACGCGCGTGTCGAACATGGCCGTTCGCGGCCGTCCACCAGCAGCCGCGCCGCGCACTCGTCCAGCACCACGCCCTCGAATCGAAAACTCCGCGCGGAAGCACTCGGATCGTGCTGCACTGGGGCGGTCGGCGAGGGAACGGGCATGATGCGTTAGGTTAGGCGATCGGCGGGGGCGTTGAACAGTACCGCGATGGCCAGGAGCGGACGCGCGGTCACGACCTTCCGTGGCATGCTGAGCGCCCCGCCCGTGGAGCCGATCATGTCCGAACACCCGCTGCTGGTCATGGGCAACAAGAACTATTCGAGCTGGTCGCTGCGCGCGTGGCTGTTCCTGCGCCACTCAGGGGTCGATTTCCGCGAACTCAGACTGCCGCTTGATACCCCCGAGTTCGCCGAGCGTATCGGGGCACTGTCGCCGACCGGCAGGGTCCCGGTCCTGCATCACGACGGCCTGGTGGTGTGGGACTCGCTGGCGATCTGCGAGTACACCAGCGAAACCTTTCTCGACGGCCGTGGCTGGCCGGGCACACGCCGTGCCCGTGCCGAGGCGCGCTCGGCATCCGCCGAGATGCATTCCGGCTTCGCGGCCCTGCGCCAACACCTGCCGATGAACTGCCGCCGTCACCTGCCCGGCTACCCCGTTGCACAGGCGGCGGCTTCGGACATCTCCCGCGTACAGTCGCTGTGGCGACAATTGCGCGAGGCCCACGGCGGCCCCTTCCTGTGCGGCGGGTTCGGCATCGTCGATGCCATGTACGCACCGGTGGCACTGCGCTTCGCGGGCTACGACGTGGCGCTTGAGCCCGTCGCCCGCGACTACGTCGACACCCTGCTGGCGCTGCCCGCTCTGCAGACCTGGATCGCCGACGCGAGAGCCGAAACCGAGGTGGTCGCCGCCGACGAGGTTTAGACTTTCCATCCCGGACACGGACGCTTCACCATGAAAGCACGCAACCCTTCACCCCCCGACGACGATCAGAACCGTCTCGCCGTACTGATCGATGCCGACAATGCCCAGGCCGGCGTCATTGGCGGCCTGCTTGCCGAGACCGCCAAGTTCGGCACCGCCAGCGTGCGCCGCATCTATGGCGACTTCACCTCCAACCGGCTGGCCGGCTGGAAGTCGGTGCTGCTGGAGCACTCCATCCAGCCGGTGCAGCAGTTCGCCTACACGCGCGGCAAGAATGCCACCGATAGCGCACTCATCATCGACGCCATGGACCTGATGTACACCGGGCGCTTCGACGGTTTCTGCCTGGTGTCGAGCGACAGCGACTTCACGCGACTGGCGCAGCGCCTGCGCGAGGAGGGTCTTACCGTGTACGGCTTCGGCGAGCGCAAGACGCCGGATCCCTTCGTGCAGGCCTGCGACAAGTTCATCTACACCGAAGTGTTGCGCTCGGAGCCCACCGACAGGGAGGCTGAGGCGACGCGCAAGACCACCGACACCAGGCCCGCAAAGAGCGGCAAGCGCACCGACACGCCCGCCAGGAAACCGGAAGCACCGATCGAGCTGATCCACCAGGCCATCGAGGAGGCGTCCGACGACGAGGGTTGGGCCCAGCTTGGCGAAGTGGGCAGTTACCTCACCAAGCTGCGCCCCGACTTCGACCCGCGCCTGTACGGGCACCGCAAGCTCAGTAGCCTGGTGAAGGCCCATCCGAAGCACTTCACCGTGGAGGAGCGCGGCGCGCCGGGCAGCAGCGCGAAGCATGTGTACGTTCGTGCGAAGGCGAAGTAGGGAAGGGGCGGCCTGGGGTTTTCTTGTCAGCGCCGACTTTCGCTCCTTCCTCCGTTTGCGGTGCACGCTTTCTCTCCATCCTCCGCCTGCGGGCAATGGCTGGGCTGAGCGAGGCCCTGTGATCTCGACGCCGTGACATCTGTCACTGGCATGCAAACGTGCATCAACGCACCATTCGTCTCGCTATCGTTGGGGAGCAATACTCATGAACACGAACAACTACAGCGTCCTGAACGCGCTGGTCGACATCATTGCAGCACCCGCCAAGGCGCTCGAGGAAGTGCGCAGCCGGGTTGCCTGGCTGTGGGTGCCGCTGGTGATCTCGGTGGTGGTCACGGTGGCCGCTTTCGTCGCCTATTTCCTGTGGGTGGACTTCGACTGGCTGCTGGACGAGATGGTGCGGCAGATGCCACCGGGCACCGATCCGGCGGCAGCGGAGCAGATGCGCAACTTCATGTCGCCGGGCGTCAACATCACCCTGATCGCCATCTCCATTCCGCTGATGACGCTGCTCATCTACGCGGTGCAGGCGGTCTACCTGCATCTCGTGAACAAGGTCGCCGGCGATCCATCGCTGCGTTACGGCCAGTGGTTCGCCTTCTCGGCATGGACCGCCTTCGTCGGAGTGTTCCAGGCCATCGCCATGTTCGTGGTGATGCTGCTGGCCGACAGCAACCAGGTGGCGCAGCACGAACTGATGCCGCTGTCCTTCAACCAGCTTTTCCTCCACGCCGAGCCCGGAAGCTCGTGGTTCAACTGGGGCAACTCGATCTCGCTGGTCAACGTGTGGATGCTGGTGCTGATGACCATCGGCTTCATGCGCTGGACGGGCTCCGCCGCGGTCAAGTCGGCGATCATCGTAAGCGCGCCCTGGGTGCTGATCTTCGGCATCTGGGCCCTGCTGATCTCCTGACATGAACCGCAAGCTGCTCGTATTCGTCGCCATCGGCGCAGTACTGGTCGTGCTGCCGCTGCTGGCCAAGCTTACCCGCGGCGACAGCGCCAAGGCGGTGGAGGCGGCTACGGTGCAGGCGCAGCAGATCCGCAGTTCGGTGCTGTCTTCCGGGCGCCTGGCGTACCGCGAGGAGGTGCAGTTGCGCTCGGAAGTCATCGGCAAGGCGGCGCGGGTGCCGGTGGCCGAGGGCGATCGCGTTGCCGCCGGCGACCTGATCGTGGCGCTCGACCCGGAGCAGTTCCGCACCCTGGTCGACCAGCAGCGCGCCAACACGCGTCTGCAGGAAATCGCCATCGAGCGACAACGCCTGTTGCTGGCCAACCTTGAACGCCAGGTCGACCGCACCCGCGAACTGTTCCGCCGCGGCCTTACCGACACCAACACGCAGGAGGCCGCGGAGAACGAGCTGGCGTTGGCGCGTGTGGACCTGCGCTCGCGCGAGGAGGCGCTGGCACAGGCGCGCGCGGCGTTGGCGCAGGCCGAGGACAACCTCGGCAAGACCGAGATCCGCTCGCCCATCGATGGCATCGTCATCCAGCTCGACGTGAAACCGGGAGAGGCCGTGATCGCCGGCACCACCAACATTCCCGGATCCACGCTGGCGGTCATCGCCGATACTTCGTCGATGCTGACCGAGCTGCGCGTCGACGAGGCCGACATCGCGCAGGTGGCGCTCGGCCAGAGCGCCGCCATATTTGCCGCCGCCTTCCCGGACACCGCGTTGCCCGGACTGGTGGAATCCATCGCGACCTCGGCGCAGCGCGCGGAAGGCCAGCAGAATCTGTCCTTCGAGGTACGCGTGCGCCTGACCGAGCCGGACCGCGTGGCGGTGCGGCCCGGCATGAGCTGCCGCGCCGAGATTTACACCGAGACCAGCGAGGATGCACTGGCGGTACCGATTCAGGCCGTGCTCTACGACGAACAGGTGGACGAAGGCGAAGAGCAGGCGCACGTGTTCCTGGTCGACAACGGCCTGGCGCGGCGACGCAATGTCGAAACCGGTCTTTCCTCCGACAGCCACATGGAGATCGTCTCCGGTCTGGCCGCTGGCGACCGCGTCGTGTCCGGCCCGTTCCGAATGCTGCGCAACCTGCGCGACGGCGATCGCGTGAAGGTCGAAGACAAGGTCGCCGGCAACGGCAAGGCGCCGTGATGAAGCGTTGTCCAGTTGCGCCCTGCAGGAGCGGCGAGAGCCGCGATCCAGCGCTGCGGCCGCCGCGTTCGATCGCCGCTGAAGCCTGTCCTGAGCCCTGTCGAAGGGCCGCTCCTGCGTCGACGCGGGGCATGCCGCGATGACGCAAGCGGCGGTGCGCGTCGAACCGGCCCCGGTGATCGCCCTGCGCGGCATCCGTCGGGACTACCGGATGGGTGACCAGGTGGTGCACGCGCTCGACGGCCTCGATCTCGACATTCACCGCAACGAGTACATCGCGGTGATCGGCGCATCCGGTTCCGGCAAGTCGACGCTGATGAACCTGATCGGCTGCCTCGACAAGCCGAGCGCCGGCACCTACATGCTGAACGGGCGCGAGGTGGCGAGCATGAGCGAGAACGAGCTGGCGGCGGTTCGCAATCGCGACATCGGCTTTATCTTCCAGAGCTTCAACCTGCTGCCGCGCGCCGATGCCCTGCGCAATGTGATGCAGCCGCTGGTGTACCGTCGTCTTTCCATCGGCGAGCGCCGCCGGCTGGCTACCGAGGCGCTCAGGAGAGTCGGGCTGGGCGACCGTATGGACCACCTGCCCAACCAGCTTTCCGGCGGCCAGCGCCAGCGTGTGGCGGTAGCGCGCGCGCTTGTCGGCCGTCCTGCGATCCTGCTCGCCGACGAACCCACCGGCAATCTCGACTCGGCCACCACCATCGAGATCATGGCGCTGTTCGACCAGCTCCACGGCGAGGGCCAGACCATCATCATCGTCACCCACGAGCCCGATATCGCCGCACACTGTCATCGCGTGGTGCGCCTGAAGGACGGCCGCGTGGAATACGACCGCAGGCAGGAGCCGCGGCGATGATGTTCGTGCTGCTGGAGAGCCTGCGCTCGGCGTTCGCCGCCATTCGCGCGCACAGCCTGCGCTCGTTCCTCACCGCGCTCGGCATCATCATCGGCGTGGCCGCGGTGATCGCCGTGGTGTCGATCGTGCAGGGGCTGTCCTACACGGTGAACGCGCAGTTCCAGGGACTCGGCGCCGATTCCATCACGGTGCGCTCCTACACCCCGCTGGCGCAGCAGATGCGCGGTCGCTTCGCCCGGCTCACCGAGTCCGACATGGCGGCCATCCAGCGCCAGGTGGAAGGTATCTCCCACGTCACCCCGATCCTGTTCGATCCCGGCGGCCGCAGCGGCCAGATCGGCTACCGCGCCAACAACCATTTCGCCCAGGTATTCGGTGTCGGACCGTCCTACATGGACGTGGTGCAGGCGTTTCCGCAGGAAGGCCGCTTCTTTGCGCCAAGCGACGAGGAGCGCCGGCGCATGGTGTGCCTGATCGGCGTCGAGGCGGCGCGCAATCTCGAACTGCCCGGCAGCGGCATGGGCGAGTTCATCCGTGTCGGCGACGACTGGTGCCGCATCATCGGCGTCATGGAATCGCGCGGCGAGTTCTTCGGCTTCTCCCAGGACGATTTCGTGCTTCTCCCGTACAGCACCATGCAGCGCCTGATCGGCAGCACCCGCCGCTACGACCTGCAGATCCAGCTCAAGGTCGACGACATCGAGCGCATGGACGAAGTGACCGCGCGCATCCGCCGCGTGCTGCGCCAGGCGCACGGCCTGAAATCCGGACAGGCCGACGACTTCCGCGTACAGACCTCCGAGCAGCTCACCGAATCCTTCAACAGCGTGATCAACACCGTCACCGCGGTGGCCGGTGGCATCGTCGGCATTTCCCTGCTGGTGGGCGGCATCGGCATCATGAACATCATGCTGGTGTCGGTCACCGAGCGCACCCGCGAGATCGGCATCCTGAAGGCGCTCGGCGCCACCCGCGCCGATATCCTGCTGCAATTCCTGATCGAAGCGGTGCTGTTGTGCGTGCTGGGCGGCCTGCTCGGCATTGCCCTCGGCTACGGCACCGGCGCACTGGTGGCCATGGCCCTGCCCGGCTTTCCACCCGCCCACGTGCCACTGTGGGCCATCACCCTGTCGGTCGGGTTCTCGGCCGCGGTCGGCATCGTCTTCGGCATCCTGCCGGCAGCCAAGGCGGCGCAGCTCGATCCGATCGACGCGCTGCGCTACGAATAGTACGCAGCACGCCGACGCCGCTCAGCCCGGGACGCGCACCCAGCCTTCCATCAGCACACGCGCACTGCGGCTCATCACGGCGCGGGTGACGGTCCAGCGGCCGTCCACCTCGCGCACCGAGGCGCCCACCCGCAGCGTGCCGGAAGGATGGCCGAAGCGCACCGCATCGCGATCGCCGCCACCGGCAGCCCGATTGACCAGGGTCCCGGGGACGGCAACCGCGGTGGCGATCGCCACCGAGGCGGTGCCCATCATGGCGTGGTGCAGCTTGCCCATCGACAGCGCGCGCACGTTGAGGTCGATGTCGCCGGCGGCGACGCGCTTGCCGCTGCTGGCGATGTAGTCCTTCGGCGGCCCCACGAACGCCACCTTTGGCGTGTGCTGGCGGGTGGCGGCTTCGGCGGCCGTTGCGATCAGGCCCATGCGCAGTGCGCCGGCCACGCGGATCGCCTCCAGCCGCGCCAGCGCGGCGGCGTCCTCGTTGATCGCGCCCTGCAGCTCGGTGCCCTCGTAGCCGATGGCGGCGGCCTCGACGAACACGGTCGGGATGCCGGCATTGATCAGCGTGGCCTCGATCGTGCCGACGCCTGGCACGTCGAGCGTGTCGACGACATGGCCAGTCGGAAACATGGCGCCGCCGTCCTCGCCCTCGTCGGCCGGATCGATAAACTCGAGCACGATCTCGGCGGCCGGGAAGGCCACGCCATCGAGCTCGAAATCGCCGGTCTCCTGTACCGCGCCGTCGCTGACCGGCACGTGGGCAAGGATGGTCTTGCCGATATTGGCCTGCCAGATGCGCACCGTGCAGATGCCGTGGGCCGGGACCCGCGCCGGATCGATCAGCCCCGCACTGATGGCGAACGGCCCGACCGCCGCGCTGAGATTGCCGCAGTTGCCGCTCCAGTCGACAAAGGGCGTGTCGATCGACACCTGGCCGTACAGATAATCGACATCGTGGTCGGGCACCGAGGCCTTCGACACGATCACGCACTTGCTGGTGCTCGACGTGGCCCCACCCATGCCGTCGGTGTGCTTGCCGTAGGGATCGGGCGAACCGATGACGCGCAACAGCAGCGCATTGCGCGCCGCGCCCGGCACGCGTGCCGCCTCCGGCAGGTCATCGAGGCGGAAGAACACGCCCTTGGAGGTGCCGCCGCGCATGTAGGTGGCGGGGATGCGGCGCTGCGGTGGGTGGGGCATGGCTCAGGCCGCCTTCGACGATTCCAGGAAATCCTGGGCGAAGCGCTGCAGCACGCCACCAGCCTCGTAGATGGAGACTTCCTCGTCGGAATCGAGGCGGCAGGTGACGGGGACTTCGACGGTCTCGCCGCTGCGGCGATGAATGAGCAGGGTGAGCTCGGCGCCGGGTTCGCGCTCGCCGATCACGTCGTAGATTTCGGTGCCATCGAGGTCGAGCGTCTTGCGCGTGGTGCCGGGCTTGAACTGAAGCGGCAGCACACCCATGCCGATCAGGTTGGTGCGGTGGATGCGCTCGAAACCCTCGGCGACGATGGCCTCGACGCCGGCCAGGCGCACGCCCTTGGCGGCCCAGTCGCGCGAGCTGCCCTGCCCGTAGTCGGCGCCGGCGATGATGATCAGTGGCTGGCGGCGCTGCATGTAGGTTTCGATCGCCTCCCACATGCGCATCACCTGACCCTCGGGCTCGACGCGGGCCAGCGAACCCTGCTTCACCTTGCCGTCCTCGACCACCATCTCGTTGAACAGTTTGGGATTGGCAAAGGTGGCGCGCTGCGCGGTCAGGTGATCGCCGCGATGGGTGGCGTAGGAGTTGAAGTCCTCCTCGGGCAGGCCCATCTTCGCCAGGTACGCGCCGGCGGCGCTGTCCAGCAGGATGGCGTTGGACGGCGACAGGTGATCGGTGGTGATGTTGTCGCCGAGGATCGCCAGCGGGCGCATGCCCTTCATCGAGCGTTCGCCGGCCAGCGCGCCCTCCCAGTACGGCGGGCGGACCTTCTCGCCATGCTCCACGACCACCTTGAACATCGGCTCGTACACCTTGCGGAACTGCTCGGGTTTCACCGCCGCCTTCACCACCGCGTCGATCTCCTCGTCCGTCGGCCACAGCTCCTTGAGCGTGATCGGACGGCCTTCGGCATCGTGGCCGAGCGCATCCTTCTCGATGTCGAAACGGATGGTGCCGGCGATGGCATAGGCCACCACCAGCGGTGGCGAGGCGAGGAAGGCCTGCCTGGCGAAGGGGTGGATGCGGCCATCGAAATTGCGGTTGCCCGAGAGCACCGCCACCGCATACAGATCGCGCTCGACGATCTCCTGCTGGATCGCGGGATCGAGCGCGCCGCTCATGC
>DAOMOD010000124.1:0-12596 GCA_035444205.1 Lysobacteraceae bacterium
TGCGCGCGATACTGGTGACCGCGTCGCCGCGCTCGATCAGACGTCGACAGATGGCTTGACCCAAGAAACCGCCGCCGCCGGTGACCAGGACCTTCATTGCGCACTCCTCCCGTTGAACGGCGAAGTCTAACCCGACTGCGCCGCCGCCCATGCCGCCAGCTTCTCGCGGCCGACTTTGGCATTGTGGCGGATATCGACCGGAAAGCGTGGGTGGAACAGGATGCGGCGCACCCGCGCGGTGTGCGGAAAGGCGGCGCCGACGGCCAGCAGTTCGTCGATCAGGCCGGGGTCGGGTTGCCTTCGCGGCGGCAGTTCCACGCACAGTACGGCTTGCTGGAGTCCACGCGGACCGACGCCGACCAGTGCCGTCCGGCGCACCTGCGGATGGGTATTGAACACCGGTTCGACCTGTTCGGTGTAGAGCGGTCCTTCGCGCGTTTCAACGCGATGCGACTTGCGCCCACAGAACCACAGGCGCCCCTGTGCGTCGAACCAGCCCAGATCGCCCATGCGGTGCACCACGCGCTCGCCGCCATCGGACAGGTGTTCGCGGATCTTGGCCAGCGCGGTGGCCTGCGGGTGACCGAAGTACTCGTCGGTGGCACTGGGACCGGCCACGGTGATCTCGCCGACCTTGCCCGGCGCCAGCACCAGGTCATCGCGCCACTCGGCGATCGGCCCGTCGTCGATGCCGATGATGCGCACTTGGTTGGGCGGCACCGGCCGACCGACGCAGGTACCGGCGCCGCTCTCGGTGGCTTCGCGCGTCGATTGAAGTTCACGGCCTTCGATGACCGCCACCGGCAGGCATTCGGTGGCGCCGTAAGGGGTCCAGAACTGGGCGTCCTCGTCCAGCAGCGCGCGCATCGCCGCCACCACCACCGCCGGCACCGGAGCGCCGGCCGAGGTGACCCGACGCACGCCGGGCAGACGGGCGCCATGGCGAGCCAGCACCGCCATCAGCGCCGGCGAGCCGAACAACTGGGTGACGCCGAAGCGCTCGATGGCATCCATCAGCCGGCGCGGATCGGCGTCGGCCGGGCGGGTCGGATCCATGTCGGGAATGATCGAGGTCAGGCCCAATGCCGGATCGAACAGTGCAAAGGGTGGGAAGGTGGGCAGGTCGACGCCACCCGGCTCGAATCCGAAGGCATCGCGCAGCATCTCGATCTGGGCGATGAAATGGCGGTGCCGGTAGACCACGCCCTTGGGCACCCCGGTCGAACCCGAGGTGAACAGGATGGCGGCGACCTCGTCGCCATCGGTTTCGGCAAGCTGGGGTCCGGCCGACCTGCCCGCGGCCTCGACCTGCGCCAGCGTCGGCCCGCCCCAGAACCAGCGCCGGCCGGCGGTCACCACATGGCGCACATGGCCACGCGCCCAGCCGAGCACGATGCGCGCTGCCTGCGCCAGGGGAATGCCTATGAAGGCGCGCGGCCGTGCCTGGTCCAGACAGGATTTCAGCGCGCGCCGATCGATGCCGGGATCGACCAGCACCGGTACGGCGCCCGCCTTGAACAGGGCGAACATCAGCAGAAAGAACTCCGGGCTCGGCCGCACCATCACCACCGTGCGTGTGCCGCGGACGATGCCGTACCTGGCCAGCCCTGCGGCGATCGCATCGGAGCGGCGGTCGAGATCGCCGTAGCTCAGCACCACGTCGTAGCGCGCCATGCCGTCCGGCCCGTGTGCACCGGGGCAGCGCATGGCGATGCGCTCCGGCGCCTCGTCGGCCAGGCGTGGCAGCACGGCGGCGATGTTGGTGGGGATGGGCATGGGGGGATTCTATGGCACAGGGCACAGGGCACGGGGCACAAGGGACAGGGCACAGGGCACAGGGCACAGGAGAAGCCCCGTCGCGTGCGACTGCTTGGTGAGCACTCTTGGTTGTGCGCTGCCCCAAAGGAACGCAATCGAATCGGCACGTGTCTGGTTTGCGCTATCCCTGCAGCAAGCCCGAGCGTTTCCTGTGCCCTGTGCCCTGTGCCCTATGCCCTGTGCCCTGTACGCTCCAGAAACGCCCGAATGGCCGGCACCAGCACCTCGTGGCGGTCCTCCAGCACGTAGTGCCCGGCATCCTTGAATGCCATCGTCTGAGACCGTGGCAGCGCGGTGGTGAAGCCGTCGAGGAAGTGGCGGTCGAAGACGAAGTCCTTGAGTCCCCAGCCGATGAAAGCGGGGCGGTCGGCGAATTCGGGCAGGCGCCTGCCGGCCTCTTCCACCCAAGGCCAGGCGCGGTCGGCCGGCGACAGCGGAATGTCCTGCACGAAGCGCAGGGTCGCGATGCGGTTCGCCCAGGAATCGTAGGGCGCGTTGTAGGCGCGGCGCACCGCGCGCGGCATGCGCCGCGCGACGCCGAAGCGTGCGGCGCCGGCGGCGAAGGCGTTGAGGCCGCGGATCAGCAGCGCACCGAGCTTCATGTCGCGGCCCAGGCTGAGCTGCCAGGGCATCTTCTTCGTGGCCGGCAACGGAAAGGCTGCCGTGTTCAGGATCACCAGCCGCTGCACCCGCTCGGCGTGGGCCAGCGCCCAGCCGAAACCGATCATGCCGCCCCAGTCGTGCACGGCCAGCGTGATGTCGCCCGTCGGGGCGACGGCATCGATGAGGCGCCCAAGATCGTCGACCCGCGAGGCCAGGGTGTAGTCGTAACGGTCATCCCCCGGCTTGTCCGACAGACCCATGCCGATGTGGTCCGGCACGATGCAGCGCCAGCGGTCGCGCAGCCCCAGCACCAGATGCCGCCAGTAGTAGCTCCACGACGGATTGCCATGCAGCATCAGCACCAGCTCGCCCTCGCGCGGGCCCTCGTCAAGGTAACTCTGCACAAGGCCGCCCGGATGCAGCAACGCGCGCGGCTCGAAGGGGAAGTCGGGAAACGGCCCCCTGGCGAGGATGCGGGCCTGCTCCGGGGAAAGCGTGGGCATTGTCATGGCGCGGCGACTCTACTGCCGACGGTGCTGCGGCGGCGCTTGCGCACCGCTCGCTTCAATCCGTTCCGGCGCTTTCGGGTGAAGCGCGCCGAGTAACGTTTCGGCCATGAAAAGAGTCTTGGCCGTCCGCGACGGTGCGCAAGTAACGCTGGCGAGCCTTGCAGACTCCGCTACCACACCACCTCGGCCATCGAGCAGTTCAGTCCGGAACCGATGCCGAGCAGGGCGACGCGCTTGCCCTTGGTCAGACGGCCGAGGTCGTTCAGCTTGGACAGGGCCACCGGCACCGAGGCCGGGCCGATGTTGCCGTGCTCGGGGAAGACGGTCAGCACCTTGGCCGGATCGATGCCGAGCAGCTCGGTGAAGGCGGCGGTGTGCACCTTGCTGATCTGGTGCACCACGAACTCGTCCAGTTCGTCCGCGGCCCAGCCGAGCGCGGCGCGGGCAGCCTGAAAGGTCTTGGCCGCGAGCTTGAGGCCCTCCACCAGCAGGGTTCGGGTGTCGGTGACCATGCGGTCGATGTTGCCGCGACAGAGGTGCGAGAACTGGGTGGCGGCGCGGGTGACGCTGCCCCTGAACTGGTGGCCATCGGGCAACAGCTCGCTGCGACCGAGCACCATGGCGGCAGCGCCGGAACCGAGTGTCAGCGAGGCGAACTCGTCGCGGAAGTCCTCCGGAGTGGCGTCGACGCGGCTGAGGCGCTGGATGGTGCCCTCGGTGATCTCGTTGGAGGTCTCGCCGTCCACCACCAGGGCGTACTCGATGTCGCCGCGTTCGATCATGCGTGCGGCGATGTCCATGCCGTTAAGAAAGGCCAGGCAGGCATTACCGACATCGAAGTTCTGGCAGGTGTCGGCCAGCCCCAGGTTGCCGTGGATGATGCTGGCGGTGCTTGGTTCCAGGAAGTCGCGACACACCGAGGTGTTGATCAGGATGCCGATGTTCTCGTGGGGCACGCCGGAAGCGGCCAGCGCCTTCTGCGCGGCCTGGGTGGCGGCATCCGACGGCTGCGTCGGCCCGTCCCAGATGCGCCGTTCGTGGATGCCGGCGACGTCCTCCAGCAGGTTGCCACGGATGCCGAGACGATCCAGTGTGGGCTGCAGGCGGCTCATGATCTCGGACGACCTGAGGCGTACCGGCGCGTCGATATGGGACACGCTGGCGATGGCGACGTGCTTGTAGAGCATGCGCGTACCGTGTTTCGAGCAAGGGAGACCGACCAAAGTAGCGGTTTGGCGGGGCGACGGCAAGCGCAGGGGCAGGACACGGCGGGTCGGCCAGTCGGGGAGCTTGCAGGCGGTTTCGGCAGGAGCCCATCTCGTGGGCGACAGGTGCGCGGCAGCGAAGCGAAGGGACGGTCGCGCACAGGGGGCGCTCCTACAGGGCATGTCTTTCGTAGGAGACCACCTTGCGGGCGACCTGGGTGCGACATCGATGCGACGGGACGGTCGCGCACAGGGTGCGCTCCAGGGCATGTCTTTCGTAGGAGACCACCTTGTGGGCGACCTGGGTGCGACATCGATGCGACGCGATGGTCGCGCACGCGGTGCGCTCCTACAGGGGGTCGGCGAGCGCTGCGGCGGCTTCCAGCAGATCCTGCACGTGCTCCTCCCACCACCTCGCCTCGGCGGCATAGGGAAAGGCCGGTGGGAAGGCCGGGTCCTGCCAGCGCGCCGCGATCCATCCGGCGAAATGGGCCAGGCGTGCAGCGCGCAGCGCGGGCACCAGGGCGAACTCGGCGGGGTCGATGTCGCGGAACTGGCTGTAGCCTTCCAGCAGCGCGTCGCGCTCGGCGCTTGGCCGCGCGGCGTCGGTCGGCAGCAGCAACCACAGGTCCTGTACCGCGGGACCGTTGACCGCGTCATCCAGGTCGACGAACTGCGGCCCGCTGTCGTTCCACAGCAGGTTGCCGGGATGACAGTCGCCGTGCAGGCGCAACAAGCGGGTCGCGCCGACCGCTTCGACGCGGCGGGCCACTTCGTCGGCCAGCGACTCGGCCGCGCCCTGATAGCGCGCCTGCAGGGCTGACGGCAGCAAACCGGAGTCGAGCGCGTGCCGCAACGCCGTACGCACCATCGCTTCGGCGTCGAAGGTGGCGCGATGGCGAAACGGTCGCAGCGCACCGATCGCGTGCATGCGCGCCAGCAGGCGACCCAGCCATTCCAGGTGTTCCCCGCCGTCAAGCTCCGGCGCGCGACCGGTGAGGCGCGGATAGACGGCCAGGCGGAAGCCGGCGTGGACAAGCAGGGTCCGCCCAGCCACGGCGATCGGCGCTGCCACCGGCAACTCGGCCTCGACCAGTTCCGCAGCGAGCGCGTGCTCTTCCAGAATCGCCTCATCGTCGAGCCGCCCCGGCCGATAGAACTTGGCGACGCAGGCATCGCCGCTGTCGAGGCCGACCAGGTACACACGGTTCTCGAAGCTGTTGAGCGCCTGCAGGCGCCCGTCCACTGCGAAACCGGACGCTTCCAGCGCGCCCAGCACGGTATCGGGATCGAGCCCGGCATAGGGGCGCGCGTCCATCACGTCCTGCGCGGCGTCACCGCCATGGTCAGCCGTGCGATGCAGGTCAGGCGACCGGCCTCGTCCTCGATGCGGATATCCCACACCTGCGTGCTGCGGCCGATATGGATCGGGCGCGCCGTGCCGGTGACCGTCCCTTCGGTCACCGCGCGCAGATGATTGGCGTTGATTTCCAGGCCCACCGCGACCGCCGTGCCGGGCTGCAGACACAGATTGGCGGCGGTGGAACCCAGGGTTTCCGCCAGCGCCACCGAGGCGCCGCCATGCAGCAGACCGAACGGCTGCCGGGTGCGCGCATCCACCGGCATGCTGCCACGCACGTAATCGGCACCGACTTCGGTGATCTCGATGCCGAGCGTCGTATCCAGGGTGTCCTGTTGCCAGCGGCGGATCAGTTCGAGATCGGTGGGGGCTTTCCAGAGGGGCATGGGGAATTTCCATTCGGATCGGATTCACCATGGCGCAGCCGGAAACCGAACTCAAGGGCCTGGACAGGACAGGTGGCCGTCATCGATGACCGGGTGGTGAATCCGCGCTTGGTGGCCGACAGCCTGATCGATGGGGAGGGCTGAGTGCGAGTAGATCCTTGGGGCAAGGCGCAAACGGCGCAGGCTGCCGTGGCGCGGTGCCCATGGCGTGCACCGGCACCCTGTGGTCCGGCGCATTACTCAAAGTGAAACCATTGATCAGACGAAGCTAAGGAGTCGAAATGACATTCAGGTCCATACTCTTCGGTGCCATTGCCGCCACCGCGTTTGGCGCCGGCATGATGGCAAACGCCCACGCCACCAGCGGATTCAGTTTCTGCCCCTGCGACAGGGAGTATCAGAAATGCCTCTCGTACGGGAATCCGGTTCAGTACTGCGATTTCATGTACGAACAATGCGTGTCTCAGGGAGGATGCACGATTCCCTGAGCAGGGGACTCGCAGCATCCAGCAGCGGACGCGCAGAACAGGGGCCACGGAAGGCCCTGACCCGGCAGCCGCGCCCCAACCGCCCGACATCCCATGAAGCATCTGAATCGTTTCCTCGCTGTCTTCGTCGTGATTGCAGTCAGTCTTGCCGCCGGCTGGCTTACGCAGGGACAGTTCGCTCCACGCTCTCAACCGCCACAGATTCGGCATCTGGCTCCAGATGCTACCGCGCTCCTGGCAGCGGAGCACCCGATCCTGTTGTCTCTGAGCACCTGTCCTGCATGCCGCCAAGCTCGCCTGTGGCTGATCGAGCACAAGGTTACTTTCGAAGAGAGGGCTATCGACGAGTCCGGCTATGCGTTGGCCGAGGCGCTCGGAATCAAAGCGGTCCCGGCATTGATCGTCCGGGATCGCTATCTGGTCGGCTTTCACGCTGAAACGATGCGCGAAATGCTCGAGCTTGGGAAGTGACGCCTGGCGCAACGGCGCAGCATCGTTGCGCCGTTGCGACCATATGCGTCGACGGGCGCGTCAGCCGGCCTGATCGCGCGCTCCGCGCCGCCTCAGTACCCCGAACCTGTAGGGATGCACTCGATGGCCAGATCCTGCATCGAGGTCAGCCCGAACGGCGAGGTGACAGTGAGCTGGACCCAGCCGCCGGTGCCGAGACCGTTGCAGAAGATTCCCTGCAGGGTCGAGGCGGTGGAGCCATTGACCAGCAGCGTGACGGAGCCCCCGCTGGTCCAGGTGTAGGTCAACTCCGGCCCCTGCGGCCAGGCTTCGCAGAAGTAGTCATTGCCCGCCCTATGGCACATGGTTTCGGCCGGACCTGGCGGGACATTGCTTCTTTCGCACTTGCCGCCGCAGGGATCATCCTTCGCAATCTTGAAGTACCTGTCGGCGGGACAGGAGTGCGGTAACGGCGGTGGTTCAGGGCAGTCGGCAAGGGCAGGGGACATCAGTGCCAGCGCGCAAACGCTCGTTGCCGCCACAAGTAAGGGCTTCATCGACGCTCCTATTTAGTTTGGAGAAACTGAGGGAGGAGACCGCACAAGCAGGTGATCGTGGAATTCTCGGCACCCCTCGTACCTACTCGCATTGGCGCGGCCAGATCGATCAAGCCGGCGTCTGCTCATACTCCCGGTTCCAGCGCAGCGATCCGTTCCAGCCCTTCCAGGAGCTCACGAGCACGCCCGCACGAAACCGGTTCGGTTGGTTCTGCCTGGATGCATCCGGCGCCCTCGATCACCTCGCTCAGTACGGCCGCCTGTTCGCGGCGATTGGTCCGGCTGACGGTCGCAACGCCAAGACCCGCCTCCGGAGCAACCGCGAGACGCAGCGCTTCCCCCCAGCGCCCCTGCTGCCCAAGGAACCGTGCGAACCACGTGCGAGCATACACAACCATTGCGCGAGTCGGACCGAACCGGCGTTCACCCAGCGCCAGTGTTTCCCGGAACAGGGCTTCCGCCTCATCAAGGTCGCGCCCGTGGCGCGCCAGCGCAATGGCGAGGTTGAGCATGGTGCGAAGGGTGCTGGCATGATCGTCACCCAGCGCCACGCGCCGGCCCGCCAGCGCCCGGCGGTAGTGCCAGATCGATTCGTCGCGCCGGCCGATGCGGCTGTACGCGAGTCCAAGCATGGAATGCACTATCGCCGCCATCGAGCTGTGCTCGCCGTAGTGGCTCAGTATCAGGTCGAGGGTTGGCTGGATGTCGGCGATCGCCTCTTCACCGGCGCCGCCTTCGGAGCGGACGTTGAAGAGATGGAGACGGGTCATCAGAACCCGCGGATGGGCCTCCGGAAGTGCACGCAGCTGCCAGGCCAGCGTTTCCTCCAAAACCTCCCGGCCGCGCGGATACATCGCGGCTGTACGAAACGCCGAGGCCAGTTCCCAGCGGACCCGCGTGGCCAGTTCGTGACTTGCATCCTGACCTGCCAGCTCCTCCAGGGCCGCTTCGAGCAGCGCAACTGCCTCGTCGGTGCGCAACGTGATCGCCGCCAGCTGTCCCTGAACCAGGGCGCGGTCGGACCGAAAGTCGCCGTCGTCGGCCTCGATCCTCGCCAGCAACTCTTCCGCCTCGTCGAAGTCGCCGGCGCCGACGAGCGCGCGCGCGCGGACGAGTCGCAACTTGCGCAGTGTCGGACCTGCGATCCTCCCCTGCTCAGCGGCCTCGATGCCGCGTGCGGCCAGATCGGCCGCCTCGGTGCTGGAGGCGAGATCGAGTTCCACCGATGCCAGGGTCTCCGCCAGCTCGACATAGAGAGCGGGTTGCGTCTCGAAAAGCGGCTCGATGCGCTCGCGCGCCGCGTTGAGAATCTGCCGCGCACGCACATCGGCGCCGGCCACCCGCGCCGGGTCGGCCGCTGCAAAGGCCTCGCGCAATACCGCCACCGCGTGCTGGGCGCGGTCGCGTTCTTGAACGGCGAGATGGCGCTGACGGTTCGCCTCGATCGCCTGCCAGGCTAGTGCCACGGACGCACCGAGTACGGTCGCGACCAGCGCCGTGGAGAAACCGAGGGCGAGGCGGTGACGGGCGACGAAGCGCCCGAAGCGGTAGAGCCGCTCCCCGCCGCGAGCCAGCACCGGACGGCCGTCGAGGGCACGAGCAAGGTCGGCATCCAGTTCGGCCACGCTGCGATAGCGCTCGCCCGGCGCCTTGCGCAAACAGCGCAGAACGATGGCATCGAGATCGCCGGCGAGCCGGCGTGCCAGGGCACGACTGCTGGCCAGCCCGCGCCGCTTCGCCGTGTCGTCCGAGAGCGTCCGCTGGCTCATCAACGCCGGCGGATGCTCAAGGACCAGGCGCTCGACCTCGGCAGCGCGCAGACCGGCCAGGTGAAACGGCGGATCGCCGCACAAGAGCTCGTAGGCGAGCAGGCCGAGCTGGTAGATGTCGCAGGCCACCCCGGTGGGGCGGCCCAGAATCTGCTCGGGCGCGGCGTTCAGCGGGGTGAGGAAACGGTCGGCGGTGGCGGTGACGCCGAGGTCGGCATCGGACAGCAACTTGGCAATGCCGAAGTCGAGCAGCTTGGGCTGCCCGTCCTCGGTCACCAGCACGTTCCCGGACTTGAGATCGCGGTGCACGACCAGGTTGCTGTGCGCATGATCGACCGCCGCCAGCACTCCGCGCAGCAGGCGCAGGCGCGCCTCCACGCCGAGGCGGTGGCGGTCGCAGTAGGCGAGAAACGGTTCGCCTTCGATCAGCTCCATCAGCACGTAGGGGGTGCCCTCGTCCAGCATCCCGGCATCGAGAAAGCGGCAGATGCCCGGATGGTCGAGGGCGGCGAGCAGGCGGCGCTCGGCGGAGAAGCGCCGCAGCAACTCGGGGTTCAGCGCTTCTTCCAGGACCAGCTTGAGCGCCGCCTGCTGCTCGACCTGGCCGTCGCTGCGGACCGCTCGATACACCCGCCCCATACCGCCGGCGCCGAGCTGTTCGGCGATATGGAATGCGCCAATGCGTCGCCCCGGCGCGACTGCCAAGGGTGCAAGGGCGGCAATCGCGTGCCGTGCCGCGGCCTCGTGCAGGCCCCATCTGTCGGAGGTCGAACTGCGGTCGCGCGCCAGCAGGCGGAGAAGCCGCTCAACCAGCTCCGGTGCCTCCTTGCGCAGGCCCGCGACGCGCTCCGCCTGCGCCTCCGGCGGCAGCTCCACGATCTCCTCGAACAGCCCGCGCAGGCTCGCGTACGGACTATCCATCGTCGAGCCTTTCCGCCAGCCAGGCGCGGGCGAAGCGCCAGCGTCGGCCTACAGTCGCTGTCGACAATCCGCACAGGGTGGCGACCTGTTCCACGTCAAAACCGCCGAAGACGCGCAGTTCGACGATGCGCGCACTCTCGGCATCCTCGCGTTCCAGTTCGCCGAGGGCCTGGTCGACCGCCAGCCAGTCGAGGTGGTCGCCATGGCAGGGCAGGCGATCCGTGGAAACTTCGTCGAGGGCCAGGATCTCGACATCGCCGCCGCGCTTCTCGGCATTGCGCTGGCGCATGTAGTCGACTGCCACCCGCCGCATTACCGAGGCGGCGATGGCCAGGAAATGCTCGCGGTTCTGCCAGTCCACCCGCTGCTGGCGGCTCAGCCGCTCGTAGGCCTCGTGGGCCAGCTCGGTGGTGCTGAGGGTGAGCACGCCGCGATTGCGCCGCACCTGGCCGGCGGCCAATGCCTTGAGCATCGGGTAGACCTGCGCGACCAGCTCATTCTCGACCGAGCGGTCGCCGCCCTTCCAGCGCTCGAGAAGCTGGGTGATCTCGCTGCGAGGTTTCGCTTGCGTCATGTCGGTTTGCCTCGCCGTCGCCAGGGGGCGCGGACATCTCTTCCGTGGGGGGAGGACGGGCATCGGCCCGGAGAAGTCGCCTGGAGACGCGGCACGCAGGCGGGACGACGATTGCGCCAGATGGGCCCCCGCGCCGTCCGGACGCGGAAAGTATAGCGACTGGCGTCCGACTGGGGCGTAGCGAGTCGCGCGGAATCGGCGGTTTCTGGTTGAGCCGCTCGCGAGTAAGCTGGTCGCGCCCCGACGATCGGTATCCCTTGGAAAAGCCCAGCCCCAGCCATCGCGTCCGCCTCGCCGGGAGCGACCGCAGCTTCGCCGCCGACTATGGTGAGACGGTGCTGGCTGCGGCGCGCCGCCAGGGCCTGGCGTTGCCTTATTCGTGCCTGGCCGGCCACTGCGGGAGCTGCAAGGCGCGCGTGATCGAAGGCGACTGGCATTACCCGTTCCTGCCACCGGAAGCGCTGAGCACGGAGGAAAAGGCGCGCGGCCAGGCGCTGCTGTGTCAGGCGGTGCCGCTGTCCGATCTTGTCCTCAGCGCACGCGAGGTGGCCTCGGTCGCCGATATGGCGCCGCGCGTCATCGACGTGCGCGTGGATGAATTGCAGCAGGTCGCCGTGGATGTGATGCGCGCGTGGCTGGCACTGCCCGAGCGCCTCAGTTATCTCGCCGGTCAGTATCTCGATGTGCTGCTGGCCGACGGCAGGCGCCGCGCCTTTTCCATCGCCAACGCACCGGAAAGCGACGGCGACCGCCTGGAGCTGCACATCCGCCACGTGCCCGGTGGCGGCTTCACCGAGCAGGTGTTCAGCACGCTCAAGCCGGGCGACGTGCTGCGGGTGGAGGCACCGATGGGCACCTTTGTCGCGCGCGAGGACAGCGAACGGCCGCTGCTGTTCGTCGCCGGCGGAACCGGGTTTGCGCCGATCAAGGCGCTGATCGAGCATTTCCAGCACCTTGGCACGCGCCGGCCGATGCATCTGTACTGGGGTGCACGCGATGCGTCCGAGCTGTATCTGCGCGAACTCGCAGCGGATTGGCACGCCGCCGGGCGCCTGCACTTCGAGGCGGTAGTGGAGCGGGAGGACGAGACCGTGGTGCGTACCGGCCAGGTCCACGAGGCGGTGCTGGCCGACTGGCCCGAGCTCTCCGCGTTCGATGTATACATGAGCGGCCCCCCCGGACTGATCGATGTGGCCCGTCGCGCCTTTCCGGCAGCCGGTCTGCCCGAGGACCGCCTGTTCTACGATTCCTTCGACTATGCGCCGGACGTGCTGGCCGCCGTCCTGGCCCAACGCGCCGGACTCGCACACGCACCGACCCCGCGCTCGTGACTATCGGCGCTTGGCCGCGACAGGCATGAAGGACAACAATCCCGGCATGGGCGAACTCGAAACCATCGGTGCCGATGCGGGGATGCGGCGCGTCGATTCGCGTCTGCGCTGGATCTGGTGGGTGCAGAGTCTGGTGCTCTTGCTGCCGGCCACCCTGGCGGGCATGACGTTCCTGCTCGGGTCGGGGCGCGTTCTTGCACTGCAGCCACTGGCGCTCGCCATGCTGGCCTTGGCTGCGCTGGCCTGCGCGGCGCTTTCTGCCGGCTATGTTCAGCTCTACTGGCAGCGCTACCGCTATGCCGAGGTCGCGGACGGACTGCTGATCGAGAGCGGCGTGTGGTGGCGCAAGCGCAGGCTGGTGCCGCGTTCGCGCGTGCAGCATACCGACGTGAAGCATGGTCCCCTGCAGCGACACATGGGCCTTGCCACCCTGGTGGTTCACACCGCCGCCACCCGCCAGCAGGCGATCGAGATACCGGGCCTGACCGAGGCGCACGCCGAAACGCTGCGCGACGACCTCCTCGGACGCGGCGGCGACGATGCCGTCTGAGGACACCCGCGCGGCGCGTCAGGTGCCGCCTGAAGCCTCGCGTCTGCACCCCTGGTCGTGGCTGTTCACCCTGCT
>DAOMOD010000125.1:0-12571 GCA_035444205.1 Lysobacteraceae bacterium
ATATTTCCCCTCCCCCGCTTGCGGGGGAGGGGTAGGGGTGGGGGCAAGCTCGAAGCCGGTGAGGTAGAAAGCCCGTCGAAGTCAAAAGCGCCCCCTTCCCAACCTTCCCCCGCAAGCGAACGAAGGCGCCAACAGCAGTGCCTTCCCCTGCACGCAGAGCGCGGAGGCAACGGACCCGCCATGCATAATCCCGCCCTGCAATCCCGAACCGAGCATGCACCATGCCACCCTCCCACCTGATCGCCGTCGCCGTCCGCCTGTTCGCCGTGTTCATCGCGCTCTACACCCTGCGCTACGGAATTCCGGCCCTTCATATGCTCATTTCCGAGCACGCCACGCTTGGCGCGGCCGTGGTAGTGGTGCTCACCGTCTCGGTGCCGCTGGTCATCGCCGTTCTGCTGTGGACCTTCCCCCTCACTGTGGCCGGGCACCTGCTGCCGCGCAGCCACGGCGACACCGCACCCTCCTGGCATGCCAGCGACATTCAGGCCGCGGCGCTCGCCATCATCGGCGTGTGGCTGGTCGCGAGCATGCTGGTGCAGGCCAGCTACTGGATAGTCTTTCTCCTGCTTCGGCGCGGCAGCGGCTTTGCCGATCTGCCGCTCTCGCCCGAACACATCGGCGGCATGGTGTCCACCGCAGTGCAGCTCGTGCTGGGCCATGTGCTGATCTTTGGCGCGCGCGGATTGACGCGGATGCTTCACTTCGTGCGTTACGGCAGCGCAGTGAATCCGAAATAGAAGATTCATTGCATTCGGGCTAGAGCCGACCGTCGACCAGTTCCCTGGGCAGCACTCCCTTGATGTCGTAGATCACGCATTCAGGCTTGGCGAAGGCGCGGATAAGCTGTTCGCCCTGGTCGGCGAATTCGGCATGGGCGACGGCCAGGATGATGGCGTCATAGGCACCGGCCTCGGGGCTGGCAATCGGCTCGATGCCGAGTTCGACGCGCGCGGCGTGCGGGTCGGCGTGGGGATCGTGCACGTCGACGCGGGCATTGACGGCCTTCAATTCTCGCACCAGGTCGGCGACCTTGGTGTTGCGCAGGTCCGGGCAGTTCTCCTTGAAGGTGAGGCCAAGCACCAGGATGCGCGATCCAACCACGTGGATGCGCCGGTGCGCCATCAGGCGAAGGACCTGATTGGCGACGAAGATGGCCACCTTGTCATTGATGCGGCGCGCGGCCAGGGTGAGTTCGGGGTGATAACCGAGAACAGTGGCCTTGTGGGTGAGGTAGTAGGGGTCGACGCCGATGCAGTGGCCACCGACCAGACCGGGATGGAAGGGCAGGAAATTCCACTTGGTGCCGGCGGCGGCCAGCACGTCGCGGGTGTCGATACCCATCTTGTCAAAGATCATCGCCAGTTCGTTCATCAGGGCGATGTTGACGTCGCGCTGGGTGTTCTCGATCACCTTGGCGGCCTCGGCCACCTTGATGCTGGGCGCCTTGTGGGTGCCGGCGGTGATGATGCTGGCGTACAGGGCGTCGACGAAGTCGGCCGTTTCCGGGGTGGATCCGGAGGTGACCTTGACGATGGTGGTGAGGCGGTTCTTCGAGTCGCCGGGGTTGATGCGCTCCGGGGAGTAGCCGACGGTGAAGCTGCCCGACGTGCCCCCTTCCGCCCTGCGGGCACCTTCCCCCGCAAGCGGGGGATGGGAATCTGTTGGCTTCTCCCCCCGCGTTCGGGGAGAGGTTCCTTCGTCTTGCTCCTCCCCCCGCGTTCGGGGGGAGGTTGGGAGGGGGGTGGCTTCACCGAGAAACCGCAACCCCGACACCCGCTCCAGAATCGGCACGCAGACTTCCTCGATGGTGCCGGGATACACGGTGCTTTCGAAGATGACGACGTCGCCCGCCTTCAGCACGCTGCCGACGCTGCGGCTGGCCGCCTGCAACGGGCCCAGGTCGGGACGCTGCGCCTCGTCCACCGGAGTCGGCACGGTGACGATATAGACGTTGCAGTCGGCGATGTCCTCCAGCCTGTCGGTGTAGCTCAGGCGTCCCGGCTCAGCCAGCGCTTCGGCGGATACCTCACGGGTGCTGTCGCGCCCCTGGCGCAGCTCGACGATGCGATCTGAGTCGATGTCGTAGCCAAGTGTGGCATGGCGCTTGCCGAATTCCAGCGCCAGCGGCAGGCCGACATAGCCGAGCCCGATGACGGCGATGGTCAAATGGTCGGAGGGCATGGAATCAGACATCGGTGCGCAACAGATCGTCGAAATAGGAGATGGTTTCCCGCAGGCCCTCACGCAGGGCCACCTTGGGCTCCCAGCCGAGCCTGGTGCGCGCCAGCGCGGTATCGGGCTGGCGCTGTTGCGGATCGTCGGCGGGCAGTGGCTTGAACTCAAGTTTCGAGGAAGATCCAGTGAGTTCGATGACCAGCTCGGCCAGTTCGAGCATGCTGAACTCGACCGGGTTGCCGAGATTCACCGGGCCGGTGAATCCGGCCTCGGTGCCCATAAGGCGCACGCAGCCTTCGATCAGATCATCGACGTAGCAGAAGGAGCGCGTTTGCCGGCCTTCTCCGTAGATGGTGATGGGCGCGCCTTTCAGCGCCTGCACGATGAAGTTGGACACCACGCGGCCGTCGTTGGGGTGCATGCGCGGGCCGTAGGTGTTGAAGATGCGCGCCACCTTGATGTCCATGCCGTGCTGTCGGTGGTAGTCGAAGAACAGCGTCTCGGCGCAGCGCTTTCCCTCGTCGTAGCAGGAGCGCGGGCCGACGGGGTTCACATGACCCCAGTAGCCCTCCGGCTGCGGATGCACCGAGGGATCGCCGTATACCTCGCTGGTGGACGCCTGGAAGATGCGGCAGCGCAGGCGCTTGGCAAGTCCCAGCATGTTGATGGCGCCGTGCACGCTGGTCTTGGTGGTTTGCACCGGGTCGTGCTGGTAGTGGATCGGGGAAGCCGGACAGGCCAGGTTCCAGATCTCGTCCACCTCGACGTAAAGCGGAAACGTGACGTCGTGTCGCATGAACTCGAAGCGCGGGTTTCCGTGCAGGTGCTCGATGTTACGCTTGGTCCCGGTGAACAGGTTGTCCACGCACAGCACTTCGTGTCCCTGTGCCAGCAGCCGGTCGCAAAGATGCGAACCGAGAAAGCCGGCTCCGCCGGTGATCAGGATGTGTTTGCGGAAATCGTGGGGTCGCATGCGAGCTCGGTTCCTGGCTTTCTGGTTTTCGGGCTGAACTTGGACAGGACACGGCCAAAGGACAGACCTTGTCATCCGGACTTGCAGCGCCTGCGCACAACACCCTTACGGGTCTCGACACGCTTCTGCCGCGAGACGTGGCGGGCATTTTGCTGCAAACCGGCCGCACATGCTTGTTGCAAGGGATACTGGGTGTGGATAGCCAAGCCTTCGTAACCATCGTTGGCCACGCCTAGAATTCGGATTCGACAAGGTGTGACGTTCTGAATGGCGACTGCGACGGACATGAAACCACTCGTTGAGAGGGCCTTGCGACGGGATTGCACTTGCCTCTCGCCATTACCCTCGAACTGGCCGCCTGCGCCCGCGACCCCTACACTGCCCGCCCCATGAGCCACGCTTCTCCTCGCCAGGCCGCGCTGCACACGTTCCTTGCCGATGCACTGCCCGGACGCCATCTCGACCTTGCCCCCGCCTCCGTGGACGCCAGCTTCCGCAGCTACTGGCGGGTGCGCGCTGGCGCCGACTCCTGGGTGGTCATGGACGCGCCGCCCGAGCACGAGGATTGCCGGCCCTGGCTCGACGTATGCCGGCGCCTTCGTGAGGCCGGCCTGCACGCGCCCGAAGTGCTGCACCAGGATCTCGACCAGGGGTTCCTGCTTCTCGAGGATCTCGGCGACCGCACCTACCTGCCGGCGCTCCATGACGGCAGCGTCGATGGCCTCTACGCCGATGCCCTCGATGCCTTGCTCGTCGTACAGACCCGCGCCGACGCCACTGGTCTGCCCGGCTACGACGAGACGCGCCTGCGCGACGAGATGGCGCTGATGCCGGCCTGGTTTCTCGGCCGCCACCTCGACATCACACCGACCGACGAGGAACTCGCGGTGATCGAGGTGGCGTTCCGGCATCTGCTCGGCAGCGCACTGGCGCAACCGAAGGTGTTCGTGCACCGCGACTACCACAGCCGCAACCTGCTCATCACCGACAGCAACAGCCCCGGCATCGTCGATTTCCAGGACGCCGTGCTGGGCCCGGTCACCTACGACCTGGTGTCGCTGCTGCGTGACTGCTACATCGTGTGGCCGGAAGCGCGCGTCGCGGCGTGGGCTGAATCGCACCGGCGCGCCCTGATCGAGGCGGGCGTCGAGCTTCCCGATGCCGGAATGTTCCAGCACTGCTTCGATCTGATGGGACTGCAACGGCACATCAAGGTGCTCGGCATCTTCTGCCGGCTGTGGTATCGCGACGGCAAGGCCGGCTATCTCGCCGACCTGCCGCGGGTGTGGGCGTATGTCGATACCGTGGCCGCGCGCCACCGCGAACTGGCCGACTTCCGCGCGCTGATGCGCGGCTGGATCGGCGACCGCGACCTGGCCCGGCCCGCACCATGAAGGCGCTGATCCTGGCCGCCGGCCGCGGCGAGCGCATGCGTCCGCTGACCGAGTCGACACCCAAGCCGCTGCTCGAGGCCGGTGGCAGGCGACTGATCGAGTGGCACCTTGAACGCCTCGCCGTCGCCGGCGTGCGCGACGTGGTGATCAACACCGCCCATCTCGCCGCGCAGATTCACGAGGCCCTGGGCGACGGAGCGCGTTACGGCATCGCCATCCGCTACAGCCACGAAGGCGACGAACCGCTGGAGACCGGCGGCGGCATGCTGCACGCGCTGGCGCATCTTGGCGACGCACCGTTCATCGCCGTCAACGGCGACATCTGGACCGATTTCGATTTCGCACGGCTGCCATGGATGCCGGCGGGTCTGGCGCACCTGGTGCTGGTCGACAATCCGGCGCAGCATCCACGTGGGGACTTCATGCTTGCAGCGTGCGGTCGCGTGAGCGACGACGAAGCAGGCGCGCGGCTGACCTTCGCCGGCATCGGCGTGTACCGCCCTGCCCTGCTCGATGACTGGCGTGCCATCATCGGCGAACACGCCGGGGCGCAGCGCACGCCGCCGGCATTTCCCCTGGCCCCGCTGCTGCGCGCGGCCATGCGCCGCGGACTGGTCAGTGGCGAGCACCATCGCGGCGCGTGGACCGACGTCGGCACGCCGGAGCGGCTGGCAGCGTTGCAGGAGAGCCTGGGGCGTCAGCGCCAGCCTTGAGTGGGTGGCTGCGACCGAGGCGCTGATCGCGGCTTTCGCCGCTCCTGCGGCGGTGCGTGCTCTTGGGTAGGAGCGGCGAGAGCCGCGATGTGTGCTTCGGTTGCAACGAATGATCGCGGCTTTCGCCGCTCCTACGGGGGTGCGTGCCTTTGGGGTTGCTAGGAGCGGCGAGAGCCGCGATGTGTGCTTCGTTCGCCGCTCCTACAACCCCAGCGCCTGGCGCAGGAACGGCACGGTGATGCGGCGCTTGGCGGCGAGGCTTTCGCGGTCGAGGCGTTCGATGAGGGTCATCAGGGCGGTCAGGTCGCGCGGGAACCGGCGGAACAGGAACTCGATGGCGGCTTCGTCCATGCTGAGGCCAAGCTGGTCGGCGCGCAGGCGTACGGCCTGGCGGCGCGCGCGCTCGGGCAGGGCGGCGAGCTTCAGGCGCAGCCCTTGCGCCAGGCGCGAGCGCAGGTCGGGCAGTCCGGCAGGCAGATCCGGCAGGGCGACACGCGCAGCAATCAGCAGCGGAAGGTGCGCATCGCGGCAGGCATTGGCCAGGGCGAACAGGCCGACTTCAGCCTCGGACTCGCCGATCGCCGCGTCGAGGTCGTCGACACAGACCAGGTCGAGGGCGGCCAGCGCGGCCACCGCGTCGCCGTCGAGCGCTCGCCACGACGCCAGCGATACATACTGCGCACGCCGGCCGAGACGCTGGGCTTCGGCGCATGCCGCCAGCAGCAGGTGAGTCTTGCCGACCCCCTCGGCACCCGACAGGTAGACGACACCATCGCGCCCGCCGGCGGCGGCCAGGTGAACCTCGGCCAGCGCCGCTTCGTTGCCCGCGCCGACAAAGGTGTCGAAGCGCCGCGCCACCGGCAGGCGCAACGCCAGGGGCAACTGCGGGTGACTCATGCGGGATCGGCTTGGCTGGCGTCGGCGCCGTCGGCAGGCGGTTCGAGGACTTCGGCCGGCACTGTCTCGACAGCGGCGTCGGCGCCGTACAGCTCGCTCTCCCGGTATCGCTCATGCAGATAGCGCAGCACCACCATGACCACCGCGGCCGCCGGCAGCGCCAGCAGCACACCGAGGAAGCCGAACAGTTGTCCGCCAGCCAGCACGGCGAAGATCACCGCGACCGGATGCAGGCCGATGCGGTCGCCGACCAGGGTCGGCGTGAGCCATACGCTCTCGAAGGTCTGCACCACGCCGAACACCAGCAGCACCCACAGCAGCGGCAGCCAGTCCTGGAACTGCACGTAGGCGGCGATCAGGCTGACGCCCATGCCGACGATGAGGCCGAGGTAAGGCACGAAACTCAGCAACCCTGCCAGCATGCCGATGAGAATGGCGAAATCGACGCCGATGATCCAAAGTCCGATGCTGTACAGCACACCCAGCACCAGCATCACCAGAAGTTGGCCGCGCAGGAATGCGCCCAGCACTTCGTCGGATTCGCCCAGCAGGCGCATCACGGTAGGCTCGATGGGACGCGGCAGCAGCTTGCGGGCTCGTTCCAGCAGGGGCTTCCAGTCGCGCATCAGGTAGAACACCACCACCGGAATTAGCACCAGGTTGACCAGCCAGCCCAGGATGGCGAGACCCGACCTGGATACTCCGGCAACGATGCCGGCGGCGATTCCGCCGGCCTGGCGCCAGTGTTCCTTGAGCATGCCCACCAACTGGTTGGGATCGAACAGGTCCGGGCTGTAGCCGAGTTGTGCCTCCAGCCACGGCTGCACCTGTCCGCGCAGATAGTCGATGTAGCGCGGGAGGCTTTCGACCAGCCGCGATATCTGGCGCTCCACCAGCGGAATCAGCAGCAGAAGCACGCACACCAGGATCAGCGTCATCAGCAGGAACACCAGGCTCACCGCCAGGGTGCGGTTGCGCCCGCGCTTCACCATGCCCTCCACCAGCGGATCGCCGAGGTAGGCCAGCAGCGCGGCAATGGCGAACGGGGTCAGCACCGGCGCCAGCAGGTACACCAGACCAGCAAGAACCAGGACCAGGACGAAAGCCTGCCAGCGTTGGGTTGCAGTCATGTCGATGCTCCGCGGCGATGCATGAACGCCTTGCCGCTCCAGACCAGCACATAGTGGAGGCCGCTGGCCGCGGTGACCACGGCGACGACCCAGATGAGACGGCCAAGCCCCACCGCCGGCAGCGGCAGGCCCACTTCGCTGCCCAGCACCCACAGCACCAGCGCGATCTGCAGGAAGGTGGTGACCTTGCTGATGACGCTGGGTGCGGCCTCGAAAGGACCGATCAGCGCACGGTAGAGAAGGGCGCCGGCGACGATCACCGCATCGCGCCCGATCACCAGGATCACCAGCCACAGCGGCAGGTGCCCGCTTGCGCCAAGACCGAGGAAGCAGGCGAACAGCAGCAGTTTGTCCGCCAGCGGATCGAGCATGGCGCCAAGCCGGGTGACCCAGCCATAGCGCTTGGCCAGCCAGCCGTCGAGGCCATCGCTGATGCCGGCTGCGGCAGCGATGATCAGGGCCAGGTCGAAGCGCGATTCGCGCAGTACCCAGTACAGCGGCAGCGTCAGTGCGATGCGCGCCAGTGTGATCGCGTTGGGCAGCCAGGCCAGTGCGGCAGGCCCACGTGCGACGGCAGGTCTCACGGCAGCAGCAGCAGGGCGGCGTCGGCGGCATCCGGCGCGGCCGCCGGATCGTGTGCCAGGGTGAAACCGAGAGTCAGCGACTGCAACAGGCGCTCCAGGGTGGCGCCGGCATGGACGCGCAACAGCAGACGGTCGCCGTCGGCGCGCTCGCTGACCACGTCGCGGACCAGCGCGTTGCCTGCCAGGTAACGCATCAGGCGTGGATAGTCGGCCGGCGCATGCAGGCCTGACACCCAGAGGCGATAGGTGCCACCCAGGCGCTCGGCCGCACTCAGCGCGTAGCGTTGACCGAGTGCGTCGCCGAGCCCGTCGGCACCCGCCCTGAGCACGTGATCCAGTTCGCCCATCGACTCCCAGTGCTGGGTGTCGCTGTTGACGGTGACCGTCCAGCGCGATACCCACAGGTCGCCAAGGCGGGTGACCCGTCCGTGAAGCACGGCCGGTGCGCCGTAGCGGCGGCCCATCTCGTCGAGCACGTCGCGCAGGCCGGCGCCGAGAGCCTGCGGGCTCAGACGGATCTGTTCCTCGAGGTCGAGCAGGGGCATGATCACAGGCAGGGCACGCAGGCGCGCACGCCGGTGGAAGGCGGTCAGTTTCCCGCTCTCGGATTCGCCGATCAGGCGTCGCTCGCGGCCGTCGTCGATCTCCACCAGCAGCAGCGTGGTGGGCCGATCCGTCTGCCACAGGCGGATGCCGGCCTGGTCGAGCAGGCGGTCGACGCCATCGCCGTCGAAACGCGCCACCAGATACAGTTGCAAGCGCGGCGGGCTGCCGGGCTCGCTCACCACCTCCTGGCGGTATTGGTGTTGCAGCAGCAGGCGCGGCGCGTCGGCAAGGCTGCGGCGGATCAGCGGATCCTCGGCGATGCGACCGCCGCCAGAGTTGCGCACCAGCACCTGCAGCAGGGCCTCGCGCAGGGCCACCTGGCGCGCCTCGGCCGACTGGTCCGCCACCGGCACCTCGCCTTCGCGAAGACTGAGCGGTGGTGGCGTTGCCGACGACGACGGCGGTTGCGCGAGGGCCGGCGCGAGCAGGACAAGCATGAGCGTGGCGCAGGACAGGCCGGACGCCAGTACGGAGGGGATTCGCATCATGCATTCAGTCTGCCCAATGCCCACCCCAACGTCTATCATGTCGCCCCTTCGCCCGCGCCCCGCCCCCGTCAGGCCCCTTCCGTGACCGACGCCAGAAAGCCCCTAACCTACCGCGACGCCGGTGTCGACATCGACGCCGGCAACACTCTGGTCGAGCGCATCAAACCTGCCGTGCAGCGCACCATGCGCCCGGAAGTGCTGGGTGGACTGGGCGGCTTCGGTGCGCTGTTCGTGCTGCCGCCCGGCCGCTGGCGCGAGCCGGTGCTGGTATCCGGCACCGATGGCGTCGGCACCAAGCTCAAGCTGGCCCAGCAGCTCGACCGGCACGACGACATCGGCATCGACCTGGTCGGCATGTGCGTCAACGACGTGCTGGTGCAGGGCGCCGAGCCGCTGTTCTTTCTCGACTATTTCGCCACCGGCAAACTTGAAGTGAATGTCGCCGCGCGCGTCATCGAAGGCATCGCCCGCGGCTGCGAGCTGGCCGGCTGCGCCCTGGTCGGAGGCGAGACCGCCGAGATGCCGGACATGTACCCTCCAGGCGAGTACGACCTGGCCGGCTTCTGCGTCGGCGCGGTGGAGCGCGCGAATCTGCTCGACGGCACCGCCATCGGCGCGGGCGACGTGCTGATCGGCATCGCCTCCTCGGGCCCGCATTCCAATGGCTACTCGCTGATCCGGCGTATCCTGGAACGAAGCGGCGCGCCGCTCGATCTCGACCTCGACGGCGTCGCCCTGGTCGATGCGCTGATGGCGCCTACCCGCATCTACGTCAGGCCGGTGCTGGCACTGATGCAGGAGATCAAGGTGCACGGGATGTCGCACATCACCGGTGGCGGCCTCACCGAGAACATCATCCGCGTGGTTCCCGAGGGCCTCGGCCTCGAGATCGACCCCTCGGCGTGGCCGCGCCCCGCCCTGTTCGACTGGCTGCAGCACGAGGGCGGCGTCGCCGACGCGGAGATGTGGCGCACCTTCAACTGCGGCATCGGCTACGTGCTGATCGTCGCTGCCGCGCAGGCCGGTGCTGCCGGAGCGGCATTGGAGGCCGCCGGATTGGCGCATTGGCAGATCGGCGAAGTGGTCGCGGCGCAACCGGGTGAGCGCGTGCGGATCGGCACGTGATTCCGACGCGCATCGGTGGCGCAAGGTGAATCCGCCAGGTTCCGGCCACAGCGGTCCCTCACATCCTGCCCGCGGCGATGCGGGCCCGAACGTGAAGCCCGCGCATCGGCGGCGCTTGCGTCTGGCCGTGCTCGTCTCCGGGCGCGGCAGCAACCTGCAGGCGCTGATCGACGCCATCGACCAAGGTCGGTTGCATGCGCAGATCGTGGCGGTGCTATCCAACCGCAGCGATGCGCAGGCACTGCGCCGGGCCGAGGTGCGCGGCATCGCCTCGCTGGCGCTCGACCCTGGCGGCTATCCCACGCGCGCCGACTTCGACCGCGCCCTGTTCGAACGCGTAGCCGCCTTCGCGCCGGACCTGGTGGTGCTGGCCGGTTTCATGCGCGTGCTCGACGCCTCCGTGGTGCGCGCGTGGCAAGGGCGCATGATCAATATCCACCCGTCGCTGCTGCCGAAATACCCCGGCCTGCACACGCACCGGCGCGCGCTCGATGCCGGCGACCGCGAGCACGGCGCCTCGGTGCATTTCGTCGGCGCCGAGGTCGATGCTGGACCGGTGATCGCGCAGGCGCGCATCCGGGTGCTCGCAGGCGACACGCCGGAAACCCTGGCCTCGCGCCTGCTGCCGCGCGAGCACCAGCTCCTGACCGGCGTCTGCGCGCTGATTGCCGAGGCACGCCTGACTTGCACTTCGGCCGAGGTTAAGCTCGACGGCCGCACCCTGGGATGCCCCCTGGAGCTCACTACCGACGGTCGCCTGTCATGCCCAGCCGCTTCGCCCTGATCCTTCTCATGCTCGCTCCGGTCGCTTCGGTCGCTTCGGCCGCGCCTCCGATCCAGCCTTTCGAAGCCGAGTTCACCGTATATCGCAACGGCAGCGAGGTCGGCTTTGCGCACATCCGCCTCAGCCAGGAGGGAGAGAACGCGTGGCACATGCATGCCACGCTGAACGCCTCCGCTGCCGCGGGCCTGCTGCAGTTCTCGAGCGTCGAGGACTCGCGTTTCCACTGGCACGAAGGCCAGCCGCGCAGCGACCGCTACCATGCCCGTCGCCAGCAGCCGCTGCGCACGCGCGAGCGCAGCATGGATTTCGACTGGAACGCCGGTCGCGTGGTCCTGACCGACCACCGCGGCCGCGAGGAGACCCACGACCTCCGCGAGCCTGCCATCGACCCCCAGCTCAGCCTGCTGGTCGCAATGCTGGCGACGGCCGAGGGCGAAGAGGAATTCGACTACGTGATGGTCAATCGCGGCGCGCCCCAGGTGCAAAAGGGCCGCCGCAACGGCAGCGCCACCGTCGAGACCGGCCTCGGCGCCGTCGAGTGCGTCGAAGTGGAACGCGTCCGCGACCACCGCCGCCGCGAAACGCGGAGCTGTCACGCCAGGTCGCTGGACTGGATTCCGGTGCGGGTGGTGCAGGAGGAGGACGGCGAGCTGCTGGAGATGCGCCTGAAGTCGCTGAAGCGGTAAGGGTTGGGCTCGACTTACGTCGGCAGGCGACGGATCCGCGCCCCCAGTTGCCCGAGCTTCTCCTCGATGCATTCGTAACCACGGTCGATGTGGTAGATGCGGTCGACCAGGGTCTCGCCCCTGGCTACCAGTCCGGCCAGCACCAGACTGGCCGAGGCGCGCAGGTCGGTGGCCATCATCGGCGCGCCGGTCAGCGTCTCCACGCCGCGGATGATGGCGGCATTGCCTTCCAGGCGGATGTCGGCGCCCAGACGCCTCAGTTCCTGCACATGCATGAAGCGGTTCTCGAAGACGGTTTCGCCGATCACGCCGACGCCTTCGGCCACTGCGTTCAGGGCGCTGAACTGAGCCTGCATGTCGGTGGGGAAACCGGGGTATGGAGCGGTGGTGATGTCGACCGCGCGCGGGCGGCGGCCGCGCATGTCGACTTCGATCCAGTCTTCGCCGGTGGCGATGTGGGCACCGGCCTCCTCCAGCTTCTGCAACACCGCATCGAGGTCGCGCGGACGCGCCCTCTTGGCCAGCACGCGGCCACTGCTGATGGCGCCTGCGACCAGGAACGTGCCGGTCTCGATACGGTCGGGCAGCACCTCGTAGTCGGTGCCGTGCAGTCGTTCGACCCCTTCAATGACCAGCGTGGTGCTGCCTGCGCCCTCGATGTGCGCACCCATGGCAATCAGGCAGTTGGCCAGGTCGACCACCTCGGGCTCCTGCGCGGCGTTCTCGATGATGGTGGTGCCGCTGGCCAGCGTGGCGGCCATCATCAGGTTCTCGGTGCCGGTGACGGTGACCAGATCCATGACGATGCGCGCGCCGCGCAATCGATTGGCACGGGCGCGGATGTAGCCGTTCTCCACCGACACTTCGGCACCCAGTGCACGCAGTCCCTTGATGTGCAGATCGACCGGGCGTGAACCGATGGCGCACCCCCCCGGCAGCGACACCTCGGCCTGGCCGAAGCGCGCCACCAGCGGACCCAGCACCAGGATCGAGGCGCGCATGGTCTTGACCAG
>DAOMOD010000126.1:0-4608 GCA_035444205.1 Lysobacteraceae bacterium
CACCCTGCTCGCCTACCTGCGCCAGTTCGTGGTGCCCCTGATCGTGCTGCTGGTGCTGGGTGGCGGCGCCTGGTGGCAGTGGGTGGGCCTGATTGCCGCGCCGCTCCTTGTGGTGGCCTCGGTCGTCTATGCGCTGACCTTCCGCTACTGGCTGGAGGGCGACGCACTGGTGCTGCGCTCCGGACTGCTGATGCGGCAGCGCCGGGTGCTGCAGCTCAGGCGCATCCAGAACATCGGTCGGCGTCAGAACCTTCTGCACCGCGTCTTCGGTGTCACCGAGCTGCAGGTGGAATCGGCCGGCGGTGTGACTTCGGAGGCACACATGCGCGTGCTCACCCTGGCCGAAGCCGACCGGCTGGAGCGCCTGCTGCGCGAGGCCGCGGCTCTCGATGCCGGACCCGACGATGTCGATGCCGCGCCACTGCTGCAGGTACCGGGCGCCGACCTGGTCCGACTTGGACTGATCTCCAACCGCGGCATGGTGGTGGTGGGCGCCGCCTTCGCGCTTCTTGCGCAGGCCGGCGACAGTCTGGAGCGCGTGGCACAGCCCCTGGCCAGCGCGGTCGAGCGTCTGCTGGGCGAGTTCATCGCCCGGCACAGCCTCGACAGCACCGCCGCCGTCCTCGGCATCGTGCTGTTGGTGCTGCTCGCGCTGGCGCTTGTGCGCCTGCTGTCGGTGGCGATTGCCGTGCTGGTCTTTCACGACTTCCGCCTTTGCGAGCGCCATGGTCGTTTCACCGCCGACTACGGCCTGCTCACCCGCGTACGCACCTCGGCCACCCGCATCAAGATCCAGAAGCTGTGGATCGACGAAAGCCTGCTGCACCGGATGTTCGGCCGGGTCAGCATACGCCTCGACGTGGCCGGCACCGAGATGGCCAATGAAGGCGAAGGCCGGCGCATGCGCTGGCTGGCACCGGTGTGCACGGCGCAACAGGCGCGGACACTGGTAGAGGCAGTGCTGCCCGGCGTCGATATCGATGCGCTCGACTGGTGCCCAGTGCACCCAAGCGCGCGTCGTCGCCGTTTTCGCCGCGCCGCACTTGCCCTCACTCTCCCGGTGCTGGTCGCGGCCTGGCTTCATTCGCCGTGGATGTTGCTGATCCTGTGTGCCCTTCCGCTGCTGTGGCTGTCCGCCCGCGGTTGGGCCCTGTACAGCGGACATGCGCTCGAAGCGCAGGTGTTCGCTGTGCGCCAGGGATGGCTGGGTCGACAGGTGGTGCTGGCACGACGCGATCGCGCCCAGGTGCTGCTTCTCGCGCGCTCGCCGTTCGATCGCCGTCACGGCACCGCTACGCTGGAGATGGACGTGGCAGGTGGCGGCCAGTCGGCGCGGCTCAGGCTGCCCTTCGTCGACTTCGGCATCGCCCAGGCGCTGTTTGCGCAACTTTCGTCGTTGTCGCTTGCGGCCGTGCCTGTCGCATCGGACCCATCCTTTCCGGCACATGAGACCGAGGTGCCAATCCCTTAGGATGCCTGATACTTCCATGGAGCGATCACCGTCATGATTTCGTTGTCCCGCCTTCTTGCCCTGACCCTGGTCGCGGTGCTCGCCGCCTGCAGCGAATCGTCGCCACCGCCCCAGACCGAACCGACCATCTCCGCAGCGCCCGCCCGGACCGAGTCGGCGCAGGCGGTCGCCCTGCTGGAACGCAGCGTGCTGTTCGGCAATCCCGAGCGCGCCGCCGGGACGGTCAGCCCTGACGGGAAGTGGGTGGCCTGGCTGGCACCGCTCGACGGCGTGCTGAACGTGTGGGTGGCGCCTTCCGAGAATCCGGGAGCGGCGCGCGCCGTCACCGCCGACACCGGCCGCGGCATCCGCAACTTCTTCTTTCCCTTCGATGGCAAGCACCTGCTCTACTTGCAGGATCTCGGCGGCAACGAGGACTTCCACCTCTACGCGGTGCCGCTGGCCGGCGGCGAGGCGCGCAACCTGACCCCGTTCGATGGCGCCCGCGCCGGCGTGCAGCAGATGAGCCGCAAGTTCCCGGGCGAGTTGCTGGTCACGTTGAACGATCGCAACCCGCGCTTCTTCGACATCGTGCGCATCGATATCGACAGCGGCGAGATTCGGCGCGTCCAGGAGAACGACGGCTATGCCGGCTTCATCAGCGACGAGGATTTCAATGTGCATCTTGCCGTGGCGCCGCGGCCGGACGGCGGCAACGAGGTGCTGAAGGCCGACGGCCAGGGCGGTTTCGCGCCGTTCTTCACCATTCCCGCCGACGATGCCCTGACCACCCAGCCGCTGATGTTCGACCGCCAGGGCCGGTTGCTGATGATCGACAGCCGCGAGCGCAACACCGCGGCGCTGTACCGGCTCGACGTCGACAGCGGCGAGCGCGGCCTGGTGCACGAGGATGCGCGTGCCGATGTCTCCAATGCCATCGTCCATCCGTTGACGCTGGACGTGCAGGCGGTGGCAGTGAACTACCTGCGCAACGAGTGGACCGTGCTCGACGCCGAACTCGGCAAGGATCTGGCGTATCTCGGCACGCTGGGCGACGGCGAGATCTCCATCACCTCGCGCAGCGACGACGACACCCTGTGGAGCGTGTTGCTGACCCGCGCCGACGCCTCGGCGAAGTACTACCTGTACGACCGCGAGGCAGGGCGCGCGAGCTTCTGGTTCGATACGCGCCCGGCCCTGGCCGGTGCGCCGCTGGTGCCCATGCACGCGCTGGAGATCGCATCGCGCGATGGCCTGACCCTGGTCAGCTACCTCACCCTGCCGCGCGCCAGCGACCCCGAGGGACGCGGGCGTCCGGACTCTCCGGTGCCGATGGTGCTTCTGGTGCACGGCGGACCCTGGGCGCGCGACGGCTACGGCTATCATCCGACCCACCAGTGGCTCGCCAATCGCGGCTACGCGGTGCTGTCGGTCAACTTCCGCGGTTCCACCGGCTTCGGCAAGGACTTCATCAATGCCAGCACCCACCAGTGGGCCGGCAAGATGCATGACGACCTGATCGATGCGGTCGAGTGGGCGATCGCTGAAGGCGTCACCAGCCGCGACAAGGTCGCCATCATGGGCGGCAGCTACGGTGGCTACGCCACCCTGGTCGGTCTGACTTTTACCCCGGACGTGTTCGCCTGCGGCGTCGACATCGTCGGCCCATCCAACCTCAACACCCTGCTGGACTCGGTTCCACCCTACTGGGAGAGCTTTCGGCGCATCCTCGCCACACGCGTCGGCGATCCCGATACCGAGGAGGGCCGCGCGCTTCTGGATGCGCGTTCGCCGCTCAACTTCATCGACAACATCAAGCGCCCGCTGCTGATCGGCCAGGGCGCCAACGACCCGCGCGTGAAGCAGGCCGAGAGCGATCAGATCGTCGAGGCCATGGCCGCCAAGGAAATCCCGGTCACCTACGTACTGTTCCCCGACGAAGGGCACGGCTTTGCCCGCCCGCAGAACCGTCTGGCCTTCAACGCCGTGACCGAGAGTTTCCTCGGCCGTTGCCTCGGCGGACGGGTGCAGCCGGTGGGTGCCGATTTCGAAGGCTCCAGCACCCACGTGCCGCATGGCGCAGGTTACCTGCGTGGCCTGAACGAGGCCCTGGAAGGCTTCGAGCCGACCGTGCGCATGTAAGTCGTAGGTCGCGGCACCACTGTGCCGACATCGTGCCCCGCGGGCCGACTCGAATGACCGCTCAGCGTCCTTGGCGGACTGAGTGCGTTCTGTGCGGCGTCCCGGGGAAAGCGTCGGCATGGTGATGCCGACCTACGGCGGAGCCTGTGCGATGCTGTTCCCGAGTCCCGAGTCCCGAGTCCCGTCTCAAATCAATCCCCGTCCAGCGGATCGACATCCAGTGACCAGCGTACCTTGCGTACCTGCGGCAGTTCACGCAGGCGCGGCACCCAGGCGCCAAGCAGCTTCTGCAAGGCCGGGCGCGAGGATGATTCCGCCAGGATCTGCATGCGCCAGCGCCCGGCGCGCCGCTCGCTGGGAGCCGGCATCGGGCCGTGCAGGTCGACGCCGGTCACTTGGTCGGCGCAGGTCCTGGCGGCATCGAGAAAGGCATGCACGTCGGCGATCACGGTGGCTTCGGCACGCAACAGGGCCTGGTGCGCATAGGGCGGAAGCGCGGTGGCGCGTCTGAGCGCCAGCTCCTCACGGGCGAAGGCGGCGTAGCCGCCGGCTAGCAACGTATGCAGCAGGGGATGCTCGGGCTGCAGCGTCTGCAGCATGACCTCGCCTGGCTTGTCGGCGCGTCCGGCGCGTCCTGCCACCTGTACCACCAGCTGTGCCAGGCGTTCGGCGGCCCGGTAGTCCGCGCGCATCAGGCCGGCATCGACATTGAGCACACCGACCAGGGTGACATCGGGCAGGTCGTGGCCCTTGGCCAGCAGTTGGGTGCCGACCAGAATGCAGGGCCGGCCCGGCCTGACCTGGCCGAGTTTCTCCTCCAGCGCGCCGCGCTGGCGCGTGCTGTCGCGATCAATGCGGATCACCTGCACGTGGGGGAAGCGCGCGCCCAGGGTCTCTTCCAGGCGTTCGGTACCGTGGCCCAGGGGTTTCAGTGCCTCACCACCGCAGCTCGGGCAGCGCACCGGCACCGCGCACTCGCGATCGCAGTGGTGGCAGCGCAGGCGCTGATGCCGCCT
>DAOMOD010000126.1:4665-12478 GCA_035444205.1 Lysobacteraceae bacterium
CAAGCCAGCAATGGTGCGAAGCCGCGGCGATTGCGGAACACCAGCACCTGCTCGTTGCGCGCCAGGCGCGCCTGCATGGCGTCAATCAGTTCGGGTGCCAAACCGTCGATGAGGCGCTTCCCGCGAAGGTCGAGCACGCGCACCGCCGGGGGTCGGGCGGCGCCGGCGCGACGCGGCAGCGCCAGGCGTTGCAGGCGTCCGGACTCGACATTGGCCAGGGACTCCAGCGACGGCGTGGCCGAACCGAGCAGTACCGGCACACCAAGCGCACGACCACGCACCAGGGCCAGGTCGCGTGCCGAGTAGCGCAGCCTGTCGGCCTGCTTGAGGGCGCTGTCGTGTTCCTCGTCGATCACGATCAGGCCGCACTTGGCAAGCGGCACGAACACCGCCGAACGGGTGCCGAGCACCACGCCCGCCTCGCCGCGAGCCGCCGCCAGCCATACCCGCGCGCGTTCGCCGTCGGCGAGCGAGGAATGCAAGGTCAGGACGCGGCCACCCAGGCGCTCGCGGAAGCGGCGCAGCAACTGCGGCGTGAGCGCGATCTCCGGCACCAGCACCAGCGCCTGCCGGCCCGCGGCGAGCACGCGCTCGATGGCACCGAGATACACCTCGGTCTTGCCGCTGCCGGTAACGCCGTCGAGCAGAAAACCGCGAAACCCGTCGAGGGCGTTGCACACGGCAGCCAGCGCCTGCGTCTGCTCGGGGTTGAGCGGTGGCCCGGCGATGGTGGGCATCGGCGTCTCTGCGGCCATGGCACCCTCGCGCCAATCGAACCAGGCGCGCGCGCGCGGCAGGCGCGCGGAGCCGCGCCATCCGGGCAGTTCGACATCGAGAAACGAGGCCGGACGGGCACCCTCGCCGAGCCGCTGCAGCAAGGCTGCCAGGCGCGAACCGCGGCGCGGTCTGGCATCGGCCAGCGCCTGCCGACCTTCCGCACTGAGCCGCAACCAGGTCTCGCCGACCTGGGGAAGCGGCCTGGCTGCGCGCAGCGGCGCAGGAAGCGCGGTGGCCAGCACCTCGCCCAGAGGATGGTGATAGTACGCGGCCACCCAGCGCAGGGTGGCCAGGAGCTCGCCGGCCAGCAGCGGCGTGTCGTCCAGACGCTGGTGGATCGGCCGGATCCTGGCCTGCGCCGCCTCGGCCAGGCCGATATCGGCCACCACACCGACCAGTCGCCGGCGCCCGAAGGGCACGCAGACGCGACAGCCGATCCAGCCCGTATCGATCCCGTGGGCTGCGTAATCGAACAGGCGATCAAGCGGAACCGGCATCGCGACCTTGAGCACGGTGTGCAAGCGAGGGCTATCCAACTTGGCGCGCTCTTCTCATCGGAAACCTAGCTAAATCCGCTAAGTCTTCGTTGTCTATAGGGAATCCGGCTTATCCACAAAATCTGTGGATAAGTCTGTGGAACAGGGCCCCGCGAAGTATCCTGCGGCGCGCCAATCCGAGCCCGTGGGACGGCTGAACAAAGTTTAACCAATGTGAAATAATTATTATCTATCAATCGCTTACGACATGACCAAGGGTCCAGATGACAGTTTGATGCGGTCCCGACCCGCAGCCGCGTGATGCTGTGCACAACTTGGTGCGAAGGTGCTTGCGGGGACAGCCCGCGAGACCAGCAAATCCGCCGAAGAGCGTACCGCGGCACCTGTGTCAAGCGTCGTCGGGGACGCGGCTGAGCACGCGCCGGCTGGCCTCGAACTGGCCGGCAAACAGGCGCATGCCCTCGGCACGCATGCGCTGGGCATCCTCGGCGAGGTAGCGTTCGAGGTCGGCGCGGCTGGCGACATGGTAGCGCACGCAAAAGCGGCGCCATCCCGGTTCGGCGGGGTCCTCGGCCAGGATTTCGGCCGTTCGGAAGCCGGGGAAGTCGAGCATGTCCTCGACATGGCCGCGCAGCCAGTCGAGCCAGGCCGCCCGTACCGACTCGCGCACCTTCAGATTGACCTCGTAGACGATCACAGGTTGACCAGGCTGATCAGCGCGGCGGCGGTCACCGCCAACGAAATCATGATCGTATACACGATGCCGATGACGCCGAACTTGAACACGGTGAACGGCCAGTTCTGCGCGTACACGCGGCGCTGCATCAGCAGCAGGTACAGCGGGATCCAGATCAGCGAGATGGTCTGCAGGCTGGACAGCGAAAAGCCCAGTACCGGGACACCCTTGGCCACGCCGGCCAGCGCACCGAGGCCAAGGCTGATCAGAATCGCCAGGAACAGGAAGCTGTGACTGTGCAGGGCCACCACCAGGTGTTCCATGTAGAGCCGACGCTTGAACAGGTAGAAGATCTTGAGCAGCAGCGCGAAGATCGGCATCAGCACGAACAGCACCGCCGGCAGCATGCCCAGCATGCCCTCGATCAGGCGTCCGGGATCCTTGCCTACGCGCTCGGCATTCTCCGCGGCGCGACCGATCCAGCGGTTGATGCGCGTATTCACGAACCCGGGCAGCCAATCAATGACCAGCGGGTTGGTCTCGGCATCCCAGGGTTCGCCGCCGCCGAAGCGAAAGCTTGGGCGGCGCGTCGGCGCCGACGGCGGGTCGGCGCCTGAAGCGTCCTCGGCGGCTGCGCCCGCGGGGTCCTCGACCGTTGCACCTTCAAGCTCGGCGATGCGGCGATCGGCATCGCGGCGAATGGCGGCCATGCCGGCGCGCATGCCGGCCGCGCCTCCGACCATGCCCGGCACGCCAGTGGCTTCCATTTCGCGCGCGCCCGCCTCCATCTCCTCGAGCACGCGGTCGCGAGCCGCCACCACCTCCTCGACGCTGTTCATCCGATCGAACTGCGCCCGTGTCTGCACCCAGGCCGAGCCGTCACGGCCGCCGAAATCCGGCACCGCCACGAACTGCAGGGTGAGGAAGGCAACCACGCTCAGCACGAAGAACAGACGGAACGGCAGCACGTAGCGCATGCGCCGCCCGGACAGGAAATCGACGGTGATGCGGCCGGGGCGGAAGTACAGCGGTGCCAACGTGCGCCAGATACGGTTGTCGTACTCGAACAAGGTGTCGAGCACATCGCCCATGATCGAGCCGAAGTGGCGCACCATGCCCTTTACCGGCTGTCCGCAGACATGGCACCACGGCCCGGACAGCGGTGCGCCGCAATTGAGGCAGTTGGGGGGAAGCGGTTCGGACTTGCGGGCCACGGGCCTTGCCCATCGTTGGCGGTGGTCTCAGTAAGATAGCGCTCCTTTCCCCCGGCCGCCTCCATCGATGCCCTTCGAAGCCGCCCGCCTGCTGCGCGAGGCCCGTGCCAGTGTCCGCCTGGCATTGCCGCTGATGCTGGCGCAGTTGTCGCTGATGAGCATGAACGTGGTCGACACCGTGCTCGCCGGCCACCACGGCGCGGCCAGCCTGGGTGCGGTGGCGGTGGGCAGCGCGCTGTGGTCGCTGGTGATGCTGATCCTGCTCGGTGTGCTGATGGCGGTGCCGGCCTTTGTCGCGCAGCTGGTCGGCGCCGGTCGTCGCGGCGATACCGCGCCGCTGTTCCGCCAGGCGCTGTGGCTGGGCCTGGCGCTCAGCCTGCCGCTGTTCGTGCTGGTGCGCTCGACGCAGCCGCTGCTGCTCGCCATCGGCATCGAACCCGAGCAGGTGCCGCTGATCGATGGATTCCTCAAGGGCGTGTCCTGGGGCACACCGGCGGTGGCCCTGTTCATGGTGCAGCGAGGATTGAGCGACGGCCTGTCGCTGACCCGGCCGGGCATGTACTTCGGCGTGCTCGGCCTGGCGCTGCTGGTGCCGCTGGGTTGGGCGATGATGTTCGGGCGCATGGGATTTGCCGAAGGCGGGCCGGCCGGCCTGGGCCGCGCCACCGCCGTGGTGCTGTGGGTGCAGGCGTTGGGCCTGGCGCTGTACCTTCGCCTGCGCCGGCACTACCGCGATCTCGACCTGTTCGGCCGCCTGGAACGGCCCGATCCACGCCAGCTCTTCGACCTGCTGCGCATCGGCGTGCCGATGGGTGTCACCGTGTTCATGGAGGGCAGCCTGTTCGTGGTCAGTGCGTTGATGGTCGGCGTGCTCGGCGCGCTGACCGTGGCCGCACACCAGATCGCCAACAATGTGGCCTCGGTGGCGTTCATGGTGCCGCTTGGCCTGGCCATGGCCAGTACCGTGCGGGTGGGTGAGGCGGTCGGGCGCGATGATGCGCGTGGCGTGCGCTATGCCGCGTACGCCGGACTCGGCATGACACTGTTGCTGCAGTCGCTGTCGGCGACCGTGCTGTTCCTGGCGCCGATGGCGATCGTCGGCCTGTATACGCCCGACCCCGCAGTGCGCGCCATCGCCGCCCAGCTGATCTTCTACGCCGCCGTATTCCAGTTCTCGGACGGCATCCAGGTGGCCTGCAACGGCGCCTTGCGCGGTCTCAAGGACACCCGCGTGCCGATGATCCTGACCCTGTTCGCCTACTGGTTGGTGGGCATGCCGTTGGGCTATGGGCTGGCGTTTCCACTGGGCTGGGGCGCACCCGGGGTATGGGTGGGGCTGATCGCCGGGCTTTCGGTGGCGGCGCTTCTGCTGTACGCCCGCTTCTGGTACATGGCGCACGGCGAGCGTTGGGAGCGGTTGTTGACCCGGCGGGCATTCACCTGAAACTGAAATCCGCCACCGTTCGCCCTGAGGAGCGCGCATGGCGCGCGTCTCGAAGGGTGCACGCCAACGAACGGCGAGTGGTTCGAGTGGTTCGAGACGCTGTCTCGATCCGGCTGCGCCGGACTCGACAGCTCCTCACCACGAACGGAGTGTGGATTGCGGCTGCGCCGGACTCGACAGCTCCTCACCACGAACGGAGTGTGGATTGCGGCTGCGCCGGACTCGACAGCTCCTCACCAGGAACGGAGCTACTGATACTTATCCGCCGGGTCAGTTGTCCGCATTTCTCGCAGCCGACTGCAGTAGAGCCTGTCCCGGACTTGATCCGGGAAGGGTTTTCAGAAATTACGGGCCAACAGTCTGTCGGACTCAGGACTGATCTGCTGCGGCAAAACGGATGTCGGTCCCTATCCGCCATCCTCTCCGTCAAATGGCGCCGCTACTCTCCTCGAACGATGACGAATCCGTCCCCGATCCCGCTTTCCCTCGCGACGATCGCCCAAGCCCGACAGGCTGCCAGGCGCCCCATGACCTTGGGCGCATGCCTTTCCCGGCCCGAGCCCGTATCCTTGTCGCCTCGTTTTCCCATTCCGGACCTCTCATGGCCAAGCAGCACGGTCCCGTCAGGCGCTTCTTCAGCGGCCTGTGGCGGGCGATCAACACCACCCGCGTGGTGATCCTCAATATCGTATTCTTCCTCCTGCTGTTCCTGTTCCTCGGGCTGATGGCCGACAAGCCGGCGCCCAAGCTGGAGGCGCGTACCACCTTGGTGCTCAATCCCGCCGGCATGATCGTCGAGCAGTCCACCGCCGACCCCACCTCGCGCGCGCTGGCGAAGATGCTCGGCGACGAGATTCCCGAGATCCAGTTGCGCGACCTGGTGCGCGCCATCGACGCCGCCGCCGCCGATCCCAAGATCGAGCGCATGCTGATCCGCCCCGACCAGGTGGTCGCCGGCATCAGCACCTTGCGTGAAGTCGCCACCGCGCTCGAGCGTTTCCGCGACAGCGGCAAGGAGATCGTCGCCTACGCCGAGGGCATGGGTCAGGGCCAGTACTACCTGGCGGCGCAGGCCGGCGAGGTCTGGCTGCACCCCTACGGTGGCACCCTGCTCGAAGGTTTCAGCCGCTACCGCCAGTACTACCGCGAGGCGCTGGAAGACAAGCTGCTGATCGACGTGCACCTGTTCCGCGCCGGCGAGTTCAAGTCCTTCGGCGAACCCTACTCGCGCGACAGCCGATCCGAGGAGGCGCGCGAAGCCGACCTGTACTGGATGAACGGCGTGTGGCAGCAGTTCCTCGCCGAAATTGCCGTGGCGCGCGGACTGACCACGCAGACGCTGTCCGCCGACATCGACGCACTGCCCCAGCGCATCGCCGCGGCCGACGGCGACCTGGCGCGGATGGCGCTCGACATTCGCCTGGTCGATGCCCTGAAGACCGCCGATGAGGTGCGCGCCGAGCTGATCGAGCGCGGCGTCGCCGACGACGACGGCGAGACCTTCCGGCAGATTTCCCTGAGCCGGTATCTGGATGTCGTCGACGCGCGCAAGAAGCGCGCCGATCACCGCGATCAGGTGGCCATCGTGGTCGCCATGGGCGGCATCATGGGGGGCGACCAGCCGCCCGGCACCGTGGGCGGAGAGTCCACCTCGCGTCTGCTGCGTCAGGCGCGCTACGACGACGAGGTGAAGGCCGTGGTGCTGCGCGTCAACTCGCCGGGCGGTGGTGTGTTCCCTTCCGAGCAGATCCGCCGTGAGGTGGAACTGCTGCGCCGGGCCGGCAAGCCGGTGGTGGCCTCCATGGGCGACGTCGCGGCGTCCGGCGGCTACTGGATCAGCATGGACGCCGACCGCATCTTTGCGCACCCGACCACCATCACCGGCTCCATCGGCGTCATCGGCCTTTTCTTCACCGTGCCGCGCACGCTCGAACATATCGGCGTACGCACCGACGGCGTCGGCACGACCCGTTACGCCGGTGCCTTCGACCCCACGCGGCCATTCGATCCAGGCATCGGCGAGCTGATCCAGACCATCATCGACAAGGCGTACCGCGACTTCCTGGGCGGCGTCGCACGTGGCCGCGACAGTACGCCGGACGCCATCGATGCAGTCGCCCGCGGTCGCGTATGGAGCGGCGCGCAGGCTGTCGAGCGCGGTCTGGTCGACCAGCTGGGGGGACTGGAGGACGCCATTGTCGCGGCTGCCGAGCTGGCCAAGCTCGATGACTACCAGGTCACCTATGTCGAGAAGGAGCCGACCGCCTTCGAGAAGTTCCTGTCGAGCATGGGCGGTTCCGCGGTGGCCGGCTTCGTCGCCGAGCGCGGCTGGCTGAACGGCGTCGGTGCGCGCCTGGTCGGCAGCCGCGTGCTTGGCCGCATGGAGGCCGACCTGCGCTATCTGGAAATTGCCCGCGACAAGCCGCTGGCGCCGCATGCGCATTGTTTCTGCGGGCTGGATTGAGCGGAACCGGAGAACGAGACAGGGACGGGCGCCCCGTTTCGTTTTGCTAGTCTGTAGCACGCCCGCCGCAGGCGCCGGCAGGCGCAGGACCATCGCCATGACCGACATCTTCCTGCACGCCTTCGTCGCGCTGTTCGTGACCATCGACCCGATCGGCATCCTGCCGATCTTCCTCGGTCTGACCGCCGCCGCCGGCCGCCGCCACCAGATGCGCATGGCGCTGCGCGCCTGCATCGTCGCCACCCTGGTCCTGCTCGGCTTCGCGCTCGGCGGCGAATGGCTGCTGGCGCAGCTCGGCATCACCCTGCCGGCGTTTCGGGTGGCCGGCGGTGTGCTGCTGTTCCTGATCGCCCTGGAGATGCTGTTCGAGCGCCGCACCGAACGGCGCCAGCGCGCCGCGAGCGGCGGCGAGGAGCGCAACGAAGCGGAGGATATTTCCGTGTTTCCGCTCGGCATCCCGCTGATCTGCGGACCGGGCGCCATCGCCGCCATCATGCTGCTGGCCAGCGAGCACGCCGGCGACGTCGCTGCGCAGGGCACCATCGTCGGCGCGCTGTTCGCGGTGATGCTGCTGACCTTTCTGCTGCTGTGGCTGGCGCTGCTGGCGCAGCGCTGGATCAGTGCCACCGTCACCGCGGTGGTCACCCGCCTGCTCGGCATGCTGCTGGCGGCGCTCGCCGTGCAGTACATCTTCGACGGACTGCGTGAGGGGCTGCTGGGCGGTTAGCCGAAGAGCGGCTC
>DAOMOD010000127.1:0-12321 GCA_035444205.1 Lysobacteraceae bacterium
GAGGCCGCAGCGGCACCGGCCGCGGAAGCTTTTCGCCTGCACCAGCGCCGCACCATACGCCTGGGCGAGGACCACTACTTCGATCACCCGGCCTTCGGCCTGATCCTGCGCGTCGATCGCGTGGAGCAGGACGACTAGGCCGAACGGGAACTGAGCGCGCGTGCCGCGCATCCTGGTCTTCCAGCACGTTGCCGCCGAACCGCTCGGCACCCTGGATCCGCTGATCCGGCAGCGTGGCCATCGCATCCGCTTCGTCAATTTCGAGCGCGAGCCCGAGGCCCAGCCCAACATCGACAGATATCGTGGCCTGATTGTGCTGGGAGGGCCGATGAACGTCGACGAGCAGGCGGCGCACCCGCACCTCGCCACCGAGCTTCGCCTCATCGAGCTGGCACTGAAACAGGAAAAGCCCGTGCTTGGCATCTGCCTCGGCGCGCAACTGCTGGCACATGTGCTGGGCGCACCAGTGCAACGTCACGCGCAACCGGAGATCGGATGGTACGACCTGCATGCCACCGCAGCCGGTCGTGAAGACCCGGTACTGGCGCCGCTCGGCGACTCCGCCCCGGTGTTTCAGTGGCACGGCCGCCGCTTCGATCTGCCGCGCGATGCAGTGCATCTGGCGCGCACCGAAGGCTGTGATGCGCAGGCCTTCCGCCATGGCGATCGCACCTACGGTTTTCAGTTCCACCTGGAAATGGACCTGCCCCTGATCGAGCGCTGGCTGGCTACACCGGGCTACCTTCGCGAACTGGCCGATTCCGGCCTCGGCCGCGATGCCGACGCCATCCGCGCGCAGAGCCGCCAGCACATCGCCACCATGCAGGCCCGCGCCGACCAGGTGTTCAACAACTTCCTCGACCTGATCGGGCGGCCAAGACGACGCATGGTACTGCCATCGCGCTAGCCACTGTGACTTCCTGGCAAATCGTGACGCATGTCACGTTACCATGCAGCCATTGCCTGAAAGCTGGATACGGCGTGTCACCAGCCGGCATCGCAGTACGGGCCATGAACAGAGCCATCGCCATCGAATCGTCCCAACATTCCACGCACCCCGAACTCGCCAGATTGCGCCAGTCGGTGCGTCACCTGGAACGGGCCGAGAGGCTGCAACGTGCACTGTTCGCCATCGCCGATGTGTCCGGCTCGGACCTCGACATGTCCGAGATGCTGCGCCGGCTGCACGAGATCGTCGGCAGCCTGATGTACGCCGAGAACCTGTACATAGCCCTGTACGACCGCACCGAGGAAACGGTCAACTTCATCTATTTCGTGGATGTCGCCGACAAGCGCGGCCCCCCGCTGGGCGCACCGATTCCGCTGTCCGAAATCGAACGCGGCATGGCCTGGTACCTGATCCACGATGCCAGGCCGCTGCGCGGCGACCACGCGACTCTGCGGCACCAGGTGTCCGGACCGCTCCACGCACGCGGTGCCGACAGCATGGACTTTCTGGGCGTTCCCATGCTGGACGGCACCGAAGTGCGTGGGGCCCTGGTGGTACAGAGCTACGATGCCGCCGACCGCTTCAGCGCCTCCGACCAGGATCTGCTGTCATTTGTGGCCAGCCATGTGCTGACTGCGCTCAAGCGCAAGCAGGCGCACCAGGAACTGGAGCGCGCGGTGCAGGCGCGCACTGCCGAGCTGGCCAGCGCCAACCGGGTATTGACCCGCGAGGTGCAGGAGCGCCAACGTGGCGAACGCCTGCAGGGCGCGCTGTACCACATCGCCGAACTGGCGGGCGGCCCGGGCAGCATGGACGACTTCTATCGCGCCGTGCACGGCATCGTCGGCGATCTGATCAACGCCCGCAATTTCTATATTGCCCTGCCCTCGGAGGACGGCCGCGAACTGACCTTCCCCTACTACGTCGACGCCTACGAGACCAGCCGGCCGCCCCGACTCGTGGGCAACGGCCTGACCGAACACGTGCTGAAATCCGCCAGACCTCTGCTTGGCACCCAGCAGGAGATCGAAAGCCTGATGGCACAAGGCGTGCTCAACGCGCAGGGACCGACATCACTGTTCTGGCTCGGGGCGCCGCTTCTCTGCGATGGCAAGGCCCTGGGCGTGGTAGCCGTACAGAGCTACTCCGACGATATCCGCTACACCGAACGCGACATGGAGCTGCTTGTGTTCGTGTCCTACCAGATCGCCAGCAGCCTTGAGCGCCGCCGCGCCGCCGAGTCCCTGCGCGTCGCCAATGCGGAACTCGAACTCCGCGTGGCGGAGCGCACGCGGGAACTCAGGGAACAGATCGCCGTGCGCGAACGGGTGGAGGCCCGCCTCAAGCACGAAGTCCGGCATGACGCACTCACCGGCCTGCCCAACCGTCAATACCTTCTGGACCGGCTGAAGCGGCTGCTGGCACGGCACCGACGCAACAGATCGCGCGGCTTCGCGGTGCTGCTGATCGACGTCGACCGCTTCAAGCTGATCAACGACAGCGTCGGCCACCACGCGGGCGACGAGGTCCTGAAGGAGGTTGCCGCGCGACTCTCGCAGCAGTTGCGCGAGCCCGACATCATTGCGCGCCTCGGCGGCGACGAGTTCGCGCTGCTGCTGGAGGACGTTGCCGACGTCGATGAGGTCGTGCGCGTTGCACGCAGGCTGCTGCATTCCATGGAGGAGCCGACCACGGTAGGCGGCAGGCGGCTTCACGTCTCGTTGAGCGTCGGCGTCGCCCTGTGCGACTCGCCGCGGGCTACCGCCGAGGACCTGCTGCGCAACGCCGACACGGCCATGTACCGGGCCAAGGCCAATGGACGCCAGCGCTTCGAGCTCTTTGACGAACGCCTCCAGGAAGACGCGCTGCGCGTGCTCGAACTCGAGAACGACCTGCGCGTTGCCATCGCCGAGCAACAGTTCGAGCCGCACTTCCAGCCGATCGTGGCGTTGCCCGATGCCCGCGTACTGGGCTATGAGGCGCTGATGCGCTGGCACCATCCCGGGCACGGGCTGCTGCGCCCGGACGCCTTCCTGCGGGTTGCCGAGGACAGCGGCTGCATCGAGGCCATGGACTGGCAGATCTACGCGGCTGCCTGTTCGGAAATGGTCCGCCTCAAGGCGTTCCAGGGCTTCTTGAGCCTCAACGTGGCGCCGCGCCACTTCCGCCAGGCCGGATTCGGTTCGCGCCTGCTGGAGATGGCGCAGAGCTTCGGTCTGCCGCCGCACCGAATCTGCGTGGAAATCACCGAAGGCACGCTGATCGAGGACCCGGAGCGTACCGGCAAGCTGCTGCGCGATCTGCGCGACGCCGGCGTCGCCCTGGCCCTGGACGACTTCGGTACCGGGTACTCCTCACTGGGCTACCTGCACCGGTTTCCGCTCAGCATCCTAAAGATCGACCGCAGCTTCGTGGCCGGCCTTGGCGATGGCGCCGACAGCGCCAGCACAGCGGTGGCGCGCGCCGTGCTGGCCCTGGCCGGATCGTTGGGACTTGCCGTGGTGGCCGAAGGCATCGAAACGCCGGCGCAACAGACCGCCCTGGTCGAGATGGGCTGCGAGCTGGGGCAGGGATACCTGCTCGGTCGACCTGGTCCGCTGCCGTCCACCCCCGTCAGTCGCCAGTCGACCGACGCGTAGCGCCTACGCCGAGCGTATCGGCGCCCGCAGTGGAGCCGGACGTCGCGATGCCACGGCACCGCCACGCTGCGCCAGTACCGCTTCGGCCGCCCAGTCGCCGGTTTCGCAGCCACCCTCCATGTAACCCTGGTTGTCCAGCGCGCAGTGTTCGCCGGCGAAGTGGAGTCCGCCGACGCTCTCGCCGGCGGCGCCGCGCAGAGTGGTCCATTGGCCCGGCCCGTAGCAGAGGTAGCTGCCCCGGACCCAGGGATTGCTGGGCCAGTGCATGCGCGCCTGGGTGCTGTCCTGGTCGCGTGCGGCGGCGATGCCAGGGTAGATGCGCTCGAGCTCAAGGACGGCCTTGTCCGCCTGCGCACGTGCACTGCCCTCGCCGATGTCGATGCCGTGCCGGCCGCCGGTGAAATTGGTCAGCACGCCGCTCGCGCCAGGCTGCAGGCGGCTGGTCTCCCATGCGCACTGGAACGGCAGGTCGGTGTAGGTGCTGCCATTGCTGCCGTGGCGCTCGCGCCAGGGCCGCGAGCGGAATCCGATCATCAGCTTGGCGTTGGTGCCGTAGGCCAATTCGTGAATGGCACGTCGCTTGGTCTCGGGCAGCGGCACCTGGAGGTCGACGTCGCGCAGGGTGGTGAACGGCAGGGCCAACACCACCTGCCGGGCACGCGCCTCCACACTGGCACCATCGCGCCGGAACGACAGTCGATAGACGCCGTCTGCGCCCTGGCGCAGCGACTCCAGTACAGCGCCGGTCTCGATGGCGTCGGCGAGCCTGCGCGCCACCGCGTGCGGGATGTGATCATTGCCGCCGCGCACGTGATAGCGCTCGTCGCTGTCGCCCAGCACTTCGAAATGCTCGTCGCCGGTGCCGATCAGGGTAAGCAGGTTGAGCGCCGACTGCGCTTCCGGCTCCAGCCCCATCTCGGTGGTGTAGGCCACCTCGATCAGCTTGCGCAACCAGCCGGACACGCCCTCGCGATCCAGCCAGTCGGCGATGGACAGCCGGTCCACCGCGGCTGCATTGCCTGGTTCGTTGTAGGTCACGTCGTCCACGCCCAGGCTCTCCAGGTCGCGCTCGATGGCGGCGCCGACCGGGGCGAAGGCATCGATCAGCTCGCGCTCGGTCAGGCGGCGACCTTCGAAGAAGAATACTTCGGCGTCAAGATCGGGATCATCGGTTTCGAGGTCGTTCAGTTCGATGCCGAATTCGTCGGCAAGACGGCGGATGTGGGCGTGGTCGCTGTTGATCAGCTCGCCGCCCAGTTCCACCACCTGCTGGTCCGGGAAGTGTCCGCGCAGACTGAGCATGCGTCCGCCGATGCGACCCTGCGCCTCGTACAGTCGCACCGGCACGCCGGCTTCGCGCAATCGCCAGGCGGCGGTAAGACCGGCGATTCCGGCGCCAACCACGATCACTTCGTCGTCGCCCGCATCGACGCGCATGGGCGTCGCCGCACAGCCAGCCAGGGCCAGCGCGCCCATGGCGGTGCCGGACTGGACCAGAAAGCGACGGCGCGCGCGATCGACGCGGCGTTCGCGCAGCGTATCGAGCATTTCTTCCGGATCGAGGCCGCGCCGGCGTACGGCCTGACCCAGCAGTGCGGCCCGGCGCAGCCGGGCGAAGAGTGTCGTACGTGCCATCGTTCTCCCCTCTCAGGTGTCTGACCCCTCGGTACGCATTATCTACGCAGAAACGCAATCGTGTGGCTCAGCCGGGTTGGACACGCTGGCCGGAGGCAGGCACGGCGAACCGGTCCTGGCCACTGCACGGCTTGGTATAGTGAGGCCATGCGTGCGTTCTTGCTGTCCCTCGCCATGGCGATGGCGGCCTTGTCGACTCAGGCCGCCGGGGTCGATTGTCTTGCGCTGGACGATGCCGGCTCCGCCGTGATCCTGAGCGAGCAGGACGTGCTGCTGTCGCGTCCTGGGCACGCCACCCTGCTGCGTCTGGATGGCCCGTGCCCTGGCCTGACCGAAAGCGCGGAACTATGGCTCAGGCCTGCCAGGACGGGCGACCTGTTCTGTGGCGCGGGCGATGCGATCGCCATCGAGGGCCGGACCTGCACGGTCGCCACCATGATCGCGGTCGATTCGCGCGGACACGACTGCTTCCGTGGCGACCGCATGCGCGCCTGGTCGCTGGTGAAGCTGGACAGGATGCGCGTGGATACTCGCGATGGAAGTTTCGAGCTGGGCCTGTCCGGCACTTGTCCCGACCTCAGTCTGTCCGACCAGGTGCGCTTTCGTTCGCGGCGCGGTCTTCGCGAGATCTGCGGTGGCGCGAACGATGCGGTGATACCGCTGGGTCGCACCTTTGCACCAGGCACGCTGCTCAGCCAGGCTGCCATGGGGCGCGATGGTGGTCCGGGATTCGCCTGCACGATCCGCAGCGTGGAGCGGATCGAACGCCGCTGACGTCCGAATTCCATCGTCGTCAGGGCGATCGGTGTGCCTCAGGCCCAAGGCCACAGGGAGTCACGGCGCAATCCTGCAGGCGCCACTCACCAGGTCGAACGAGCGCCGCCTTTCCCTGCACGTACCTTGGTGGCAACGATGCCGCGCGAGCGGCGCCGTGTGAACACGTAGACCGTGGCCGGCGGCATGTTCCACCACGCGAATGCACTGCGTCGGACGTTGAGTTCGAGGTCATCCAGCAGGGCACGCGGCACCGGCGACACCGGGCCGTAGGTGAACTGCACCATGCGCCCCTCCGGACGCATTGCCTCGAAAGCGGCGCGCAGGATCTCGCGCTGGGTCTGGCGTGCCATCGACAAGAGTCCCAGGCCGCTGATCACGGCGTCTGCGGGACCATCCTCGAAATAACCGCTTTGCGTGGCAAGCGTATGGAGTTCGCGCGCATCGCCACACACCACGCGGGCGCCGAGAAACCGCTCACGCAGCAGTCGCGCAAGGTCCTCGTTGAGTTCCAGAACCAGCAGGTTCGCCGGGCTCACACCACGCTCGAGAATGGCGCGCGTGAATACGCCGGTTCCGCCACCCAGCTCGATCACCCGCCGGGTGCCCTCGGGAAGCTCCGATACCATGCGTCGGGCGAGCTGACGACTCGACGGTGCGACGGCCGCAACCGACAGGGGATTGCGCAGCCATTGGCGCAGGAAACGCCAGCCATCGGCACCCCGCGTGCGCCCCGCCATTGAATTTTCGCCTTCGCTCATGCGCCGTCCGGACCGGCCGAAGTGGCCGGGGCGATGAGCCTAGCACAGCGCCGGCAGGTTCCGGACCATGCCGAAAGGCGCAGCTCGCTTGGCTACCGGGCGCCGCTCAGCGCCGTTCGATGCGTCCGGGGGCGTCCTCGGGATAGGCCTCATGGGACTCCGAGTCCTCGTAGAAGGCTTCCTCGTCCAGTTCGTCGTATTCGTAGCGGTCACCGGTGTCGGGCCCCACGTACTGATCGCCGTATCCGACGCGGTCGTAGCCTGCACGCGGCGTCGGTCGGTAGTCGTAATAGCGGACGCCGCGCTCCTGGCGCGCCGGGGCGTAGCGGGGCGCGTAGTAGGGTTCGCGCACCACGACCGGCGCGGAATAGTAGCCGACGTGAGCGGGGTAGTAGTCCGTGTACGGCCGCCAGTAGTAGCCGACATGTACCTGATGGCGCGGCGCCCGGTAGACCGGACCATAGTAGTGACGGACCGGCCGGTAGCGATGGCCGGTGACCGGCACGAAGTGGCGATGGCTGCGATGATGGCGGCCGTAGTCACGGTAGCCGAGGTTGTAGAAGTAGCCGGAGCCATGGCCGCCAACCGACACACTCCAGCTACTCGCCTGCACCGGCGTAGCGGTAATCAGAAGACCGCCACCGACCAGGGCGGCTGCAAGGAACAGGACAAGACTGGACCGCGTCATCGTAGGCTCTCCGCTGAGGGATTCTCGCCCGCTCATCCTCTCCCGCAGCCCATGAACGCGTCCTGAGCAGCACCGGCAGCGCGGGGCGCTCCCGTATCGGCTTCGCAAATGTGAACGGAACGTCTACGAAGAAGCAGGACCTTCCTCGTCCATACCTACAACCACCCTTTCTGCCGCGCCAACCGGTACGCCTCGATTCGATTGGACACGCGAAGCTTGCCGATCGCCTCGGACAGGTAGTTGCGTACGGTGCCTTGGGTCAGACCGAGCTGTCTGGCGATGTCGGGGGCGTTCATGCCGTCGCCGGCCAGGCGCAGCACCTGACGTTCGCGGTCGTTCAGCGGATCGGCCTCGCCCCAGGCCTCGACCGCAAGTTCCGGGTCGATGACACGGCCACCGCGGTGCACGCTACGCAGGGCCTCGGCCAGCTTCTCCGAGGGTGCATCCTTGAGCAGGTAACCCTTCACTCCGGCGTCGAGCGCGCGTCGCAGGTAGCCGGGGCGGGCAAAGGTGGTGAGGATGACCACCTTGCACGGCAACGCATGGCGCAACACGCGCTGGGCAAGATCCAGCCCGGTGAGACCCGGCATCTCGATGTCGGTGACCAGCACGTCGGGCGGCGCGTCGCGCACCATGCGCCAGGCCTGCTCGCCATCGGCGGCGGAGGCGACGACCTCGATGTCGGGTTCCAGGGCCAGCAGCGCCGCAAGCGCGCCACGCACCATGCCCTGGTCCTCGGCAATCATCACGCGAATCACGACGCCTCCAGCCGGGCTTGCCATCAGGCATGCCAGTGTACCGCTTCGCTCAGGCGGGTCGCGGCGCACCTTGAGCGACAAGGGACGCGGCTTCGGTCGACGCCGATTCGACCGGCAACGGCAGTTCCACGGTCACCCGGGCACCCCCCATGGGCGACACCGACACTTCGATGCGGCCACCAAGCGCTTCGGCCCGTTCGCGCATGCCGCGCAATCCCTGTCCGTCCCCGCCCGCGACACCCACGCCATCGTCGTCGACGATCAGACGCACGGTCGTATCGATGCACTCGACCAACGCGCGGCAATGGCGCGCGCGGGCATGGCGCATGACATTGGTCACCGCCTCGCGAAGGGCCAGCGCCAGCACGGTCTCGATGTCCGAAGGCAGTGCGTCATGGCGCGCCTCGTACCGGAATTCCACCTGGACCGTATCCAGAGCCAGTCTTGCGCTGGCCAGTTCGGCCGGAAGCAGCATGCGACGGATTCCGGTGACCGCGCTGCGCACCTGCGCCAATGCATCACGCGCGACCTGGCCGACCTCGACGATCTCGCGGTGCGCCGCATTGGCATCGCGCCCGATCAGTTTTGACGCCAGTTCGGACTTCAGCGCCACCACCGACAGGGTATGGCCGAGAAGGTCGTGCAGGTCACGGCCGATCCGTTCGCGCTCGGCCACCGCGGCGAGACGTCGCACCTCGTCCTGCGTCAGACGCAATGCGGCATTGCGTCGGCTGGTATTCATCCACACCCAGTTGCCCAGGGCCGAAAGCAAGCCGGTGAACAGTCCCAGGAACACGAAGAATCCGAACGGCATCTCCGTCATGGCCACGCCGAGCGCCCACAGCGCCTGGCTGACGAGTAGCACCAGCAGCATCTGGTGCCAGCGCAAGAAGACCGCCAGCACGTTGCTGTAGACCAGGAAGGCGCTGCTGAACCAGTTGAAGGGAAACAGCGGCACGGCCAAAGCGGCGATGGCCAGCAGCAGACCCGCACGCTGCCAGCCGCGCGCCCAATAGAAGGCGAAGTACAGCGGCAGGAACACGGCGATGCTGGCCAAGGTCGGCGCCAGCGACACGACCCCTGGCGGCCCGAACAGGAAGGGTACGCCGAGAAAGCTGAGGTACACCAGGCTGAAAAAGGGCATGGCACCGGGATCGAGCGCGGCCGGCAGCAGGCGTTGACGCAGCGACGTGCCGATCCGCTGCAGGGCGTACGCGGTCGATCGGACAGGGGCAGGAAGGCGCATGATCGTCATGCTAGTCGGCGAATGACCCGCACCCAAGTCCCGTCGATTAGGTGGTCTTCATGACGCCTGTCACATGGGGTGTTGGGGACGCCCGCCTGCTGCTACAATATGTCCCTTGGCTTGATCTATTTTTCTTTTCTTTTCAAAGAGTAAGGGCCGCGCTTCGGCGCCGGCCCCGAAGCCCGTTCCCGAGGAGGGACCATGGACAGCCTGATCCGCAAGCTCGACGAAATGCGCCGCCACGGCGGTGCCGCCAGAACCCGTGGCCTGGATGACGCCATCATCCGCCGCTTCGCCACCAGCCATCGCGGCCTGGTCGAGGCGGTCGATGAGGCCTACACGCAGTTCCAGGCGCTCAAGGCCGAGATGCCGGAGCTTCTGGCTGCCGACGAGGTGACCCAGGTGCACGAAGCGCAGAAGGGATTCGTCAATTTCTATGCCGATGACGCCATCAACCCCTATATCGCGCTGTCCGCCCGCGGGCCGTGGATCGTCACCCTGAAGGGTGCGGTGCTGCACGACTCCGGGGGCTACGGCATGCTCGGCCTCGGCCATGCGCCCAAGGCGGTGCTGGAAGCCATGAACGGCACCCAGGTGATGGCCAACATCATGACGCCAAGCATCAGCCACATCCGTCTGGACCGCGCCCTGCGTCGCGAGATCGGCCAGCGCCGCGGCGGCTGTCCCTACAGCAGGTTCCTGTGCCTGAACTCGGGCTCCGAGTCGGTCACCCTGGCCGGGCGCATCGCCGACGTCAACGTGAAGCTCCACACCGACCCGGGCGGTCGCCACGCCGGCAAACCGGTCCGCCGCATCGCCGTCAAGGGCGCCTTTCACGGGCGCACCGAACATCCTGCGCTGTATTCCGACTCCACCCGCAAGACCTACCGCCAGCACCTGGCCGGTGCGCGCCGCCTGGACGACCTGATCGTGGTCGAACCCTACGACACCGCATTGTTGCGTCAGGCCTTCGCCGACGCCGAGGCGAACGGCTGGTTCATCGAGGCGGTGTTCCTGGAACCGGTGATGGGCGAGGGCGACCCCGGCAAGGCGCTCAGCCCCGAGTTCTACCTGGCCGCGCGCGAGCTTACCGATGCACACGGCAGCCTGCTGCTGATCGACTCCATTCAGGCCGGTCTGCGCGCGCACGGCGTCCTGTCCATCGTCGACTATCCAGGCTTCGAAAGGCTGCCGGCGCCTGACATGGAGACCTATTCCAAGGCGTTGAACGCCGGCCAGTTTCCGCTGTCGGTGCTGGCGGTAGGCGAGCGCGCCGCCGGCCTCTATCGCAAGGGCATCTACGGCAACACCATGACCAGCAACCCGCGCGCCATGGACGTGGCTGTGGCGGTGCTGGACAGCCTCACGCCCGAACTGCGCGCCAATATCGTCCAGCGCGGTTCCGAACTTCTCGATCGTCTGCGTGCGCTGGCGGAGGAACTCAAGGGTCCGATCACCAAGGTGCAGGGTACAGGCCTCCTGGTGTCGTGCGAACTGGCGCCCGACTACAAGTGCTACGGCAGCGGCAGCACCGAGGAGTTCATGCGTACCGAAGGCATCGGCGTGATCCACGGTGGCGCCAACAGCCTGCGCTTCACGCCGCCCTTCGACATCGGCAGCGACGAGGTCGCCCTGATCGTCAACGCGGTGCGCCACGCCCTGCTCAACGGGCCGCGCAAGTCGCAGCCCGAGGCGGCGGCAGCCTGAGCTCCAGGCGGCGGAATCGCAGCTCCGCCGCCGCCCTCCCATGAGCCTGCGCCGCAAGCTCGCCGAACACGGCTTCGAGTCGAACGACGACTATCAGTTCGCCCTGGACTGCGTGTTCGCGCAGCCTCTGGACCGCCTGCGCTGCCTCAACGTCACCGGCCGTTCCGGTCGCCGCAAGACCGCCTTCGCCAGCGCCCTGGCGCAGGCCCTTGAGTACCCGCACGTCCTCTATCACGACTTCACCCAGGCCGAAGTGGCGGGGCCCGCCGAAGTGGTCGATGGCATCGAGTTGCCACCCCTGCCCGCCTTCGAGCGCGCCGTCATCGAAGCCTGCAGCTATTCCGAAGGCGCCCCCACCATCCTGATCCTCGACCAGTTGCAGGCTGCCGACTTCCGCGAGCACATCCGTCTGTACCAGTTCGTGCAGGATCGCGAGTGGACCTCGACTCAGGGCACCGTGGTGGCCAACCCGCGCACGCTCCTGATGCTCCTGATCTCCGAACAGCCGCTGTACCACTCCCTGCACAAGGTCAGTTTCCGCATCCACGCCGACCCCGGTCGAGGCCGCTTCGAGCACCGCCCTGCCGATCTCGGCCTCGGGCCCGAATCGGCAGCCATGCTGGCCGCGCTGGCCGCGCTGTTCGAGGCGCTGGACGCAAGCCCCACGCTGTCGGAAATGCGCCGCCTGATGGATGACATCCATCACCGTGTGCGCGGCGAAGACCAGTTGCGCCAGTCGATCTTCGGCTGGACCGAAGGCATCGATCGCGACATGCTCTACGCGCCCGAACTGCAACCGCTGGTGCGCGCCGCTTTTGCCGAGATCCTGCGCTGGGCGGGGGCGGACGAGATCCATCTGGAGTAGGGGTTCGATTGGGTGCGCCTGCGGCGCGGCTTGTTGTGTCATCCATGACAATGGTTTCGTCCGCCTCCCGGCGGCCGGGTCACTTCTCTTTGCTCGTCCAGAGAGAAGTAACCAAGAGAAAATCTGCTACTTGCGACTGGGCGAGGACCGGGGCGAAAACCGTGACGTTCCCGCAAGCAGTTTCCCCGCTTACGCGCCTTCCGGGCATCCTGCCCTCCAGGTCCGCGTGCGGCCTGTGGGGTCTGTCGACGGTCCATCCTTGGCCCGACGACAGACTGGCCCACTTCCTGTGGGCCACC
>DAOMOD010000128.1:0-12278 GCA_035444205.1 Lysobacteraceae bacterium
TCTTCGCCGCGCTCGCGGGCGTCGAACGGCTCACGGCGCCGCGCGTCGCCGCGCCGAGATCGCTGAATACCCGCTCCGGAGCCACGGCAGCGGTCGGGTCGACGCGCACCCAGCCCTCGCCCTCCAGCCACACCTCGTTCCAGGCGTGCGCGTCAGACTGGCGGATCAGCCAGTAGTCGCCAAGCGCGTTGTATTCGCCGCCGAGATAGCCGGTTACCACGCGGGTGGGAATGCCGGCGGCGCGCATCAGGACCGCGAACGCCGATGCGTAGTGCTCGCAGTAGCCGTCACGGGTCTCGAACAGGAAGTCGTCCACCGAATCGCGGCCGAGCAGCGGAGGCACCAGCGAGTAGATGAAGGCCTCGTTGAACCAGTCCAGGGCGTTGCGGATGACGGCGCGGTCGTCGGTGCCGTGCTGGGCGCGCCATTGCCGGCCCAGTGCTAGGCTGCGCGGGTTGTAGTTGGCGGGCAGCTCCAGGGCCAGGCGTCGCCAGGTGGAGCGCAGTTCCGGCTCCAGCCGGTAGGCGGTGACCGACTCCATTTCGAAACGCTCCGCGCGGATCAGCGGGCGCGGCGAACGCATCACCTGATCGGCGCTGAGACGCAGGCTGCCCGGGACCGAGACCGGGACATCAAGCGCCAGCACCCACGGCTGCTCGGTGGGCTGCATGGTGAGTACGTAGCGCAAGGGCGGCCCACGTGCTTCGATCTCCGCCGCTTCGATGTTGTTGAACAGGTAATTGAGCCGCGTCCAGGCGCGTCCGTCGAAATCCCACAGCACCGGGCCGCGCCAGAATCGCTGCCCTCGTGGCGGCATCTGCCCTTCGCTGAATGTCACCCGAAAGGCGGGCGAATCGTCGGCCAGCAGGAGGCTGATGTCGCCCGGTGCCATGCTGTCGCTGACGCCGGTGCGACCGCCATGCGTATCGAGTGGCGCACCCCACAGCGGCGCTCCCAGTCGCGGGAACAGCACGAACAGGAATACGGTGAGCGGCAGTGCGAGCAGCGCCGCCACCAGCGCAGGCCGCAGCCGGTGCCGCCAGCCGAGGACGGCCTGTGCCCGCCAGCCTTCGGAATCGCCACGCGGTTCGGTGAACTCGCGCAGGCCAGAAAAGATCAGTACCGCGCACAAACCGACGTAGAGCGTGAGCAGCAGCGATTCCGAAAACAGGAATTGCGTGAGCAGGACGAACATGCTGAACACGGCCACCAGGCGGGCATCGCGGCGCCGCTCGCTCTCCATCAGTTTCAGAACCAGCATGGTCGCCAGCAGGGCACTGCCGGCATGTCTGCCCACCAGGCTGGTGTAGTGCCAGCCGATGAGCAGGGTCAGCCCGAGCACCAGGGCCAGGCGGATCGGCTTGGGTACGGCCACGCCCATGCGTTGACGCTGCAGCAGCCGCAGCAGCACCAGGGCGAGCAGACCCAGGCTGAGCCACCAGGGAAAGCGGGCGAAGTGCGGGGCCAAGGCAGCCAGCAGGACCACCGTCGCCCAAAGAAAGCCGCGATGGCTGAGCCGCGTCTCAGTCATTGCACTCACCGGCGCTGGGAAGCAGGGCCAGGGCACGCAGACACTGGGTACAGAACTGCTGGCCGTGCCCGGGGCCCAATACCTGCCCTGGTACGCGCAGCAGGAAAGCGGAATCGCTCTGGCGTGCGTCCAGCACCCAGCGCGTCAGCCGGGCGATGCGGGCTTCGTGGTCCAGGCCCTGCAGGCGGTCGAAATCGAGAATGAGCAGGTCGCCCCGGGTATCGCGGAAATCCTTGCTGAGCAGGCGCTCGGCGCGTGCGCTCGCCTTCCATGCCACCAGGCGCAGCGGATCGGAGCGCTGGTGATCGCGCACGCCCTCCAGTTCCTCGCCCTCGCGCCGGCGCAGTGCCGCGCCACTGCCGGCGCCGTCGGGCAGCGGCGGCGCGCCGGTCTCCGCGCGTGGATACACCAGCAGGCGGCAGTCCGGATGCACCCAGCTCCAGGCCACGAACAGGCCGAACGGCATTTCCGTGTCCAGCCGCAGGCGTCCGACCGGCATCCAGCCGCGGCGGTGTGTCGCCACCTGGAGCCGGGCCTCCGACACGCCATGCCGGGCAACCTCGATCTCGTCGCGCGAGGCGCCGCGCGCGACCCGCACACCGTGCCGGCCGCGGCCGTCGGCGGGGCCAAGGCTGATGCTGATCCGCATCGGCTGGCCGGCGTGCACCGGCTCGCCGTCCACGCGGTGGACGATCAGGCGGTTCAGGTTGCGGAAGGTCTGGTGCAGGCTGACATGGGCGATGGCGGCAACCAGGAACGTCAGCAGCAGCGCGGGATTGTTGTTGTAGTTGAGCGCAGCCAGCAGCATGCCGGTCACGACCACGGCGAAGAACACGCCGAAGCCGGTCGGCAGGATGTAGATGCGCTTGCGGTGCAGTGTCAGCGGCAGCGGCTCCGGCTCGCGCAGCCGGGTCAGCGCCGGCAGACGCCGCTCGGCTTGGGCGAGCAGGCGCGCCCGCCAGGTGGGTCGTTGCGCGGCCACCTCAGTCCACGGCGACTTCGTCCAGCAGGCGTCGTGCCAGGGTGTCGCGATCGGTGCCGGTCTCGCTTCCGGGAATCAGCCGGTGCGCGGCCACCGCGACGAACACCGCCTGCACGTCCTCGGGCAGTACGAAGGCGCGCCCGCCGATCAAGGCCCAGGCGCGTGCTCCGGACAGCAGGGCCAGGCCCGCGCGTGGCGACAGGCCGACGCGGATCTGCGGGTGGCGACGACTGGCGTCGAGCAGATCCTGCACATAGTCGACCAGCGCGTTGCTGGTGGTGACCGCAGTGACCGCCTCCCGAAGTGCAAGCACGCGCTCGGCGTCCAGACAAGGTTCAAGCGTCTCCAGCATGCGCCGCCGGTCGGGCTGGGTGAGCATCCGGTGCTCGGCCTTGCGGTCCGGGTACCCCAGGCCGATGCGCAGCAGGAAGCGGTCGAGCTGGGAATCGGGCAGCGGGAAGGTTCCGGCCAGGTCCACCGGGTTCTGCGTGGCCACGACGAAAAACGGTTGCGGCAGGGCGTGGCTCTTGCCGTCCACCGTCACCTGGCCTTCGGCCATGGCCTCGAGCAGGGCGCTCTGCGTCTTCGGCGTGGCGCGGTTGATCTCGTCGCCGAGCACGAGTTGGGCAAACACCGGACCTGGGTGAAAGCTGAAGCCGCCACGCTCGCGGTCGTACACTGAAACGCCCAGAATGTCCGAGGGCAGCAGGTCGGACGTAAACTGCACGCGCTGGAAACCAAGTCCCAGGCTTGCGGACAGGGCGTGCGCCAGCGTGGTCTTGCCCACACCGGGCAGATCCTCGATCAGCAGATGCCCGCCGGCGAGAAGCGCCGTGTAGGCAAGCCGCACCTCGCGCGTCTTGCCGAGCACCACTGCGTTCGTCTGTTCGATGGCGCGGGCCAGGGCTTCCATGTACTGGGCGTCGGGCTGGGGCGAGTCGGCCATGGGGATGGGCAGCGTGCGGAAGAATGTGCAGTGTAGCGATGTGACGGAAAGGAATGTATCGATGATGACCGTGACGACGGCATGAACGTCCGTCGCGCTTTCTGGTGGATCTTCGCCGGTCTGCTTGCGGTCAAGCTGTTGCTCGCCGCATCGCTCGAGTTGTTCGGCGACGAGGCCTTCTACGTCTGGGAAAGCCGCCACCTGGCCGCGGCCTACAGCGATCTGCCCGGACTGACGGCCTGGCTGATCGCAGGCGGGCGGGGGCTGTTCGGCGACCATGTGCTGGGCATTCGCCTGCCGTTCCTGGCGCTGGCGGCGGCGCTGCCATTCATCGTGCTGCGGCTGGGACGGCGCTGGGTCGGCGAGGACGACGCCTGGCGCGCCGCGCTGATCGCGTTGCTGCTGCCGTTGTCGGCCAGCCTTGGCGTGCTGGCATTGCCCGATGTGGCCATGCTGCTGCTTGGACTGCTGGCACTGGATGCCTTCGACCGGGCGCTGGCAAGCGGTCGACTGCTGCCCTGGATGCAGACCGGCCTGTGGGTGGCCCTGGGCTTGAACGCCCATTACCGCTTCCTGGTGCCGGTGGCGGCCGCGCTGCTGGTACTGCTGGCAAGTGCCAGGGGACGAGCGGCATGGAGGACGCCGGGCCTGTGGCTGGCATTCGCGATCGCCGGCGTCGGCCTGGTGCCACAGGTGCTGTTCCATGTGGAGACCGGCGCAGCGGCACTCGGGTTCCAGTTCGTCGAGCGTCATCCCTGGGCATTCCAGTGGCAGGGTCTGCAACACCTGCCGGTGCAGGCCGCGGTGACTTCGCCCGTGTTGTATCTGGGTCTGCTGGCAACGTTGCTGACCCTGCTGCGCCGGCCCATCGAAACGGCGCCGCGCGATGTGCTGCTGGCCTTTGCCGGACTGCCGATCGTGGTCTATCTGGTGGGTGCCTTCTTCGCCGACAACGTGCGCACGCATTTCCATTGGCCGCTGATCGGCTACCTGCCGTTGTTGCCACTGCTGCCGCCCTGGTGGCGCAGGTTCTCTGCGGCGTGGCCACGGGTGCTGCGTGGCGGCATGGTGATTCTTGGGCTGGGACTGGCCGCGGCTGGCAGCATCGCCGCGCTTGGATACCTGGCGCTCGCGGCGCGCTCGCCATGGACCATGGCGCTGGCCGACCACAAGGCCTTTCCTACCAACCTGACCGGCTGGCGCGAGGCAGCCGAATCGGCGTGGCATCACCTCGATCATCCGGAATTCGCGAACGCGGACCTGGTGGCCGACAATTTCATGATCGCCGCCCAGCTCGAATTCGAACTGGGCGGCGTGTGGCCGGTATTCGTGCTGGACCATCCGCGCAATCACCATCACGGACGTGCCCTGCAGCTCGCGCTGTGGCGTCGTGACGAACGGTCCTGGCGCGAGCGTGGAGCGGCGCGGGCGTTGCTGGTGGTCGAGGACACCGCGGTCGCACTCAAGGATCGCCCTGCCTGGTACCACGAGCTGTGTGCTCGTCTCGGCAACATGCGCCTGCTCGGCGAGCGCTCGCTGTTCGCCGGACGCAGACGTTTCCTCTACTTCCGGGTCGATCGACAGGAAGACACCGCTCCGGCGCGGTGCCAGTTCCCCGCGCTGGCATACATCGACCTGCCGCCGGACTTCGTCGCATCGCGCGAAGAAGCACTTGCCATCAGCGGCTGGGCGATTCAGGACGGCGCCGGCATCCGGTCGGTGCATGTCCTGCTCGACGGCGAGGAGATCGCCGAGGCCCGTTACGGACTGCCATTCTCCGGCGTGCTGGCGCAATGGCCGTTCTCCACCGATCCCAACCACCCGGATGTCGGGTTCGCCGCCGAGATCGATCTTTCGCATCTGGCAGCGGGACGCTATCGCCTGGGCCTGCGCCTGACCGGGCGCGACGGATCGGTGCGCGAATTTCCCGAGGAGGTGGTGGTGTTGCGCTGAGCGGCTTCAGGGTCGCAGTCGCAACCAAACGATACCGATGGATCAGGGTACGGCGACGCCGGCCTGGCGCAGCAGGTGGCAGAGGCCGATCAGGGGTAGGCCAATCAGCGCCGTCGGGTCTTCGCTGTGGATGGCTTCGAAAAGGCTGATACCTAGGCTCTCGGCCTTGAAGCTTCCGGCGCAGTCGATGGCCGGTTCGCGCGCCACGTAGCGTTCGATCTCCGCCTCGGCCAGCGCGCGCAACACCACTTCGGTACGGTCGTGATGATGGGCCCTGAAGCCGTCTCCGGCACGCATCAGGCAAACGGCAGTGTGGAACACCACGCGCTGTCCGGCGCAGAGCCTGAGCTGTTCCGCGGCGCGTCCAGCGCTCCCCGGCTTGCCGATGGCGCGACCGCCGAGGTCGGCGGTCTGGTCCGAGCCTATGACCAGGGCACCAGGATGAAGCGCGGCCACGGCCGCGGCCTTGGCCTCGGCAAGCCGAACAGCCAGTGCGGCCGGCGACTCGTTCGCAAGCTGGCTTTCATCGATGCTGGGGCTGAACACGCGAAACTCGATACCCAGCCGCTTCAGAAGCGCCGCGCGATAGGGCGAACCCGATGCGAGTATCAGTTCAGTGCGAGTCATCGTCGGCGGGGCGACGTGCTTCGGGTGGCGCCTCGACCAGGCCCGAGGTGGCCTCGCAGGCATCCTCGAGGTCGCGCCCGGCGGCAATCAGCTGCTCCAGGTGCGAGGCCAGGCGCTCGCGTGAGCGCGCCACCGATCCGAGCGCCTCGTCGAGTTCACGCTGGCTCGCCTCCTCGCCGTGGCGCTGGATCCACAGGCGATGCTCCAGTACGTCACGCAGAGCCAGGCGCACCTGCTCGCCGGAGTCGAGTGAAGCCATGGCCACCGCGCTGATGTCGGCGGGTACCTGTCCGACCACGTCCTGCAGCGAATGCATGCGCCGCCTGCATTCGTGCAGTTGGGCTTCCAGACCATCGATCTCGTTGAGCAGATCCTCCAGCGTGGTCTGGCGGCGCATCCAGACGCGGTGGCGGTACCACCAGACGAGCAGGAGCAGGGTGACGCCAACGAGAATGGCCAGGACGGCAGTCAAGGGACGGGTCGTTGCAGGGGTGGAGCGTTGCAGTCTGCCCCACCCGGGCGCGCCCCGCAAAGGTTGGCGCAATCCGCACCGGCGCAGGCCGTTCCTTGACGCTGGCCTGCGTCGCCCCTATCATCGCGCGCCCATGTCTGCCGGCCTGCCCGAACGCGTGGGTGCCTGGCGGATGGTGGCGCAGCGCAGGATCTTCTCCGGTGCCGCGCCGCTGGCGCAGATGACCAGGCTCCGCGACCTTCTCGCCGACGATGTCGGCGAAGCCCGCTACGAGATCGAGTTCGGTACCGATGAAATCTCGGTGCCGTTCGCGGCCGTGAAGGTGTCGGCCGAACTGACCCTGACCTGCCAGCGCAGTTTCGAGCCGTTCGTGCTGCCGGTAGAACTCGACAGCCGGCTTGGCCTGATCCGCGAGGAAAGCGAGGAAAACGCGCTGCCGCCCGGCTACGAAGCGCTGCTGGTGCCCGAGGACGGGTCGCTGGTGCCGCTCGACCTGGTCGAGGACGAGCTGCTGTTGCAGGTGCCGGTGGCGCCCTTGTCGCCGGGCGGCCCGGCGCAGGATGAAGTGCTGTGGAGCAGCGACGATGCCGAGGAAGGCGCAGCAGAAAACCCCTTCGCAGCCCTCAAGGACTGGAAGAAGCTTTAGACTATTGTTTTTCGGAGTACTGAAATGGCTGTCCAGAAAAGTCGCAAGTCCCCATCCAAGCGCGGCATGCGCCGTTCCCACGATGCGCTGAAGCCGGCCCAATTGTCGGTCGATGCCACCACCGGCGAAACGCACCTGCGTCACCACATCACCGCCGACGGCTTCTATCGCGGCCGCAAGGTGATTGACGTGAAATCGGCCGTCGAGGACGACGACGAGGATTGAGTCGCGTCCGGCGCCGTCTTGCCGGGCGCCCGTATCGCTCATGCGGCGGCCCTGAGGGGCCGCTTTCGTTCGGGGAGGAAGCGTTCTGATCCATTCACGTATTGCCGGCACCGGCAGTTGCCTGCCGGAGCGCATCGTCACCAACGCCGATCTCGAGAAGCTGGTCGACACCAGCGACGAGTGGATCCGCGAACGCACCGGTATCCGCCAGCGCCACATCGCCGCCGATGGCCAGACCACCGGCGATCTCGCCCTGGGCGCCGCCACGCGCGCCATGGAGGCCGCCGGTGTCAGTGCCGCCGAGATCGACCTGATCGTGGTCGGCACCACCACGCCCGACATCATCTTCCCCAGCACCGCCTGCCTGCTGCAGCATCGCCTCGGCGCCAACGGCTGCGCGGCGATGGACGTCAACGCGGCCTGCACCGGATTCATCTATGCGCTGGCGGTGGCCGACAAGTTCGTGCGCGCCGGCGGTGTGCGCAATGCGCTGGTGGTCGGTGCCGAGACCCTGTCGCGCATGATCGACTGGAGCGACCGCGGCACCTGCGTGCTGTTCGGCGACGGCGCCGGCGCCGTGGTGTTGCAGCCCAGCGACGAGGCCGGCGTGGTGTCGACCCACCTGCATGCCGACGGTGGCTACAAGGAACTGCTGTACAACCCGGTAGGCGTCTCCGCCGGCTTCAAGGACGAGAAGAACCATGGCGTGCGCGTGCTGATGGCGGGCAACGAGGTGTTCAAGGTCGCGGTCAAGACCCTGGACGCCGTGGTCGGCGAGACCCTGGAGGCCAACGGCCTCGACAAGGGCGACATCGACTGGCTGATCCCGCACCAGGCCAATCTGCGCATCATCACCGCCACGGCGAAACGCCTGGCGATGCCCATGGACCGCGTCATCGTCACCGTCGACCGCCACGGCAACACTTCAGCCGCGTCGGTGCCGATGGCACTCGACGAAGCGGTCCGCTCGGGCAGGATCCGGCGTGGCGAACTGCTGCTGCTGGAAGCGTTCGGCGGCGGCTTCACCTGGGGGTCGGCGTTGGTTCGGTACTGAAGAGCCGGGACCCGGGACCGGGGACCCGGGAAAAGCGGCCCTCGGCGAGTTCATTATCTGGTCGTTGCCGTTGCTGTTTCGGGAGCGAATCTTGAGGAAGCGCCAAGCCCCCTGGATCGCTTGATACACGTGGTCACCATCGAAATCGTAAACCTATCCGGTAGCTGAACACTTCTATGAGTAACTCGACGCACGAGTCCCGGGTCCCGGGTCCCGGGTCCCGGGTCCCGGCTCCAAGCGAGTCCCGGCTAGCTTTCGTCTTCCCCGGCCAGGGCTCACAGTCCGTCGGTATGCTGGGCACGCTCGCCGAGGTCCAGCCCGAAGTACGCGAAACCTTTGCCGAGGCTTCCGCGGCGGTCGGCTTCGATCTGTGGGCGCTGAGCCAGGACGGCCCCGAGGCCGAACTCAACCGCACCGAGAACACCCAGCCGGCGCTGCTGGCTGCGGGCGTGGCGGTGTGGCGTTGCTGGCTGGCGCGCGGTGGCACGCAACCGGCACTGATGGCCGGGCACAGCCTGGGCGAATACACCGCCCTGGTGTGTGCCGGGGCGATGTCGCTGGCCGACGCTGCACGCCTGGTGCAAACCCGCGGCAGGCTGATGCAGGCGGCGGTGTCCGAGGGGCAGGGCGCCATGGCCGCCGTGCTCGGTGCCGAGGATGCCCTGGTCGAGCAGGTCTGTGCCGAGGTGGCCGGGGACGAGGTGGTGCAACCTGCCAACTACAATTCCCCGGGGCAGATCGTGATCGCAGGACACGCCGGCGCGGTGGATCGTGCACTGGCGGCGCTCGGCGAGCGCGGCGTGCGCAAGACGGTGAAGCTGGCGGTGAGCGTGCCTTCGCATTGCGCGCTGATGCGCGAGGCTGCGGATGCGCTCGCGGAGGCGCTGGAAGCGGCCCGGATCTCCATGCCTGAAATTGCGATAATTCATAATGTTACGGCGCAAATTTCAAGTGATTTGGCTTCATTGCGCCAGGCGTTGGCGGCGCAACTGCATCAGCCTGTGCGCTGGACCGCCTGTGTCCAGGCATTGGCGGTGGCAGGCGTTGGCCGGATCGCCGAATGCGGACCGGGCAAGGTGCTGACCGGGCTGGTCAAACGCATCGACAGGGGGCTTGAGGCAAGGGCGCTGGGTGGTCCCGACGAACTTGCCGCCGCCTTCGAGGCCTGGGCATGAGCCGCCCGAACCTGAAACGGAGTTGGAGACCATGACGACGCAGTTTCAACTTTCCGGCGAGGTCGCCCTGGTCACCGGCGCCAGCCGTGGCATCGGTGCGGCCATCGCCGACGAACTCGCCGCCCTCGGCGCCAGGGTGGTCGGCACCGCCACCAGCGAGGCAGGCGCCGCCGCCATCGGTGAGCGGCTCGCCGGACATGGCGGCCAGGGTCGTGTGCTGGACGTGACCGACGGCGCGGCCGTGGAAGCGCTGATCGAATCCGTGGCGGGCGAGCTGGGTGCCATCGGCATTCTGGTCAACAACGCCGGCATCACCCGCGACCAGCTCCTGCTGCGCATGAAGGAAGAGGACTGGCAGGCCATTCTCGATACCAACCTGAGCTCGGTGTTCCGCACCAGCAAGGCGGTGCTGCGCGGCATGATGAAGGCGCGCAAGGGGCGCATCATCAATATCGCCTCGGTGATCGGGCTGACCGGCAACGCCGGACAGGCCAACTATGCGGCGGCCAAGGCCGGCATCATCGGATTCTCGAAGTCGATGGCGCGCGAGGTGGGCAGCCGCGGCATCACCGTCAACGTGGTGGCGCCTGGATTCATCGACACCGACATGACGCGGGCCTTGCCCGAGGCGCAGCGGGAGTCCATGCTGGGCCAGATCGCGCTGGGCCGGCTGGGGGAATCCGCGGATATCGCGCGTGCGGTGGCGTTTCTGGCATCGCCCGCGGCCGCGTACATCACCGGCGAGACCCTGCACGTCAACGGCGGCATGTACATGCCCTGACGCCGCGTGGCGTCAGCGCAACTGAAGGTTTTTTGTGGCGTGCTGCGCGGGCTTCCACTACAATCCGCGCGCTTTCAACCGGGAGGTCTTGGTACCCATGAGCAGCATTGAAGAACGCGTCAAGAAGATCGTCGTCGAACAGCTTGGCGTGAAGGAGGACGAGGTCACCCCGACCGCTTCCTTCGTGGACGATCTGGGCGCGGATTCGCTCGATACGGTGGAACTGGTGATGGCGCTCGAGGAAGAGTTCGAGTGCGAGATTCCGGACGAGGAGGCCGAGAAGATCACCAGCGTCCAGCAGGCCATCGATTACATCAAGGCCCACGTGAAGTCCTGATTCCTTTTCGATGGTGGCGCGGCAGGTTCCTGCCGTGACCCCGCACCGGGGTGCGTCGGTCTTGCTGGCGCACCCCGGACCTTACAGCGATTGCCTGGCGCGCATTTCTTACAACCCTCCTGATGTGGACGCCGATCCATCCGCTACGGACGGTTGTGAGAGTTGCGGGCCAGCGCTTCCCGAGGTGAATTCATGAGCAAGCGCCGCGTTGTCGTCACCGGCCTGGGTATCGTCTCGCCCGTGGGCAACGATGTGCCGAGCGCCTGGGACAGCATCGTCAACGGCCGTTCCGGCATCGGTCCGGTGACGCACTTCGACGCCACCACCTTTCCCACTCGCATCGCCGGTGAGATTCGCGACTTCGACGCCGCCGCCTGGATGCCGGCCAAGGACGTCAAGAAGATGGATCCCTTCATGCACTACGGCATCGCCGCCTCGATGCAGGCATTGAAGGACGCCGGCTTCGAGGTCAGCGAGGCCAATGCCGAACGCATCGGTCTTGCTGTGGGCGCCGGCATCGGCGGCATCGCCGTCATCGAGAAGACCTCGATCCAGTTCGCCGAGGCCGGCGTGCGCAAGATCTCGCCATTCTTCGTGCCGAGTTCGATCATCAACATGATCTCCGGCAACCTGTCGATCATGACCGGCATCAAGGGCCCCAACCTGGCCGCAGTATCGGCCTGTGCCACCGCCAACCACAACATCGGCCTGGCGATGCGCATGATCCAGTACGGCGACGCCGACGCCATGGTCGCCGGCGGCGCCGAATACGCCACCACCGGTATCGCCATGGGCGGTTTCTGCTCGGCGCGTGCCATGTCCACGCGCAACGACGAGCCGGCCCGCGCCAGCCGTCCCTGGGACAGGGACCGCGACGGCTTCGTGCTTTCCGATGGCGCCGGTGTGCTGGTGCTAGAGGAATACGAGCTGGCCAGGGCGCGCGGCGCGCGCATCTACTGTGAACTGGCGGGCTTCGGCATGAGCGGCGACGCCTTCCACATGACCGCGCCCAGCGAGAACGGCGAGGGCGCGGCACGCTGCATGAAAAACGCGCTGAAGGACGCCGGACTGGCTGCGGATGCGGTCGGCTACATCAACGCGCACGGCACCTCCACACCGCTCGGCGACCTGGCCGAAGTGCAGGCGGTCAGGGCCTGCTTCGGCGATCATGCCGGCAAGGTGATGGTCAGTTCCACCAAGTCGATGACCGGGCACCTGCTTGGTGCCGCCGGCGGCGTCGAGGCGATCTTCTCGATTCTCGGCCTGCACCACGGCGTGATCCCGCCGACCATCAACCTCGACGAGCCGGGCGAAGGTTGCGACCTCGACTTCGTGCCCAATACCGCGCGCGAGGCCCGCATCGATGCGGCCCTGTCCAACGGCTTCGGGTTCGGCGGCACCAACGCCTCGCTGATCTTCCGCCGCCTCTGAGCCTTAGCCCGCATTTCTCACAACCGTCCGTAGCGAGGGCGTCGAGACGCCGTTGTGGCGCGCGCCGCGGACTGACTGTGCGCGCCGGAGCGCGCACGAACGCCGTAGGCGGCCCGAA
>DAOMOD010000129.1:0-12185 GCA_035444205.1 Lysobacteraceae bacterium
TGCCGACCTACGGCTGTCATGGTAGGCGCCCACCTCGTGGGCGACACGGGCGCGCCGGTAGGGCGGCATCACCATGCCGCCGTCTTCGGCCCGCGGGGTGGATGTCGGCACGGTGGTGCCGACCTACGGCTGTCATGGTAGGCGCCCACCTCGTGGGCGACACGGGCGCGCGCGTAGGGCGGCATCACCATGCCGCCGTCTTCGGTCCGCGGGGACTACTCGAAGATCGCAAGCCCATGTAGGAGCGGCGAAAGCCGCGATAAGCGGACCCGTCCGCGGGGCCTATCGCGGCTTTCGCCGCTCCTACAAAGGGAGCCCGCCCGTATCCCTGCGCCCGCAGGGGCGCATAAAAAAGGGCCCCGCATCGCGGGGCCCTCGAAAGACCGATCTTGCGATCGGAAAGTGGATCAGAAGTTCTGCGTGTAGCGGATGTAGGGCACGCGGCCCAGCATGTCATACAGGAACGGTGCGTTGGTCGCGGTCGGGTCGAAATCGCCGAAGCTGTCGAGTACCGGATCGCGGTTGGCGATGTTGCGCACACCGATCTGGATCTCGGCGTTCCACGGGGCGTTCCAGTGGGCGCTGAGGTCGAACACGTTCCACGAACCCAGACGGAAGCCGCAACTGCCGTCGCTTTCCTCGAACTCACACGAGTTGCCAATATGGGTCGCGTTGAGCGTGGCGCCGAAATCGCCCAGGCTCCAGCTCACCACGCCGGTGCCGCGCCGCTTCGGGAAGAAGGCGGTGCCGGCCAGGTCGATCTCGGTCAGGGTGCGGAACTCGAACTTGCGCACCTGGCTCACGCTGATGCCGAAGCCCCAACGGCCGATGTCGGTATTGAGCGCGTAACGCAGATCGGCGTCCCAACCGGTGGTGGTGATGCCGGAGAAGTTGGTCGGCACCACGTTGACGATGACGATCTCGCCGTTGGCATCGCGAATCACGTTGTTGACCAGTTCGGGAATGCACGGCGTGGCACCGGTGCGGCAGCGCAGTTCGTTGGCCATGATCTGGGCCAGCGGGACGGCGCCGATGCCGTTCTTCAGCTTGATGCTGTAGTAGTCGACACCGAACGACAGGTCTTCCAGGATGTTCCAGACCACGCCGAAGGAGTACTGCGTGGAGGTCTCGGGCTGCAGATTGCGGTTGCCGCCGATGAAGATCTCGCGCTGCTGCGCGGTGCAGCGGAAGGCGTTGTCGGGCTGCAGGAAGCAGCCGTACTGGTCGACGAAACCGGGGAAGCTCTGCGAGCCGCGGTCGCCAAGCTGCTGCAGGCTGGGGGCGCGGAAGCCCTTGCCATAGGATCCACGCAGCACGAGCTGGTCGATCGGACGCCACAGCAGGCTGACCTTCGGGTTGGTCTTGTTGCCGAAGTCGTTGTAGCGGTCGTGACGCACCGCAACACCCATCTCCAGGCGATCCAGCAGCGGGAACAAGGCCTCGACGAACAGGGCCGAGCTGGCGCGCTCGCCCGATGCCGAGCCGCCGGCGGAACCGAACACGTTGCCGGCGTTCGACTGCGCGTCCGCTTCAGCGGTGAAGCGGTCGTCGTAGTACTCGAAACCGGCGGCGAAGCCGACCGGACCGGCCGGCAGGTCGAACAGGTCGAAGTTGACGCGGCCGTCCATGCCGACGCGACGGAACTCGTTGTCGTCGGAAATGGTGTGCGCGACCAGGTTGTTGGCTGCAGTCGTCGGCGGTCCGAACGGGTTGAACTGTCCCGCTGCCACAGCGTTGAAGAAGTTGGAGATCAGGCCATAACCGTAACCCAGCTCACGCTGACGATAGCGGCTGTGGATCACCGCGAACTCCCAGTCCATGCCACCGATCACGTCCAGGTTGCCGCGGAAGCCGAACACGTTGTCGGTCACGGTGTCGGTGGTGTAGCTGTCGCGGTTGCCGAGCGGCACGAAGCGGAAGCGCAGGTCGAGCACGTAGCCCTGACCCGGACCCAGCTCGCCGAGCGTCGGGTTGATCGGGTTGGTGGCACCGATGAAGGCGGTGAAGATGGCCGGCGCCGGGGCGTAGCGACCGAAGGCTTCGGCGCGGGTGGCCGAGAAACGGCCGAAGGCGCTGGTGTTGTCGGTGATGTCGTAGTTGAAGCTGACGTTCAGCGAGTCGCGGTCGGTGGCGGCGGTGAAGCCGGACACCGAGGCGAAGCGGAACATGCAGAACTCGCCGAAGCCCGGGAAAAACTCACGCTCGGAGTTCGGGAAGTTGGGATCGGAATCGAGCGACTGCGGGCAGCGCGCATCGGCCTCCCACAGACCCACCGGGGCCAGCGTCGTCGGGTCGCGACGCAGGAAGCTTCCCGGGAAGCCCAGCGTCGAGGTGAAGGTGTTGATCAGGTAATCGCGGTCGCGATAGAAGATGATGTCCTTCTCGTAATGGTCGAGGGTAATCATCACGTTGCCGCGATCGGAGGCCAGGCCCATCACGATGGAGCCGAAGCGCTCGTCGCCACCGTCTTCCTTCGGATTGGTGTAGGTGCCGCTGATGCTGAGGCCCTGGAAGTCCTTGCGCGTGATGATGTTCACCACGCCGCCGATGGCGTCGGAACCGTACACGGCCGAGGCGCCGTCGCGCAGCACTTCGATGCGCTCGATGGCAGCCAGCGGGATGGTGTTGAGGTTCTGGCTGGCGCTGCCCAGGCCCGGGCTGTTGGCGATGCGACGACCGTCCATCAGCACCAGGGTGCGCTGCGAGCCCAGGCCACGCAGGTCGATTTCGGAAATGCCCTGCGCGCCGCCGGCGAAGCCGGACGACTGCGTGAACGAACCCGAAGTATTGAAGGTGGAGTAACGCAGAACGTCGCCGACGTTGAGGTCGCCAGCGCGCTCGATGTCCTCGCGCGAGATGACGGTGACCGGCAGCGGCCCCTCGATGTCGGTGCGCTTGATGCGCGAACCGGTGACCTCGATGCGGTCGAGTTCGGTCGCGTCGTCCTGGGCCACCACGGGTGCGGCGATCATGGCAGTGCCGACGGCGGCGCCGGCGAGCAGTCCGAGCCGGATGGAGCGGCTGAGGACCGAGGTCTCAATCTTGGAAATGTTCATAAACACCCTCTCGAACAGTCGAAAAAATCGCGATTCCTGCGCCGTTCCGCGCGCAGCCGGCGAAAACAACCACGAGCCCGATACACGAGGCGCGCGCAGGCCCCCACGGGCCCCGCATCCTGACTCGGCGCGGGCATCCTAGCACCCTATGGGGCGATTGTTAAGTTGTCGTTAGGAATTGCCCGGAATGGCACGGCAAGGCAGGACCGGAGGCAAAAAAAGAGGGCCCCGAAAAGGGGCCCTCGAAAGGCGATCGTTGAGGATCGTCGAAATCAGAAGTTCTGCGTGTAGCGGATGTACGGCACGCGGCCGGCCACGCCGTACAGGCGGAAGATGTCGTTGTCGAGTTCGCCGAACTGGTTCAGGTTCGGGTCCTTGTTGGCCAGGTTGCGTGCACCGATCTGGATCTGTGCATTCCACGGCGCATTCCAGGCCACGCTGGCATCGAACACGTTGTAGGAACCGACGCGGAAGCCGCACGGACCCAGGCTGCCGCCGCCGCCCTGGCAGTGACTGCCGACATGCGTCCAGTTGAGGCCGGCCGTGTAGTCACCCTGGCTCCACACGACGCCACCGGTCATGCGGCGCTTCGGGAAGGTGTAGGTGCCGGCCAGGTCGTTCGGACCCGCGCTGCCCTCGAACACGTACTTCTGCACGTAGCTCATCATCCAGCTGAAGCCGAAGCGACCGAAGTCGGTGTTCAGGTTGTAGCGGATGTCGGCGTCGAAGCCGCGGGTGTCGATGCCGGTGAAGTTGCTCGGCACCACGCGCACCAGGATCAACTGACCGTTGGTATCGCGGATGACGTTGGACACCAGTTCCGGAATGCACGGCGTCTGCCCGGTGCGGCAACGCAGCTCGTTACCCATGATGAAGGCCAGGCCCACCGAGCCGATACCGTTCTCCAGCTTGATGCGGTAGTAGTCGACACCGACCGACAGATCGTTGGTGATGTTCCACACCACGCCCGCCGACCACTGCTGGGACTCCTCGGACTCGAGCAGCGGGTTACCGCCGGTCAGGGTCTCACGCTGCTGCGAGGTGCACAGGAACGTGTTGCCCGGGTTCTGGTTGCAGCCCCACTGGTCGACAAAGGCCGGGAAGCTCTGCGAGCCGCGGTTGCCCAGGCTGCGCAGGTCGGGGGCACGGAAGCCCTCGCCGTAGGAGGCACGCAGCACGAGCTGGTCGATCGGACGGTACAGCACGCTGAGCTTCGGATTGGTGCTGTTGCCGAAGTCGTTGTAGCGGTCGTGACGCAGCGCGAGACCGGCTTCCAGGTTGTGCAGGATCGGGAACAGCACCTCGGCGAACAGCGCCGAGTTGGCCCGCTTGCCTGCCGCCGAACCGCCCGCCGAACCGAACACGTTGCCGGCGTTCGACTGCGCGTCGCCCTCGGCGAAGTACTCGACGTCGTGGTACTCGAAACCGGCGGCGAAACCGACCGGGCCGTTGGCCATGTCGAACAGGTCGAAGTTGACCCGGCCGTCCATGCCGACGCCGCGGAACTGGTTGTCGTCGGAGATGGTGTGACCGACCAGGCCGTTGGCAGCCGGCGTGGGCGGACCGAACGGGTTGAACTGGCCGGCGGCCACGGCGCGCTGGAAGTTGGAGATGAGTCCGTAGCCGTAGCCGAGCTCACGCTGGCGGTAGCGGTTGTGGAACACCGCGAACTCCCAGTCCATGCCGCCGATCAGATCCAGGTTGCCGCGGAAGCCGAACAGGTTCTCGGTGATGGTGTCGGTGGAGTAGCTGTCGCGAGTGCCGAGCGGGGTGAAGCGGAACGCCAGGTCGAGGTTGTAGCCCACGCCCGGACCCAGTTCGCCCAGGGTCGGGTTGATCGGGTTGGTGGAGCCGATGAAGTTCAGGAACTGCGCCGGCGCCGCCGCGAAGATGCCCTGTGCCTCGTTGCGGCCGAAGGAGAAGCGGCCGAAAGCGCTGGTGTTGTCCGTGATCTCGTAGTTGAAGTTCACGGTCAGCGTGTCGCGCTGGATGGCGGCGGTGAAGCCGGCCGACGAGGCAAAGCGGAAGGTGCAGTACTCGCCAAGTCCCGGGAAGAACTGTCGCGCCGAGTCCGGGAAGTTCGGATCGGTGTCGAGCGCGGCTGGGCAGCGTGCGTCGGCTTCCCACAGACCGACGACGGCGCCGGTGTTCGGGTCGCGGCGACGGAAGCTGCCGGGGAAGCCCAGGGTAGAGGGCGTCACGCCGAACAGATAGTCGCGATCGCGGCGCATGATGAAATCGCGCTCGAAGTGGTCGAGCGTGATGATCACGTTGCCGCGGTCGGAAGCCAGGCCCATGGTGATCTGGCCATAGCGCTCGTCACCGCCGTCCTCGGTCGGACGGGTATAGGTGCCGCCGATGCTCAGGCCCTGGTAATCCTTGCGCGTGATGATGTTGACCACGCCGCCGATGGCGTCGGCGCCGTACACGGCCGAGGCGCCGTCGCGCAGGATTTCCACACGCTCGATGGCAGCCAGCGGAATCGCATTCAGGTTCTGCGCCGAGGAACCACCGGAACCCGGCGTCGGCGAGCCTGCGATGCGACGGCCGTCGATCAGGATCAGCGTACGCTGGGAACCCAGGCCACGCAGGTCGACGCGGGCAGTGCCCTGGTCGCCGCCGGCGAAACCGGACTGCTCGACGAAGGAGCCGGCCGAGTTGAATGTGCTGTAGCGAAGCACGTCGGCGATGTTGAGATCGCCCGCGCGCTCGATGTCTTCACGCGTGATGACGGTGACCGGCAGCGGACCCTCGATGTCGGCGCGCTTGATGCGCGAACCGGTCACCTCGATACGATCCAGCTCGGAGGCCTCCTCCTGTGCGAAAGCCGTGTTGGACGTCGCTGCGAGGCCGGAGGCCAGCGCCAGCGAGACCGACAGGCTCAGCACGTTGGTCTTGACGTTGATATTCATAGACACCCTCATGAGGCAAGTTGCAAAAAGTCACGCAGGGGCGGCGCCCGCCTCCACGTTATACCCATAGCTCAAGCAATCGGGTGGCCTCCTGGCCGCGCCCAGACGCATCCGCGTCAACGCGGAAACCGCATCCGCGGCCCCGCCAGGCACACCCCGTCCTTGAAGACCGGGCGATGGTAGCACCGCCCATGGGCCAATAGAACAGTTTGTTAAGAATTCGTTGCAATTGCCCTGACAGGGCCATTCGGGTCCGTTTCGCCCGAATCGCAGGCTTCAGCCGCGACCGCAGCGTCGCTTCGATGCCACGCGCCCTCCGTGTCGCCCACAAGGTGGGCTCCTACATTGGCGACCGTAGCCCCCGCGGGCCGAAGACGGCGGCATGGTGATGCCGCCCTACGTGCGCGCCCCTGTCGCCCACGAGGTGGGCGCCTACCATGACAGACGTAGGTCGGCACCACCGTGCCGACATCGCCCCCACGAGCCGAAGGTGGCGGCACGGTGATGCTGCGCTCAACGGCGCTGGATGCGTACCGTGCCGCTGAAGGCGGTGGCCTTGATCTGGCCGTCGGCGCTACCGGCGTCGGCATGCAGCGACTGGCCGGGGCCGTAACGCTCCCGGGTCACCTCGCCGAAATCGCTGCGGATGCTGCCGCTGAAGGTGCTGGCTTCCAGCCTGGCGGAGAGGTCGGCGGGCAGGGTCAGGTGGACACTGCCGCTCATGGTCTCGGCTTCGACGCGCCCACCTTTGTCGAGCCCGGCGATATCGAGCTCGACGCTGCCCGAGACGGTGGCCGCGTTCAGGCGCACGACACGACCGGCCTTGACCGCGATGCGCCCGGACACGCTGCGCACACCGATGTCGGCCGACGTGGTGTCGACGTCGGCGCGCCCGCTGACGGTCTCGACGGCAATACGCGCCTGGGCGCCGCCGGTGCGCACACCACCACTGACCGTGGCGACGCGAAGATCGGGCGTATCGCTGTCGACGCCGATCTCGCCGCTGACGCTGCGCAGGTCCATCGACGGCCCTGCCACGCCGTCCACGTCGATCGAGGCCGAGACCGTCTGCACGGCGAGTTCGATGCCGCGCGGCACATCCACCACCAGAGCGGTTTCGCCGCCACGCAGAAGGCGGCCGCGACCGTTCTGCGGATAGACCACCTGGATGTTCAGGCGGCGCGCATCGCCTTCCACGCGCAGTTCTTCCACGTCGCGGCCGAGCGTACCGCCGATGCGCACTTCGTTGCGCTCCCAGGCACGCACGCTGACGCTGCCTGCGAGGTTGTCGATGGTGACCCTGGCATCGGCGTCGACGGCAGCGCTTCGGTCAATCGGGGTCTGCGCTGCGGCCGAGGCGACGGCCAGCAGCAGTGGCAGGAGCGGAACAGTGCGGGCAAATCTCATCTCATGTCTCCTGGGGTGGCAGTAGTCGACCCTGGCCCACGCCGAAGCGGTTCAGCCAGCGGTGCTGTCGGTAGTTGGCATGCAGCAGCGAGACCAGGTGGGAGGCCCCGGGATGCTCGTCGATCAGGTGATGCAGTTCGGCGGTGCTTTCTTCCAGCTCGGCCAGGGCAGCGGCCACCTCGGGGTCTCCCAGCACCCACGCCGGCAAGGCCCAGGCACTGCCGACCACGACCGACCCGGCTTCGGGCCAGGTCGACACGGGGATTTCGGCCGCAGCCAGCGGCACGGGCTCCTGCGTCGGATCGATCCTGCCGAGCTGGGCGGGCAGCATGGCGACCGCCAGCACCGCGGCGGCGGCCAGCGCCAGCCACGGCCAGCGCTGCCACAGCCTGCGCCCATCGGCGTGATCGAGCCGCGCTTCGATCGCGGGCCACAGATCACGCTCGGGCGCGCGACTGCGCGGCAGTTGCGCAAGCGATCGCCGCATTTCGAACTCGTTCATGGTTCACCTCCGAGGGCGCGCCTCAGCAATGTGCGCGCCCGGTGCAGATGGGCCTTGGAGGAGCCCACCGCAATACTCAATTCGGTGGCAATCTCCTCGTGCTTCCAGCCCTCGATATCAAACAGGATGAGGACCGCGCGGCTGCGTTCCGGCAGCGCCGCCACCGCGCGCTCCAGGTCGATTCCGACGCCAGGGCGCGGGCCGGCATCGATCGCCAGCGACTCCAGTTCGATGTCGCCGGACTCGCGATCCACACCGCCGCGGCGGGCACGCAGATCCATCAGCGCCACGTTCACCGCCAGCCGGTGCAGCCAGGTGCCGAAGGCGCTGTCGCCGCGAAAGTCCCGAAGTTTCTGCCAGGCGCGCACGAAGGCGTCCTGGGTCAGCTCCTCGGCGCGCGCATCGACCCCGCCGGCAATCCGCCACAGCGTGGCGTACACGCGGTCGACATGCGCCCGGTACAGCGTCTCGAAGGCGCGCCGGTCGCCAGCCTGGGCGCGCCGCACCAGATCGGCTTCGTCGCCTGCGGGCGCTTCGGTGCTCGCGTCGATGTTCAAGGCGGCGGATTCCATATGCCCGCTTAGATGGCGGCGGGGGCGGAAAGGTTTATCGAGCCGTCGTCGATTGGCAATGGTCGATGGACGCATCATGCCGGAGCGCACGTCGTGCGCGACCGTACCTTCGCTTTGATGCCGCGCGCCGGTCGCCCACAGGGTGGGCTCCTACAGCGCCTACGCCCTGTGTAGGAGCGCACCGCGTGCGCGACCCATTCAGCGCGTTGCAGCACCGTCTGATCGCGGCTTTCCCCGCTCCTACTCCGCCAGCGCCGCTCCCACCCGCGCCAGCTCTACGCGCAGCCGTACCGGCATGCGCGCGCCGAAGCTGTCCAGGTACTCGCCGATCGCGGCGACTTCCGTGTGCCAGGCTGCAGGGTCGATGGAGAGCAGGGCTTCGAGGTCGGCATCGGCGACGGTCAGGCCATCGAGGTGGAGATCCTCGCGCCGCGGCAGGTGGCCGATGGCGGTCTCGTTGGCGGCAGCCGTACCCTCGCAGCGGCCGATGATCCATTCCAGCACACGCAGGTTCTCGCCGAAGCCGGGCCACAGGAAATGGCCGTCCTCGCCACGCCGGAACCAGTTGACGTGGAAGATTTTCGGCGGTTTGGCGATACGCTCGCCCATCGCCAGCCAGTGACCGAAGTAGTCGGCGAAGTTGTACCCGCAGAACGGTTTCATCGCCATCGGATCGCGCCGCACCACTCCCACCTTGCCGGTGGCCGCGGCGGTGGTCTCCGAGGCCATGCTGGCGCCGACCAGTACGCCATGGACCCAATCCCGCGCCTGGAACACCAGCGGCACCAGGCCGGCGCGGCGACCGCCGAAAACGATGGCGGAGAGAGGCACACCCTGGGGGTCCTCGGCTCGCGGCGAGAAGCTCGGACACTGCCTGGCCGACACCGTGAAGCGTGCATTGGGGTGCGCGGCGGGGCCATTGGCCGGATCGTAGGGACGACCCTGCCAGTCGATGGCGGGCTCGCCCTCCCCGATGCCCTCCCACCAGGGCTGCCGGTCCGCGGTCACCGCCACGTTGGTGAAGATGGCGTCGCGGGTCAGCGTGGCCATGGCATTGGGATTGGTCTTGAGGCCAGTACCCGGCGCCACCCCGAAAAAGCCGGCCTCTGGATTGATCGCCCACAGTCGGCCGTCCTCACCAGGCTGCATCCAGCAGATGTCGTCGCCCACGGTCCACACCTTCCAGCCTGCCTCGCGATAGGCCTTGGGCGGAATCAACATGGCCAGGTTGGTCTTGCCGCAGGCACTGGGGAAGGCCGCGGCCACATAGTGGGTCTCGCCGGCAGGATTCTCGATGCCGACGATCAGCATGTGCTCGGCCAGCCAGCCCTCGTCGCGCGCCTGCCACGAGGCGATGCGCAGGGCGTGACACTTCTTGCCGAGCAGGGCGTTGCCGCCGTAACCCGAGCCGTAGCTCTGGATGCTGAGCTCCTCGGGGAAATGCATGATGAAGCGCCGCTCGGGATCGAGTTCGCCGATCGAATGCAATCCCTTGACGAAATGCCCCTCGCGCTCGATGCGCGCCAGCGCCGCGCTGCCGGCGCGGGTCATCTTGTGCATGTTGGCGACCACATAGGGGCTGTCGGTGATCTCGACACCGCAGCGTGCGATCGGCGAGTCAGTGGGACCCATGCAGTAGGGGATCACGTACAGGGTGCGCCCGCGCATGCAGCCGGAAAACAGACCGTCCATGCGCGCGTGCGCCTCGGCCGGGTCCAGCCAGTGGTTGTTGGGCCCGGCGTCCTCACGCTGGCGCGTGCAGACGAAGGTGAGGTGTTCCACTCGAGCCACGTCGCCCGGGTGCGAGCGGTGCAGGTAGCAGTCCGGATGGGTATCCGGGTTCAACTTCAAGAGGTCGCCGTTCTTCAGCATCAGGTCGATCAGCGTGGCGTACTCGGCGCTGGAGCCATCGCACCAGTGGATGCGGTCGGGCTGGGTGAGGCGGGCGACCTCGTCGACCCACTGATTGAGGGCCGCAAGTTGGCTGCTCATGCTGAGTCCTGTCACCGGACGGATAAGGAAAAGGGGGGCCACGGTAGCCGCGGCGCCCGCGGGGCGCAACCCGATGCGGCCGGGAACCGGAGCCCGGGCAATCCTCGGCGCGCAGGGTGGCATCCGGCGCAACGAGACGGAGCGCCGGGTACGGCCCCGTAGCAGCGCACCCTGTGCGCAACCGTCCCATCACGTCGATGTCGCGCCCTTGTCGCCCACACGGTGGGCTCCTACAGCCGCAACCGTAGGTCGGCACCACCGTGCCGACATCAACCCCCACGGGCCAAAGACGAGGGCATGGTGATGCCGCCCTATGCGCACCCCCTGTAGGAGCGCACCATGTGCGCGACCGTCCCCTCGCTTCGATGCCGCGCCCTTGTCGCCCACATGGTGGGCTCCTACAGAGGAAGCGCGCACGCGCTTCCCCGCTTCCTACTCTTCCGGAAAATCGCCGCCCAGCACGAAGGCCATGGCGCCCAGATCGAGGTGGCGACCGAACGCCTCGCGGATTTCAGTGGCGGTCAGCGCCATGACGCGGGCCACCAGATCCGCCTCGTGCGCCATGCTGCGGCCGAGGTAGGCCTGTTGCGCCAGCATGCCGGCAAGCTGGCCGTCGGTGCCCCAGGTGACTTCGCGCGACTGACGCCAGCCCTCCTTGGCGCGCTCCATCTCGTCCGCGCTGAAGTCATCCTCGATCACCCGGCGCAGTTCCTCATCGATGGCGGCGAGCAGGCGCTCGCGGTTTTCCGGCGCGTACATGGCCCAGACGCCGAAGCCGCCCGACGCATCGATGGGATGGGCATTGAAGAACGAACTGATGCCGTAGCTGATGCCCTCGCGCTGGCGGATGCGCTCGGCCAGACGCGAGCTCAGAAAGCCGCCGCCCAGCATGTAGTTGCCGAGCAGCAGCGCCGGGTAGTCGGGATGGCTGTCGCTGATGGCGATGTTCATGCCGGCCAGCAGGTTGGCGTTGGCCTTGTCCGGGGTGCGGATGACCACGGTTTCCGCGGGAGCGTCGTAATGGCGCTGGGCGATGCGCTGGAACGTCTGCGGCGCGCGCCAGCCGTCGAGCAGGCGGATGAACTGCACCCGCAGCTCCTCGGCGTCGAAATCGCCGATCACTGCCATGCGGCTGCCCTCGCTCAGGCCGTGGAAGCGCTGGTGGAATGCGCGTGCATCATCGAGGGAAAACGTGCGCCATTCCTCGATCGCCTCCTCGAGCGTCGGCACGTAGCCGGGCTCGTGCGGCTCACGATCGGAGGTCAGGCGACCGAAGGCATTGCCGACCAGCGCCCCCGGCTCCGACAGCGAGGACTCGATGCTGGCAAGTCGCTCGCGACGCAGGGTTTCGAACTCGTTGTCCGGAAAGGACGGCTCGGTCAGGATCTCGGCCAGCAGATCGAGCAGCGCAGGCAGGTTGGCGCGGGTGACCTCGAAGCCGACGCTGAGCTGGGTGGCGCTACCGCCGACGTTGAGCACCGCGTTCAGGCGCGCCAGGGTGTCGGTGATTTCCTGACGCGTGCGCCGGTGGGTGCCACGCATCAGCATCGCTGCGGCGAACGCGCCGGGCATGCGCTGCGATTCCAGGGTTTCCGGTGTGCCAAGCGGGATGGTCAGGTTGCCCACCACCCGGTTGCCGCGCGTGCGTTTGGGCAGCATCACCAGCTTCACGCCGGAATCCAGTTGGTGGCGGATCAGCCGCGCCTCGATGGTGTCCGGGTTGGCCTCGAAGGCCTCGCCCGCT
>DAOMOD010000130.1:0-6327 GCA_035444205.1 Lysobacteraceae bacterium
AGCCTTCCCCCGCAAGCGGAGGAAGGAGCCAGGAGCCAGAGCACCACCCCCTTGCAGAGAGGGATGCGAAGCGGCAAATTCGACGCCCTGTTCACCATGGCACCGATCATCCCACCATGAGGCAAGGAGCCAAGCGCGATTTCGCACGCAAGCTCAGGCGCGACATGACCGATGCCGAGCAGCGGCTTTGGTACCGGCTCCGTCGCCGCCAGCTCAACGGCCACCGGTTCCGCAGACAGCATCCCATAGGCCCCTACATCGTCGACTTCGTTTGCCTTGAATCCAGACTCATCATCGAACTGGACGGCAGCCAACACCTTGAGTCGAGCAATGACGTCACGCGTGCGGCGTTTCTCGTGGCGAATGGGTTTCGTCTGCTGAGGTTCTGGAATGACGACGTGCTGCTGCGGACCGAATCGGTGCTGCAGGCCGTGTGGAATGCGCTGGAGGGGGGCGAGGTCAACGGCTGATTCGGCCAAGAGCGCCCCCATCCCAGCCTTCCCCCGCAAGCGGGGGAAGGAGCCAGGATCAAGGGCACCCCCATCCCAGCCTTGCGCCGGCGGCAGGCCGTTCATGTTGCCAGTTGCCCGGCAATGAGCAACTATGCCGGTGCGGAAGGAATCTGAGGCAGATGAAGGACATGGCGAACGGGCTACTCCGGCCTATGCCCCGTCGCAAGATGGGGGTGCGGTGAATCCTGAGCTGGCGGCAACGGCTGCCGGGACGCGTCGCCGTGCCGGCGGCAGGAATATCCTGTTCGGCACCCTGGCGCTGTTGCTGATCGCCGGCATGGCGGGGGTGCTGACGGCGCTGGTACTTGGCGTCCAGGCTGGCGTCACCGCCTATATCGTCGGTGAGGGACACTGGTCCAAGGCCCAGCAGGAGGCCGTCCACGCGCTGTATCGCTACAGCGTGAGCGGACGCAGCGAGGACCTGGCGCGGGCGCGTGAAGCGCTGGCAGTACCCTTGGGCGACCATGCCGCGCGCCTCGCACTGGAGCGGGTGCCACGCGATGTCGACGCTGCGCGCCAAGGCTTTCTGGCCGGCCGCAATGCGCCGGAGGACGTCGATCGGATGATCTGGATGTTCCGCTGGTTTTCCACGGCACCGTACTTTGGCGATGCCGTTGCCATCTGGCGCGAGGCCGACGCCTACATCCTCGAACTCGCCACGATCGCCGACCGCCTGGAGCAACTCTGGCACGAGGGCGCACCCCACGGTGCAGAAGTCGTCGCGTTGCGTGACCGCATCGATGCCATCGATGCGGTCTTGCGCCCACTGGAGATCGCCTTCTCGCAAACGCTCGCTGCCGGCGCACGCTGGATGAGAGTCCGACTGCTGATCTTCAGCTGCATCGCATTTCTCGGCATGGCGGCGCTGGCGGCTTGGGTTCTGGTCACCACCCAGCGTCGCATCCGCCGCAGCGAGAGCCGATTCCGCCTGGTCTTCCACAAGGTCGCCACCGGGATGGCCAGCCTGGATGCAGAGGGGCGTTTCATCAAGGCCAACCCGGCCCTGCAGGGGCTGCTCGGCGCCAGCGATGCGGAGCTTCGCGGCAGGCAGTTACGGGACATGGTCGACCCACCGGACGCCATCGACGCCTGCGGAGGAAGCGGCGAGGCGGTGGAATGCAGATTGCGAAGGGCAGACGGGCACGCGTTCTGGGCGCGCGTGAGCGCCACGGAGATCCAGGGCGCTGGCGGCAGTATGCCTGGTGGTTTCGTGATCGTGGAAGACGCCACCGAGGCCCGGCAGCAGTCGGAACGATTGCTGCACCTGGCCAACCACGATGAACTCACGGGCCTGGTCAATCGTCGCGAGACCGAGCGACGCCTGGCCGCCATGCTGGAACAGGCCCGACGCGGCGATCGCAGGCACGCGCTATGCTTCATCGACCTGGATGATTTCAAACGGATCAACGACACCTGCGGCCACGCGGCTGGCGATGAGCTGTTGCGCCGACTGCCGCGCGAACTGCGCAATGTAATGCGCCCGGATGACGCCCTGGGCCGACTCGGAGGCGACGAGTTCGCGGCAATGCTGAACGACATTTCCATCGACCAGGCCGAACAGGTTGCCGACAAGCTGCGCCGTGTGGTCGAGGCGTTCCGGTTCGTCTGGGAGGGGCACGAGTTCCGCCTGAGCTGCAGCATCGGCGTCGTCGCCATCGATGTCGACTGCGGCGACGTGTCCTCGCTGCTGCGCGCCGCCGATCACGCCTGCTACCGCGCCAAGCGGATGGGTCGCAATCAGGTGGCGGGGCCCGCACGTGAACCCTGAGCGGCGCAGGTCGCGGACAGGGATCCTGTGGGCTGGCGCGGCATTTCTGCTGGGGCTGCCGCTCGCCCAGGCAGCCATGCCGCCGCCGTTGGAGGACTACTACCGGCAGGCGTGGACCACCCGCGACGGCCTGCCGCACAACGCCATCAACGCCATGGCGCAGACGCCCGAAGGTTATCTGTGGTTCGCCACCTGGGAAGGCGTGGCGCGCTTCAACGGCCGCGAGTTCGTCAACTTCGAACGAGGTCCGGCCACCGGCCTGCCCGATTCCGCGATCCGGACCCTGCATCTCGACACCTCCGGCGTGCTCTGGGCGGGCGGATTGCGGGGAGGTCTGGCGCGGATCGATCAGGGTCGCTGGTCGGCGCTGGACGCCGCACCGGGGTTGGTGGTGTCCTTGCTGGTCGACGGCGATGGTCGCCTGTGGGCAGGCACACAGGGTACCGGGCTTGCGCGCATCGAAGCAGATGGCTCGCGCCGGATCTTCCGGGCCACGGACGGGCTGCCCTCCGACATCGTGTCTGCGCTGTTGGAGGATGGTCAGGGCGTGTGGATCGGCACTCCTGCAGGACTGGTGCGCGCGAACGGTGACGCCTTTCGGGTGCCGGACGCATCCGCAGGACTCTCCGGCGAATCCGTGCTTGCGCTGGCGCGCGCGGCCGATGGCCGATTGCTGGTCGGTACCACACGTGGCCTGTTTATCGCCGTAGGGGACGGCGCGCCCGGATTTCAGCCGCTGACCGCCGGGCTGCAGGAGGAAGCCGTTGCCGTGATCCTGCCCAGCCGCAACGGCAGCCTGTGGCTGGGCACGGAGACGCACGGCCTGTTCCGCTACAGCGAGCGTGGTCTGGAGCGTATCGGCGTGCAGCAGGGTCTGCCCAACGATCGCGTGCTGTCGCTGCTGGAGGACCGCGAGGGCAGCTTGTGGGTGGGCACCAACGGCGGCCTGTTCCGCCTGAGCGACGCACCGTTCACCAACATCACCCGCTCCAAGGGACTTTCCGACAACTACGTACGCGCGGTCATGGAGCACAGCGACGGCAGCCTGTGGGTGGGCACCAGTCGGGGACTGAACCGTATGGTCGGCTCGCAGGTCGAGCGTATCGGTGCAGGCCATGCATTGGAAAACGCTTCGGTGCTCAGCCTGGCGCAGGACAGGGACGGCCACGTATGGATCGGCACCTACCATCATGGTGCCCTGCGCTGGGACGGGCGCGACGTGGTGGCGCGCCACGATCGCGAACGCGGTCTTTACTCGAACGAAGTGCGCGCCATCGTCGAAACGGCAGACGGCACGCTCTGGCTCGGCACCACCCAGGGCCTGAGCCGGGTCGGGAACGACGGGATCCGCACCTATCGCGTGGCTGACGGCATGCCCGACGACTACGTGTTCAGCATGATGGCGTCCAGCCGAGGAGAGATCTGGGTGGGCACCGGTGTGGGTGCCGGCGTGGTCGAGGGCGATCGAATCCGCGCACTGGATCTTCGCCAGGTGAGCGACGCGCAAGCCATCTTCGCCATACACGAGGACACCGAAGCCGAGTCCGTATGGCTGGTCACCGACCGCGGCCTGATCCGCTGGCGCCGTGAGGAGGGAAGCATGAGTCTGGTCGGTCGCGACGCCGGCCTGCCGTTCGACAAATGGTTCTATCTGGTGGCGGACCGGCACGACGGCTACTGGCTGACCAGCAATCGCGGCGTGCTGCGCATCGACCGCGCCCAGGCCCACGCAGCGGCGGACGGTCGCATCGGGCGTATCGACTACGAACTGTTCACCGAGGCCGAAGGCATGGCGTCGGCGCAGTGCAACGGTGGCTCGGTTCCCTCGGCCGCGCTGCGCCGCGATGGCTCGGTGTGGGTGGCCACCGCGCTGGGTGTGTCCAGCGTGCAGCCGTGGCGGCTGCCGGGTTTTGCCGAAGTGGTGCCGCCGGTGGTGATCGAATCTTTCCGGGCCGACGGCACCGTGCACGATTGGCGCGAACCGCAGCGCCTGCCGGCGGGCACCAACCGGGTGGAAATCCACTTCGCCGGATTGTCGTTCCGCATGCCCGATCGCATACGCTACCGCTACCAGCTCGAAGGCCTGGATCGCAGATGGGTGGAGCGCGGCAACGTGAGCTACGCCGAGTTCACCAGCCTGCCGCCGGGCGACTACCGGTTTCGGGTGCAGGCCGTGCAGGCGCAGGGGCAATGGGGCGAGGAGGAGACCACGCTCGCCTTCAGTGTCGAGCCCTATCTGTGGCAGCGCCCCTGGTTCTGGCTGCTGGCTCTGGCATGCGCGCTGATGCTGGTCGGGCTGCTCATGAACGAGCGTCTGCGCCGCCACCGCATCCACGAGCGGAACCTGCAGCGCCTGGTGGAGTTGCGCACCGCCGAATTGCGCGAGAAGACGGAGGCTTTCGAAAGGCAGGCACGTGAGGACGCGTTGACCGGCCTCAGCAACCGTCGCGCCTTCGACGAGAACCTGACGCGCGAGTTCCGCCGCGCTGTGCGCCACGGCACGCCGCTGTGCATGGCGCTGATGGACATCGACCGCTTCAAGAGCATCAACGACCGCTGGTCGCATGCCGTGGGCGACCAGGTGCTGAAGGCGGTAGCCGACGAAATGCGCCGCCAGTGCCGCGACATCGACCTGGTTTCGCGCTGGGGCGGCGAGGAGTTCGCCCTGCTGTTTCCGGATACGCGGGTTACCGATGCCATGGCCATCTGCGAGCGCCTGTGCCAGGGCATCGCCCACATGGACTTCGGCGACATCGCCCCCGGCCTCAAGCTGACTGCCAGCATCGGCCTGGCCTGCAATACCGACGCCCCCGACCACGACCGCCTGATGTCGCGCGTCGACGCCGCCCTGTACCGGGCCAAACAGGAAGGACGGAACAGGGTGGTGGGGCCGTGAAGGTCTACTGGCCAGATTCACCCTCTTCCCGGCCTTCCCCCGCTGGCGGAGGAAGGAGCCGCATCTATAACACCCCATTCCCGCCTTCCCCTGCGGGCGGGGAAGGGGCAATAATCAGGAGCGAACCATCGAGTGCCAGCTCGGCTCCATGAGACACACGGTCACCCTGCGGACCAAGCTAAGTGACAAATAATGTCACTTTGTGACACAAAGTGTAATATGGACCAATTCACTCCCCCAGATGGCCAAGCCGTTCAGCAGGTTCCATGGGGATGACCTTTGGCATGGGATGTGCTTATATCCATGCGACGACGGACGTCTCCTGGCTCTGAACCCAGGAGGGGCGTCTGGGCCCGGAGCCGCCGTCACGTCGCGTTCGAACGCAATCCAACAGCAACAAAGGGGACATGACCATGTCACGCATGCAGAAAGGCTTCACCCTCATCGAACTGATGATCGTCATCGCCATCCTGGCGATCCTGATGGCCATCGCCATTCCCGCCTACCAGGACTACACCGTACGTGCAAAGGTGTCCGAGGGCATCAATCTGTCGTCATCGGCCAAGCTCGCCGTCTCCGAAACGTTCCAGTCCGAAGGCGCGTTCGTTGCGGGCAATCCGGATAACGGTCTGGCCAACGCTACCACGATCCGCGGCAATGATGTCGGTTCGGTGGAAGTTACGGCTCCGGGTGTCATTACCGTCACCTACGCAAGTACCGAGGCCAAGATCGACGGCAGCATCCTGCTTCTGTCCGCATACACCAGTGCCGGCGCGGTCCAGTGGTCGTGTGGAGTCGCAGGCACAACCGTTGAGGCTCGGTTCCGGCCGCGTACCTGTCGCTAGTATCAGTATCAGCTACCTGGATCTCCGATCTGCAAGGGAGCGGAGGGCCGCCTTTCGAGGCGGCCCTCTTTTTTTCTCGGGTGAGCATCTCCATCGGTAGTCGGGCACTGTGGCGTGCGGGTGTGGGGGTGGCCCTCATCGTTGTCGCTGCAGCCTATATTCCCGGCCTGTCCGGGGATTTTCTTTTCGACGATTACATCAATCTGCGTACCCTGGGCGCCCACGGCCCGGTCGACAGCGTACAGACCCTGCTGTTCTACTTGACCTCCGGCATTGCCGACCCTACGGGGCGACCGGTGGCACTGG
>DAOMOD010000130.1:6346-12057 GCA_035444205.1 Lysobacteraceae bacterium
CGACGCCAGGAACTGGCCCGCCGATCCCTTCCCGTTCAAGCGCACCAATCTGATCCTTCACCTGCTGAACGGCGTGCTGCTGATGCTGGTCCTTCTGCGGCTGGAAAGGCGCTTGCAGATCGGGACGGCTGGTGCACAGCCAGAAAGCGCGGTAACTGGGGCTCGGCTGGCGCAGGCTACTGGCGGAGACCACGAATTTGGCAAGGCGCACTGGATTGCGCTGCTAGGCGCGTTTGTCTGGCTCGCGCATCCACTGTTCGTTTCCACCACCTTGTATGTTGTGCAGCGCCACGCGATGTTGCCGCTGACGTTCGTGCTGCTTGCCTTCCTTTCATGGGACGCGGGGTATGGTCGACTGCGCCGGGGACTTACCCTGGCCGGCATTGCCTGGATCGTGTTGGGGGTGGGTGGTTGCAGTCTGCTCGCGGGGTTGTCCAAGGCCAACGGATTTCTGGCTCCATTGCTTGTGCTGGTGGCCATCGCGGTGGTGTATGGCCCAGATCTCACGAAACAGCCGCCGGCGATTCGCCGACGCATCCGTCTCACAGCGGGCGTCGTGCTCGGTATTCCCGCGGCCCTGGTGCTCATGTACCTGATTGCCCGGCTTGGTCGTGGATTCGATTTCTCGGGTGTTCGCGATTTCACGCTGGGCGAACGATTGATGACGCAGCCTCGCGTACTCCTGGACTACATCGGCCTCCTGTTGGCGCCGCGTGCTGGCGGAGGTGGGGTCTTTGTCGAGGGGTTCCAGGCATCACGCGGTCTGTTCCAACCCTGGACCACGCTGCCTGCCATGCTGACCGTGCTGGGTCTGATCACTGCTGCCGTTGTCTCGGCGCGTCGGATGCCTGCGCTGTCGTTCGCCGTGCTGTTCTATTTCGCGGCGCACTTGATGGAGAGCAGTGTCATCATGCTGGAGCTCTATTTCGAGCACCGCAACTACCTTCCCGCGGCCTTTCTCGGCTGGCCTCTGGCGCGTTGGCTGGTGACCGGCCGACTCCTGCCAGGGCTACGTGCCGCATTGGTGCTTGTCATTCCTGTCGCACTGCTCCTGCTCACATTCTTGCGAGCCGGCCTGTGGGGTGATCCGGTATTGCTGGCGGCGGCTTCGGCTTCACATAATCCGCAGTCGGTACGCGCTCAGGCGGACGCCGCCACAAGACTGGCTCAGGAAGGCGATCCGTTCATTGCTGCGCAACACTTGCGCAACGCACTCGAGACGCGGCCGGACTCCGTGGAGATCGCACTCAATTTGATCGGTATCGAGTGCAGGATGGGTGCGGTGAGTGCGGATGCGCTGTGGCGCGGGCGCGAGGCACTGTCGCGCAATCGCGTCTGGCACCAGAGCCTGATCGTCTGGATGAAGAACCTCATGTCGCCCGCGGTGCGCCAGGCTTGCGCGGGCCTCGACCTGGACGCTGTGGCGAGCCTTGTTACTGAGATGGCTGCCAATCCCAGTGCGTCGTCAGGCGTACCAAGGCGACAGAACCTGCTGCACCTGCAGGGTCATCTGGCCATTCAGCAGGGTGACCTCGACCTGGCCTTGGAGCGCTTCAACCAGGCGCTGGACCTACGACCCCAACCGGACTTTGCCCTGAGTCAGGCGGCCGACCTCGGCAACGCGGGTTTCAGTGCATGGGGTCTTCGCCACCTGGACTATTATCTTTCCATGCCCGAGCCGGGACTTCGACGGGTGCGCAGCATGCAGAGCTTGCACAACTGGCTGCTGCATCGGTCGGGTTACTACCGGGAAGAGATCAAGTACCTGCGCGATGCTCTGGCGAAAGACGCCGATCCGGACTGAGTGGGAGAACGCATGAGCCGAGGCTTGTCGAAGTACGGCTCAGCACAAGCTGGGCACCTGCCGCCCATGCGCTTTGAATGGTCGGACGCGGCATGGCTTGCGCTGGCGGCCGCAGTGGCTGCAGTCATACATGGATGGATTGCCGCATACGCGGTCACAGTCACGACGTTCACAGATTCCATCGACTATCTGCTGATGGCTGACTTCTATCGCGCCGCGCTGCATGGTGGCGACACGGTGGCCGCCGCTGGGGCATACCAGGTCACACGCTTTCCTCCGCTGTTCCCGGCGCTCCTTGGCGTTTTCGGCGCCGGTTCCGACATGCACCACCTCGCAGCAGTCGTCGCAAACTCCATTGCCGTTCTGGCGATCGTCGCGGTGTGGCTGTGGGTGCGGCTCGACCGCGACAGCGCGAAGGCGGCGACGCTGGTGAGCGTGAGCTTGCTGGTTCTCCCCTTCTACTTCGCCATCAATCTCGTTCCGGTGTCGGAACCGTTGGGAATCTTTTTGATGGCTGCCGCCTTCGCCTTGCTGGCGGTACCCAAGCCGACACAGTCACGCCTTCTGGTCGCAGCGCTGTTGATCGGCATCGCGCCGCTGGCACGAACAGCGCTGCTGCCGCTTCCCATCGCGTACCTGATCTGGATGGCGATCGCGCGCCCGTTGTCATGGAAGCGACTACTGCTTCCAGCGATGGTGGCATGGTTGCCCACCTTGTTGTGGGCGGCCTACCGGCGCGGCCTTGGCTCGGAACGGTACGCAGAACTCCTGAGCAGCGAACGTTTCGCCATTGCCGGCATGACCTGGCCGGAGGCGTTGTGGCAGCAGCCGCTGCGCGCATTCGACGCGTTCGTTGCCTGTTGGGGCGTGCCAGCCAGCCCGATGCTGCAGATTCTTACCCTGTGCCTGACTGTACTGGCGCTGGGTGGTGGCCTCCTGCGTCTGCGGGGGAACAGGATCGACGCCTGGTTTCTGGGAGGATACCTGGCCATGATCCTGATCTGGCCATTTCCCGAGGAGCTGCGACGCTTCCTTGTCGTTGTGTATCCCTGCCTGCTCCTGTGCAGTCTGACAGCCCTTCAGGCGCTCGCCTGCGGACGCCTGCCCGTTGGCATGCCGATTGCGGTTGGGGGGCTGATGGCGGTCGTGGTGGCAGCGACGCTTCCGGGCGGAATTCATTTCAGTCGGCGCGCCATGCTGCCCGTGGACAAGGAATTGCTGGGCGACAAACGCGAGCCTGGATTCTTCCTCATGGAGTCGGACACACAGGCCCTGCAGGTGGCGGAAGTCTACGCACGGGCACGCATCCTGTTGCAGGAAGCTACTGACGTTGTCCCGACTGACGCGTGCATCTACGGCGTTCCAGAACAGATTGTCCTTGTCTACAGTCGCCGCCAGACCGTCGCCTATCCGACCGGACTGGGTGTGGACCCGGTGGCCACCGCGGATGCCCTGCAGCATTGCGATTACTTCTTCGTCGCGGCGTGGCATGCTTCCGCCTACGGCGTCCGTCCCCTGTATCCTTCCGAGGGGCTGCTGGGGTGGACCGAGCCCGTGCTCGTTTCAAGCATGATGATCAACAACCAGCCGCGTGTGGCTGCCGCACTTCTTATGCGCAAGGAACGCCAATTGGAACATTCCGAACAAAGGGGGCGAAATGGGAGCCGAAAGTTGCAATGAGCGATCTGCATGGGGGGTGTGAAGGCCGGAATGCGGCTGGGACCCGGCCGTCGAGATCGATGGCACCCGGATTGCCGCGGAGGTCTGCCCGCATGCCCGAGCGCCACCTGACATGACTTCGCCGGACTTTGTGCTCGTGACCAGCGTCCTCGACGATGCCGAGTCTGCCGGCATTCTGTTCAAGGAAGTCGCACGAACCCTCGGCAGGGATCTGTATGTCGTTGCAGTGGACGATGGATCGATAGAGCGACCGCTGACGCCGGAAAATCTGGCCGAGGCGGGGCTGAACGGCGTTATCCTTCGGCTTTCCCGCAACGTTGGTCACCAGCGAGCCATCGCCACGGGATTGCGTTATGCAAACGACCATGTAGCGGACGCGCGCCGGATCGTGGTCATGGACTGCGACGGTGAGGACCGTCCGGAGACCATCCTGCAACTGCTTGCGCAGCTAGAAGGTGCGGATACCGACATCGTGGTGGCCGAGCGACGGCGGCGCTTCGCGTCCATACGCTTCCGCCTCTTCTATGCAATCTACAGGTGGCTCTTCGGTCTGCTGACCGGCCGACGTATCAGCTTTGGCAACTTCATGGCGATGAAGCCCGAGGCGCTGAAGCGGCTCGCTGCCATGGGCGAACTGCCCATCCACGTCGCAGGCACCGTTCTGCTGTCGCGCCTGCGATGGAGGCCATGTCCCATCGACCGCGGCACGCGCTACGCCGGCACCAGCCGTATGAACTTCGTCGGCCTGGTGCTGCACGGCTTCAAGGGGCTGATGGTGTTCGCCGAGGATGTGCTGGTGCGCGTGGGCGCCGCCTGCGCACTCGTGGCGGCCATGTCGGTGCTGGCCATCACCGCGGCCATCATCCTCAAGAGCGTCGGCTACGCCACGCCGGGCTGGTTCTCGGTTGCGCTCGGCATTCTCTTCATCATGTTCCTGCAGACCGGCGCGATCACGCTGATGACCCTGCTGCTGACCGGGGTGATGCGCAGTGCGGTGGTGCTTCCAGGCGACTACCGGCCGTTGATCGAGCGTGTCATCGAGAGCGGGTCCACAGCCCGGCGAGTCGACGGCGCATGAGCGCTTCCGCGCCGCTGCGCCGACCCAGGCCGGGCAGTGCGCTGCTCGCTTTCCAGCCGCTGCGCTTCGTGCTCAACGGGCTGGCCGCCACGTTGGTGCACTACCTGGTGCTGAGCTTCTTCATGCACGGCATCGGACTGCCCTCCGCCGGCCTTGCCAATACGCTGGCAGCGGGCGTGGGCATAGTGGTGTCTTTCCTTGGCAATCGCCACTTCGTATTTCGGGCCGCGGCGGCGCCCGTCGGCGATCAACTGATCCGGTTCTGGACCCTGTACGTGCTGCTCGCCATGCTGCAGGGGCTTTTGCTGTTTCTGTGGACTGACCTTGGCGGGCTTGATTACCGCATCGGCTTCCTGATCGGCGTGGCGCTGCAGGCGGTACTTTCCTATCTGGGAGGAAGGCATTGGGTGTTCAGGGCGTCAAACTGATCCGCGCCGGCGCAGCGACGATCGTGTTCCTGTTGCTCCTGGTGGTGGTGTATTGGACACACGTGCGCCACTTTCCGGTTGGCGTGGTGTTCTACGCTGCACTCTCGGACGTGTTCATCTCCGCTACCGTCTGCACTGCGGCGCTGTGGGTGCTGCGCTGGTTCGCCGTGCTGGGAGCCCTGGAAAAAGTGCAATTGACCGTCATCTGGTTGCTGGCCGGCTACGCACTGGCCATCTCGGTGCCCACCGTGATCGACCGGTCGCTATCGTTCTATGTCCTGGAGAAGCTCGACCAACGTGGTGGCGGCATCCGTGCCGATGCCTTCGAACAGTTGTTCACGCAGGAGTACATGAAGGAACACCGCCTGGTCGACGTGCGACTGACCGAGCAACTCGAATCCGGCACCATCGAGATCGAGGACGGTTGCGTCGTCCTCACCGACAGGGGCCGTCGGCTCGCTCGCTTCAGCCGCAGTTTCCGCTTGAACTTCCTGCCACGCAAACGGCTGCTGATGGGCGACCATACCGACGACCTGACCGACCCGTTCCGTGCCAGTGCGCCCGAGGTCGATTACGTCTGCAAACCAACGCGCCCATAGCAAGTGAAGGCTTGCAACGTGGCCCAGTCTTCGCCGGCCCCGCCCCCAGCCTGCACAGGAAGGCTCGAATTGTGGCAAAGCTTCTGGCCCCTTCCCCCGCCTGCGGGGGAAGGTTGGGATGG
>DAOMOD010000131.1:0-11997 GCA_035444205.1 Lysobacteraceae bacterium
GCGAGGGCGGCCGCACGGTCGGCGCCGGCGTGGTGGCCAAGGTCATCGAGTAAGCGACACCCGTGACGCGCCCGCCCCGGGCGGGGCGCGAATCGGCCAATGGGGCGGACCGGCGACGGTCCGCCGTATGTGTTTTCGGAGGAACGGAACGCCAGTAGCTCAATTGGCAGAGCAGCGGTCTCCAAAACCGCAGGTTGGGGGTTCGAGTCCCTCCTGGCGTGCCATCTTGACCAGAGACTGATGAGTACCAAAGTCGAAAACAATCGCGGCGATTCCGCGGCCGATGTCGGCAAACTGCTGGTTGCTGCCGCGATTCTGGCGGCTGGCCTGGCCGGCTTCTTCTACTTCCAGGACGTCGCCCTCGGCATCCGCTGGGTCGGATTGCTGGCGGTCGCCGCCGCGGCCGCGGCCGTCGCCGCGTTTACCGGGCGCGGTCGTGCGGCACGGGAGTTCATCTCGGAGTCCAACTTCGAGTTGCGCAAGGTGGTCTGGCCGACCCGGCAGGAAACCCTGCAGACCACGCTGGTGATCCTGGTCGTGGTGATCATCATCAGCATCATCCTGTGGTGCATCGACATGCTGCTGGCGTGGGCGGTGCGCAGCATGATCGGCGGCTAGGGAGCGCAGTCATGGCCAAGCGTTGGTACGTCGTGCACGCCTATTCCGGGTTCGAAAACCAGGTGGCGCGCTCGCTGAAGGAGCGCATCGCCCGTGCCGGCATGGAGGAGCGCTTTGGCGAAGTGCTGGTGCCTACCGAGGAAGTGGTGGAAATGCGCGGCGGCCAGAAGCGCAAGAGCGAGCGCAAGTTTTTCCCTGGCTACGTCCTGGTGCAGATCGAAACCAGCCAGGAAGGCCGCGCAATGCGAATCGACGACGACAGCTGGCACCTGGTCAAGGAGACACCCAAGGTGATGGGGTTCATCGGCGGCACCGCCGACAAGCCCCTGCCGATCGCCGACAAGGAAGCGGACGTGATCCTGCGTCGCGTGCAGGAAGGCGTGGACAAACCGAAGCCGAAGGTGCTGTTCGAGCCCGGTGAGCTGGTGCGTGTAACCGACGGGCCGTTCAACGATTTCAACGGCACCGTCGAGGAAGTGAATTACGACAAGAGCCGCCTGCGTGTGGCGGTGTCGATCTTCGGGCGTTCGACGCCCGTGGAACTGGAGTTTTCGCAGGTCGAGAAAGCATAAAGAGCCGGGACCACGGGACCCGGGACCCGGGACCCGGAGGAGCCGGAGCGCCGCGACGCTCTTGCTTTTCCGGGTCCCGGGTCCCGGGTTCCGGGTCCCGAACAGCAACCCAGCGGAGGAGTCCCGCAGCCTGTAGGCGTGCAGACGTTCGAACTCCGGGAGTGAAGTGAAATGGCAAAGAAAGTCGCAGGCTACATCAAGCTGCAGATCAAGGCGGGGCAGGCCAATCCGAGTCCACCGGTCGGTCCTGCGCTTGGTCAGCGCGGCGTCAACATCATGGAGTTCTGCAAGGCCTTCAATGCGGCCACGCAGAAGCTCGAGCCGGGTCTGCCGATTCCGGTCGTGATCACGGTCTATTCCGACCGCAGCTTCACCTTCATCACGAAGACACCACCGGCCACTGTGCTGCTGAAGAAGGCCGCCGGCATCGCGTCAGGTTCCAAACGCCCGAACACCGAAAAGGTGGGCAAGGTCACGCGCGCGCAGCTGGAGGAGATCGCCAGGGCCAAGGAGCCCGATCTCACGGCGGCGGATCTGGATGCCGCGGTGCGCACCATTGCAGGTAGCGCCCGCAGCATGGGCTTGACGGTGGAGGGCTGAGGTCATGGCAAAGATCACAAAGCGATTCAAGGCAATGAACGGCCTGACGCAGCCGGGCAAGCTGTACCCGATCGACGAGGCGCTGAAAATCCTCAAGGATTCCAGCAAGGTCAAGTTCGCCGAGTCGGTGGACGTGGCCGTGCGTCTGGGCGTCGACCCCAAGAAGTCCGACCAGCAGGTGCGCGGCTCGACCGTGCTGCCCGCAGGCACCGGCAAGTCCGTGCGCGTGGCGGTGTTTTGCCCGCCTGGCGAAAAGGCCGACGCGGCGCTGGCTGCTGGTGCCGACGTGGTCGGCATGGATGAACTGGCCGAGAAGATGCAGGGCGGCGACCTCAATTATGACGTGGTCATCGCCACACCGGATGCCATGCGCGTGGTCGGCAAGCTCGGCCAGCTGCTCGGCCCGCGCGGACTGATGCCAAATCCCAAGGTAGGTACGGTCAGCGCCAACCCGGCCGAGGCGGTGAACAACGCCAAGGCGGGTCAGGTGCGCTATCGCACGGACAAGGGCGGCATCATCCACTGCACCATCGGCAAGGTCGGCTTCGACATCGAAGCGCTGAAGGGGAACCTCAATGCGCTGCTGCAGGATCTGATCAAAGCGAAACCTTCGACGGCCAAGGGTCAGTACCTGCAGAAGGTGTCGGTGTCGACCACCATGGGCCTTGGTATTGCGGTGGATCAATCCAGTCTGGAAGTCAGGTAATACGTTTCAGGCGTGCCGGCAGGGTGTCGGTGCGTCGCATGATTGAGGGCCTTCCGCGGGTAGTCGACGCGGATAGCCGTCAAAGACCGCAGGCGACATCGAGCGACACGGTGGACGCGCCAGGGAGGCCATCCGGCAGGGAACAGCGTCCGCCAGGCCGCAAGAAGTCTTAATCCACGCCCGTGAGCCTGCGTAGATGGTGATGCCCGCTCAAGTCCCTAGCTTGAAACGGCCACCAACGGCGCCCCATCGGATGGGGTGACCGCAACGGAAAGGACCACGCCGGCCCGACCGCCGGTGTGGTGTGTCTAGTTCGGAGAAATGCAATGCCGCTCAATCTCGAGCAGAAGAAGGAGCTCGTTGCCGAACTGGCGAATGTGGCCTCCAGGGCGCAGTCGCTGGTCGCCGCCGAGTACGCCGGGACCACGGTCGAGAAGATGACCGAGCTTCGCGTGAAGGCAAGGCAATCCGGGGTCTACCTCAAGGTAGCCAAGAACACCCTGGTGCGCCGCGCAGTGGTGGATACCGACTATCAGTGCGTTGAAGACGCCCTGACCGGTCCGCTGCTGTACGCCTTTTCCGAGGAGGATCCGGGTGCCGCCGCGCGACTGATCAAGGATTTCGCCAAGGGAAATCAGCAGATCAAGGCCCGGTTGGTCGCCATGGGCGGCCAGATGTATCCGGGCAGCGATCTCGACAAGCTGGCGAACCTGCCGACCCGCGATCAGGCGATCGCCATGCTGATGGGCGTCATGCAGGCGCCAATCGTCAAGCTGGCGCGCACGCTGGCCGAACCCGCCGCCATGGTGGCGCGCGCGGTGGCCGCGGTACGCGACCAGAAGGCTGCCTGATACCCGCATCCCGTTCGCATCGAACCGTTTCAATCAACCGTTTCAAGAGGTAGTTCATCATGGCCGTTTCCAAAGAAGAGATCCTCGACTCCATCGCCGGCATGTCCCTCATCGACATCACCGATCTGGTGAAGATGATGGAAGACAAGTTCGGCGTGTCCGCCGCCGCCCCGATGGCGGTAGCTGCAGCCGCCCCGGCGGCTGCCGGCCCGGCGGCCGAGGAACAGACCGAGTTCAACGTGATCCTGGCGTCTGCCGGGGCGAACAAGGTCAACGCGATCAAGGCGGTCCGTGCCATCACCGGTCTGGGTCTGAAAGAGGCCAAGGATCTGGTGGAGTCGGCGCCGGCCGCGGTCAAGGAAGGCGTCAGCAAGGACGATGCCGCGAAGTTCAAGAAGGAGCTGGAGGACGCCGGCGCCACCGTCGAGATCAAGTAATCGACGCGTTGCGTCGCTGCCTTCACAGCGACACGGCAAGCCTGGGGGTGCGAACCCCCGGGCTTTGTCTGCTGGAGAAGCGCCGATCGGTCAGTGGTGGACGCGGACGCAATTTCCACACGACCTCTGACCCATCGACACTTCATCACCCAAACCACGGCGCGGCCTGCCCGCCCGTCGTGAACATGAGCGAGGCGGTACACCCATGACGTACTCCTTCACAGAGAAGAAGCGGATCCGCAAGGATTTCGGCAAGCGGCCATCGATCCTCGATGTGCCGTATCTTCTGTCCATCCAGGTCGACTCCTACAGGTCCTTTCTGCAGGAGAACAAGGCGCCGGACGAGCGCATCGACCAGGGTCTGCACGCGGCGCTGAAATCGGTGTTTCCGATTACCAGCTACTCCGGCAGTGCGGCTCTCGAGTACGTCAGCTACCGCCTTGGCGAACCGCCCTTCGACGTGCGCGAATGCACTTCGCGCGGCATGAGCTACGGCGCGCCGTTGCGCGTGCTGGTGCGCCTGGTCATCTACGACAAGGAGACCGGCAACAAGGCGGTCAAGTACGTGAAGGAGCAGGAAGTCTACATGGGCGAACTGCCGCTCATGACCGACAGCGGCACCTTCATCGTGAACGGCACCGAGCGCGTCATCGTGTCGCAGCTGCACCGCTCGCCCGGCGTGTTCTTCGACCACGACCGCGGCAAGACGCACAGCTCCGGCAAGCTGCTCTACTCGGCGCGCGTGATCCCCTATCGCGGCTCGTGGCTCGATTTCGAGTTCGACCCCAAGGACTGCCTGTTCACCCGCATCGACCGCCGCCGCAAGCTGCCGGTGACGGTGCTGTTGCGCGCGCAGGGTTACGACAACCAGCAGATCCTCGATACGTTCTTCGAGACCAACCAGTTCCGTCTGCTCAAGAAGGGCGGCGCCGAACTCGAGCTGGTGCCCGAGCGCCTGCGTGGCGAGACGGTCAACTTCGATATCGCCGTCGGCGACGAGATCCTGGTCGAAGCCGGCAAGCGCATTGCCCAGCGCCATGTGCGCAAGCTGGAGCAGGCCGGCATTACCCGCCTCGAAGTGCCCGACGAATACCTGCTGGGCCGCATCCTCGCGCACGATGTGGTCGATACCGGCAGCGGTGAGCTGCTGGCGGCCGCCAATGACGAGATCAACGAGACCCACCTTGCAGCCTTCCGCAAGGCCGGCATCGAGGATGTCGGCACGCTGTTCATCAACGATCTCGATCGCGGACCCTACGTTTCCAACACCCTGCGCATCGACGCCACGCGAACGCAGATGGATGCGCTCTACGAAATCTATCGCATGATGCGTCCAGGCGAACCGCCCACCAAGGACGCTGCGGTGAACCTGTTCCACAACCTGTTCTTCTCTCCGGACCGCTACGACCTGTCGGCGGTCGGCCGCATGAAGTTCAACCGCCGCGTAGGTCGTCGCGAAGTGACCGGCCCTGGCGTGCTCTACGACCACCAGTATTTCAGCGAGCGGGGCGACGAATTCGCCAAGGCCCTGGTCGAACAGATGGGCGAGGGTTCCGACATTCTCGATGCGTTGACCACCCTGGTCGAGATCCGCAATGGCAAGGGTACCGTCGACGACATCGACCACCTCGGCAACCGGCGCGTGCGTTCGGTCGGCGAAATGGCGGAGAACGTGTTCCGTATCGGCCTGGTGCGCGTGGAGCGTGCCGTCCGCGAGCGTCTGTCGCTGGCCGAATCGGAGGGCCTGACTCCGCAGGAACTGATCAACGCCAAGCCGGTGGCTGCCGCGATCAAGGAGTTCTTCGGATCCTCGCAGCTTTCCCAGTTCATGGATCAGGTGAACCCGCTCTCCGAGGTCACCCACAAGCGTCGTGTCTCGGCGCTGGGTCCGGGTGGCCTGACCCGTGAGCGTGCCGGATTCGAAGTGCGCGACGTGCACCCCACGCACTATGGCCGGGTGTGCACCATCGAGACTCCGGAAGGCCCCAACATCGGCCTGATCAACTCGCTCGCCTGTTACGCGCGCACCAACCGCTATGGCTTCCTGGAAACGCCCTACCGCAAGGTGATCGGCGGCAAGGTGACCGATGAGGTTGATTACCTGTCCGCCATCGAGGAGGGCGAGTTCGTCATCGCCCAGGCCAATGCCGCGTTGAGCGCCGAAGGTGCTCTGGTCGACCAGTTCGTATCGTGCCGCCATCAGGGCGAGTCCATGCTCAGGCCCCCTGCCGAAGTGCAGTACATGGACGTGTCTGCCATGCAGACCGTGTCCGTGGCTGCGGCCCTGGTGCCCTTCCTCGAGCACAACGACGCCAACCGCGCGCTGATGGGCTCGAACATGCAGCGCCAGGCGGTGCCCACGTTGCGCGCCGAACCGCCGCTGGTGGGCACCGGTATTGAACGCGAAGTGGCAATCGACTCCGGCGTCAACAGTGTTGCCCGACGTGGCGGCGTCATCGAACAGGTCGATGCCGGGCGCATCGTGGTGCGTGCCCACGAGGCCGAGGTCGGGCAGGACGATGCCGGCGTCGACATCTACACGCTGACCAAGTACCAGCGCTCCAACCAGAACACCTGCATGAATCAGCGCCCGCTGGTGAAGGTGGGCGATGTGGTGGGCCAGGGCGACGTCCTCGCCGACGGCCCGTCCACGGACCTTGGCGAACTGGCGTTGGGCCAGAACATGCTGGTGGCGTTCATGCCGTGGAACGGGTTCAATTTCGAGGACTCGATCCTGATCTCCGAGCGCGTGGTCCAGGAGGATCGCTACACCACCATCCACATTGAGGAGCTGACCTGCATCGCCCGCGACACCAAGCTGGGTCCGGAAGAGATCAGCGCCGACATACCCAACGTATCCGAGCAGGCGCTGGCGCGCCTCGATGAGTCCGGCGTCGTCTACATCGGCGCCGAAGTGCAGGCCGGCGACATCCTGGTCGGCAAGGTCACACCCAAGGGCGAGAGCCAGCTCACCCCCGAGGAGAAGCTGCTGCGCGCCATCTTCGGCGAGAAGGCTTCCGACGTGAAGGACAGTTCGCTGCGTGTGCCGCCGGGCATGGACGGTACCGTCATCGACGTGCAGGTGTTCACCCGTGACGGCATCGAGAAGGACAAGCGCGCCAAGCTGATCGAAGAGATCGAGATCAAGCGCATAAAGAAGGACTTCGACGACCAGTTCAGCATCCTGGAGGGCGCCATCTACTCGCGCCTGCGTGCTGGCCTGGTCGGCCGTATCGCCAACGGCGGCCCGCAGGGCCTGAAGAAGGGGGCCGCGATCGACGACGGCTTCCTCGACAAGCTGAAGAAGGATGAGTGGTTTGCCATTCGCATGAAGGAGGAGGACGCCGCAGAACTGGTCGAGCGTGCGCAGGAACAGATCGCGCGACACAAGGCCGAGTTCGAGAAGCGATTCAAGGAGAAGCGTGGCAAGATCACCGCCGGAGACGACCTCGCACCGGGTGTGCTGAAGATGGTCAAGGTCTACCTGGCGGTGAAGCGTCGTCTGCAGCCGGGCGACAAGATGGCTGGTCGTCACGGCAACAAGGGCGTGATCTCCACCATCGTGCCGGTGGAAGACATGCCCTACATGGCCGACGGGACACCGGTGGATATCGTGTTGAACCCGCTGGGCGTGCCCTCGCGCATGAACATCGGGCAGATCCTGGAGACTCATCTTGGCTGGGCTGCCAAGCATATCGGCATCAAGATCGGCCGCATGCTGGAGGCCAACGAGAAGTCGGCCTCGATCCGCAAGTTCCTCGACGAGATCTACAACCACGACCGCGACGAGCATGGCGAGCGAGTCAAGCTCAAGTCATTCAGCGACGCTGAAATCCTGGAGCTGGCGACGAACCTGCAACGAGGCGTGCCGATGGCGACGCCGGTATTCGACGGCGCCAGTGAAGTCGAAATCAAGTCGATGCTGGCCAAGGCCGACCTGCCCCTGTCCGGGCAGACCACACTCTACGACGGCCGCACCGGCGACTCTTTCGATCGTCCGGTCACGGTCGGCTACATGTACATGCTGAAACTCAATCACCTGGTCGACGACAAGATGCACGCGCGTTCGACCGGACCTTACTCACTGGTCACCCAGCAGCCGCTGGGGGGCAAGGCGCAGTTCGGCGGGCAGCGTTTCGGCGAGATGGAGGTGTGGGCACTGGAGGCTTACGGCGCCGCCTACACCCTGCAGGAAATGCTCACGGTCAAGTCCGACGATGTCGGCGGCCGCAACCAGATGTACAAGAACATCGTCGACGGCAACCACGAGATGGTCGCGGGCATGCCGGAATCCTTCAACGTCCTGGTGAAGGAGATCCGCTCGCTTGCCATCAACATGGAGCTGGAGCAGGACTGACCGGTCAGAGGCTAATCCCATGAAAGAACTACTGAATCTTTTCAACCGGCAGCCGCAGGCGGTCGACTTCGATGCGATCCGCATCGGCCTCGCCTCCCCGGACCTGATCCGATCCTGGTCCTACGGCGAGGTCAAGAAGCCGGAGACCATCAACTACCGCACCTTCAAGCCCGAGCGCGACGGCCTCTTCTGCGCCGCCATTTTCGGTCCGACCAAGGACTACGAGTGCCTGTGCGGCAAGTACAAGCGCATGAAGCATCGTGGTGTGGTCTGCGAAAAGTGTGGCACCGAGGTGACCCTGACCAAAGTGCGCCGTGAGCGCATGGGCCACATCGAACTGGCCAGCCCGGTGGCCCACATCTGGTTCCTCAAGTCGCTGCCGTCGCGCATCGGCCTGATGCTGGACATGACGCTGCGCGACATCGAGCGCATCCTCTATTTCGAGGCCTATGTCGTCATCGATTCCGGCCTCACCGACCTTACCCGCGGGCAGATGCTCAACGAGGACGAGTACCTCACCGCGGTCGAGGAGCACGGCGACGGTTTCGACGCGCGCATGGGCGCGGAGGCGGTGTTCGAACTGCTCAAGTCGATCGACCTCAATGCCGAGCTGCTCAAGCTGCGCGAGGAGATCGCCGCCACCAACTCCGAAACCAAGCTCAAGCGCCTGTCCAAGCGCATCAAGCTGGTAGAGAGCTTTATCGAGTCGGGCAACCGTCCCGAGTGGATGGTGATGACCGTGCTGCCGGTGCTGCCTCCGGACCTGCGCCCGCTGGTGCCGCTGGACGGCGGCCGCTTCGCCACCTCCGATCTCAACGACCTGTATCGCCGCGTCATCAACCGCAACAATCGTCTCAAGCGCCTGCTCGAACTCAATGCGCCCGACATCATCGTGCGCAACGAGAAGCGCATGCTGCAGGAGTCGGTGGACGCGCTGATGGACAACGGCCGCCGCGGCCGCGCCATCACCGGCACCAACAAGCGCCCGCTGAAGTCGCTGGCCGACATGATCAAGGGCAAGCAGGGCCGCTTCCGCCAGAATCTGCTCGGCAAGCGCGTCGATTATTCGGGCCGTTCGGTCATCGTGGTCGGTCCGACCCTGCGCCTGCACGAGTGCGGTCTGCCCAAGAAGATGGCGCTGGAGCTGTTCAAGCCCTTCATCTTCTCCAAGCTGCAGCGGCGCGGTCTGGCCACCACCATCAAGGCAGCCAAGAAGTTGGTCGAGCGCGAGTCCGCCGAGGTCTGGGACATCCTGGAAGAGGTCATCCGTGAGCACCCGGTGCTGCTCAATCGCGCGCCGACGCTGCACCGCCTCGGCATCCAGGCGTTCGAGCCGGTGCTGGTCGAGGGCAAGGCCATCCAGCTGCACCCGCTGGTCTGCACCGCGTTCAATGCCGACTTCGACGGCGACCAGATGGCCGTGCACGTGCCGCTGAGCCTGGAGGCTCAGCTTGAGGCGCGCGCGCTGATGATGTCGTCCAACAACATTCTGAGCCCCGCCAACGGCGAGCCGATCATCGTGCCGACCCAGGACGTCGTGCTCGGCCTGTATTACATGACGCGCGACCTGGTCGGCCGCAAGGGCGAGGGTATGGTGTTCGCCAATGTGGCGGAGGCACGCCGCGCCTATGACACCGGCCATGCCGAGCTGCACGCCAAGGTCAAGGTGCGTCTGAGCGAGACCGTCATCGACGAGGACGGCGGCCGCAGTGAGCAGACCACCTTGTACGACACCACCATTGGACGCGCGCTGCTGTCGGAGATATTGCCCAAGGGTCTGCCGTTCACGCTGATGAACACCGAGCTGACCAAGAAGACGGTGTCAAGGCTGATCAATGCGAGCTATCGCCAGCTCGGTCTCAAGGACACAGTGGTGTTTGCGGACCAGTTGATGTACATGGGCTTTCGCTACTCGACGCGGGCAGGCATCTCGATCGGTATCGACGATATGGTCATCCCCGACGAGAAGGCGTCCATTCTCGGTGTCGGCGAAAAGGAAGTGGTCGAGATCCAGGAACAGTACCAGGGCGGCCTGGTCACTGCCGGCGAGCGCTACAACAAGGTGGTCGACATCTGGTCGCGCATCGGCGAGCAGGTGGCCAAGGCCATGATGCAGGCCATTGGCGTAGAGAAGGTCAAGCTTGCGGACGGCAGCGAAGTCGAGCAGAAGTCGATGAACTCGGTGTTCATCATGGCCGACTCCGGAGCCCGCGGCTCGGCGGCGCAAATACGTCAGCTGGCCGGCATGCGCGGATTGATGGCCAAGCCGGACGGCTCCATCATCGAGACCCCGATCAAGGCCAATTTCCGCGAGGGCCTGGACGTTCTGCAGTACTTCATCTCCACCCACGGCGCGCGCAAGGGACTGGCTGACACCGCGCTCAAGACCGCCAACTCGGGTTATCTGACCCGGCGACTGGTGGACGTGGCCCAGGACGTGGTGGTTACTGAAGTTGACTGCGGCACCGAGCACGGCATCACCATGGTGCCGATCGTGGAGGGTGGCGACGTGGTCGAGCCGCTGCGCGATCGCGTACTCGGTCGCGTGGTAGCCGAGGACGTGTTCCTGCCCGGCGACGACGAGGATCCCATCGTCACCCGCAACACCCTGCTCGACGAGGCGTGGGTGGAGCGGCTGGAGTCGGCAGGCGTGCAGTCGATCAAAGTACGCTCGCCGATCACCTGCGAAGCCGGCTTTGGTGTCTGCGGCAAGTGCTATGGTCGCGATCTCGCGCGTGGACACGAGGTCAATATCGGCGAGGCAGTGGGCGTCATCGCCGCGCAGTCGATCGGTGAGCCGGGTACGCAGCTGACCATGCGTACGTTCCATATCGGCGGCGCTGCTTCGCGTACCGCCGCGGTGGACAGCGTTACCGTCAAGACCACAGGCAAGATCAAGTTCAACAACATCAAGACGGTGCAGCACGCTGCCGGCCATCTGGTGGCGGTGTCGCGAGCCGGTGAGGTGTCGGTGCTGGACAACTCCGGTCGCGAGCGCGAGCGCTACAAGGTGCCTTACGGCGCCATGATCAGCGTGCGCGACGGCGACCCGGTGGAGTCAGGGCGCCAGATCGCCAACTGGGATCCGCATAACCATCCGGTGGTGTCGGAGTGCGCCGGCCGCATCGAGTTCGTCGACTTCTATGAGGGCGTGACCTTCCAGAAGAAGCGCGACGATCTCACCGGGCTGGAGAGTACCGAGGTGATCGATCCCAAGCGTTTCGCCGGTGAGCGCGAGCGCGAGGTGGAAATGCGCACACCGGAAGGCAAGCGCCTGGGGCGCAAGAAGCTCAAGGACCTGCATGGCGCACGCCCGCTGATCCGTCTGGTCGATGCCAAGGGCAAGGAAGTCATGCTGCCCGGCACCAAGCAGCCGGCGCTGTACTTCATGCCGCCGCGCGCGTTGGTCGCCATGGAGCCCGAGGCCGAAGTCGGTGTCGGCGACGTACTGGCCAAGATTCCGCAGGAGGCCTCCAAGACTCGCGATATCACCGGTGGTCTGCCTCGCGTGGTTGAGCTGGTCGAGGCTCGCGTACCCAAGGAGCCGGCCATCCTGGCCGAGCAATCCGGCGTGGTCAGCTTCGGCAAGGACACCAAGGGCAAGCAGCGTCTGGTCATCACCAATCCCGAGGACGCATCCGAGCTCGAGATCCTGATCCCCAAGCATCGCCAGATCATCGTGTTCGAGGGTGAGCACGTGGAAAAGGGCGAGACCGTGGTGGATGGCGAGCCGAATCCGCATGACATCCTGCGCCTGTTGGGTGTCGAGCCATTGGCCGCCTACCTGGTCAAGGAGATCCAGGACGTCTACCGTCTGCAGGGCGTGAAGATCAACGACAAGCACATCGAGGTGATC
>DAOMOD010000132.1:0-11953 GCA_035444205.1 Lysobacteraceae bacterium
CGCTGTTGTAGGAGCGGCTTCAGCCGCGACCGTTCCTTCGCTTCGTAGCGATGCCGGTGTCGGGGCTGAAGCCCCTCCTACAGGGCCGCGCTGTTGTAGGAGCGGCTTCAGCCGCGACCGTCCCTTCGCTTCGTGGCAAGGCCGTGTCGGGGCAAAGGCGCCACCCGCATGGGCATGTGCCGTCGCGGCTGCACGCTGCGCTTGCGCGGCGGCTTAGAATCGTCGCCTCCGACACTGCCTGTCGCTCACCGGATTCCCCGATCATGCTGCGCATCGCTCTCCTGCTCCTTGCTGCCCCGCTCGCCCATGCCGCCATCGAGCCGGCACCCGAGCGCAGCGAAGGTGAGGGGCCGTGGCCGCAGCTCATCCTGCGCGGCGCCACGCTCATCAACGGCACCGGTGCACCGCCTTCCGGGCCGGTCGACATCGTCATCGAGGGCAACCGCATCGCCGACATCCGCACGGTCGGTTACCCGGGGCTGCCCGTGGATGACGCGCGGCGCCCGCAGCTTGCCGACGGCGGTCGCGAGATCGATCTTGCCGGACACTACGTGCTGCCGGGATTCGTCGACCTGCACGGCCACATCGGCGGCGCCCAGCAGGGCACGCCGGCGGAGTACGTGTACAAGCTGTGGCTCGGCCACGGCATCACCACGGTGCGCGATCCCGGCTGTGGCAATGGTCTCGACTTCTGCCTCGCCGAGAAGGCGCGCAGCGAACGCAATACCATCACCGCGCCGCGCATCCACCCCTACGTGTTCTTCGGGCAGGGCCATGGGCGGCCCTTCCGCAACCCTGATGAAGCACGGCGCTGGCTGCGCGACGTGGCCAAGCGCGGCGCCGAAGGCGTCAAGTTCTTCGGCTACCGTCCGGACATCTTCGAGGCGGTGCTTGCGGAGGCCGCGAAATTGGGGCTGCGCTCGGCTGCCCACCACGCGCAGATGGACGTGGCCCGCACCCACGCCCTGACCACGGCACGCTGGGGCCTGACCACGGTGGAGCACTGGTACGGGCTTCCCGAAGCGCTGTTCGAGGACCGCACGCTGCAGGACTATCCGCCGCACTACAACTACATGAACGAACAGCACCGCTTTGCCGAGGCCGGTCGGCTGTGGGCACAGGCGGCAGCGCCGGGTTCGGATACATGGAACGCGGTGATGGAGGAGATGCTCGCGCTGGATCTCACCCTGAACCCCACCTTCGGCATCTATCAGGCCACCCGCGACGTGATGCGCGCGCGCAACGCCGATTGGCATGCCGACTACACCCTGCCCAGCCTGTGGGCCTTCTTCCAGCCCAGCCGCGCCGCCCACGGCAGTTTCTTCTTCGACTGGGGTACTGAAGAGGAAGTGGCATGGCGCGACAATTTCCGGCGCTGGATGGTCTTCGTCAACGACTACAAGAACCGCGGCGGCCGCGTCACCGTGGGTTCCGATTCCGGCTACATCTACAAGGTCTACGGCTTCGGCTACATCGAGGAGCTGGAGATGCTGCGCGAAGCCGGCTTTCATCCGCTGGAGGTGCTGCGCTCAGCCACCCTGTCCGGCGCCGAGGCACTCGGCGCGGCCGACCGCATCGGTTCGGTCGAAGTCGGCAAGCTCGCCGACCTGGTGGTGATCGCCGAGAACCCGCTGGCCAACCTCAAGGTGCTCTATGGCACCGGCCACTTGCGCCTGTCTGCCGACAACCTGCCCGAGCGGGTGGGCGGTGTCAGGTACACGATCAAGGACGGCATCGTCTACGACGCAGCAGCCTTGCTTCACGACGTGCGCCGCATGGTGGATGCGGCGCGCTGAGCGCCGCGCGGCGGCACCCTGATCGGGGGCTTGCCAGCAACCAACGGTTTCTTTACAAATGTCGGCGCCCGCACCCGGCCGACGGGGAGCCGCCGCGGGTGGCACCATCAACTTGGGAGAGACCAACCATGAATGCAGTTCACAGGAACGGCCTGTGTGTGGCCGTGTGCCTGGCGCTGGCTGCCGCCTCGCTTCCCGCGGGAAAGGCCATCGCACAGGAAGATGAGGCGCGCCAGCTCGACCGGGTGGAGGTCACCGGATCGCGCATCAAGAAGGCAGATATCGAGGGCCAGGCGCCGGTCATGATCATCAACCGCGACGACATCGAGCGCAGCGGCATCACCTCGGTGGGCGACCTTCTGCAGCGGCTGACCGGCGGCGGTTCCGCGCTCAACACCAAGTTCAATTCCAGCGGCAACTTCGGCTTCCCACCGGACGGCGGCGGTGTCGGTGCCGGCTCCTCGCAGGTCGACCTCAGGCACCTGGGTTCCAAGCGCGTGCTGGTGCTGGTCGACGGGCTGCGCTGGGTCAACGAGTCCTCGGCGTCCGGCGTCGGCGCGGCCACCGACCTCAACACCATCCCGATGGCGGCCATCGAGCGTATCGAGATCCTCGAGGACGGCGCCTCCTCGATCTACGGCTCCGACGCCATTGCCGGCGTGGTCAACATCATCACTCGCCGCGACTTCGACGGTGTGCGTGCCACCGCCTACTACGGCGAGTTCAGCAAGGGCGATGGCGAAACCAGCAACGCCGAACTGGCCTTCGGCGGCAGCGGCGACCGCTTCAGCTTCTTCATGAGCGCAAGCTACGTCGAGCAGAAGGGAGTCGAATCGGGCGACCGCGAGCAGTCCAGCCTGCCGATCCCGGGCACCGGCCTGGCCTTCGGCAGCTCGGCGATTCCCGCCGGCCGCTTCATCTTCGTCGACCCGCGCACCGGCAGCGTCATGGACCTCGTGCCCAACACCGGCGTCAACAATCCGCTCTACGACTTCAACCAGACCGGCTGCGAGCGCACCGACGACTTCCACTGCTTCACCAGCGCCGATCGCTTCAACTACGCGCTGTTCAACCTGCTGCTGACGCCCTCCAAGCGCAAGAGCCTGTTCGCACAGACCCGCTTCGAGGTCAGCGACAACATCACCTGGTACATGAAGGGCCTGTACAACAAGCGCGAGTCGCTCAACCGCGCGGCTCCCGAGCCGTTCTTCATCGGCTTGCTGGTGCCGACCAACTTCTTCATGGACAACCTGTTCTGGTCGGCCGACAACCCGTTCAACCCGTTCGGCGTCGATCTTGATGCAGCCGAGGGTGAGCTGCTTCTACTCGGCCGGCGGCCGATCGAGGGCGGTCCACGCCTGTTCTTCCAGGAGACCGATACCTGGTACGTGGCCACCGGCCTCGAGGGCCAGTTCGACCTCGGCCATCGCCGTATGTACTGGGACCTCAACTACGTGCGCTCGGAGAACCGCGCCAACCAGACCAACTTCGGCAGCTACAACGGCCGTCGCATCGCCATCGCCATGGGCGATCCCGCCGCCTGCGCCGCGGAACCCGGCTGTGTGCCGCTGAATGTGGTCGGCAACGGCTCGATCACCCCGAACATGCTGGCCTACATCCAGCCGGTGGTGCGCGACCAGAGCCAGAACGAGCTTGACGTCATCTCGGCCAACCTGAGTGGCGATGTGTTCGATCTGCCAGCCGGTCCACTGGCCTTCGCGACCGGTTACGAGCACCGCAGGCTCGCGGGCTTCTACCGTCCCGACAACCTCACGGTCACCGGCGAGTACAACGGCGTGCCTTCGGCACCGACTTCGGGCAAGTACGACGTAGACGAGTTCTACCTGGAGCTCAATGCGCCGCTGTACGCCGCCGGCAGCCAGCGACTCGATCTGAGCCTGGCCGGCCGCTACTCCGACTATTCCACGTTCGGCGGCGAGACGACCGGAAAGCTTGGCCTGCGCTGGCAGCTCTCCGACCAGTTCCTGTTGCGTGGCACCTTCGCCGAAGGCTTCCGTGCGCCTTCGATCGGCGAACTGTTCGGCTCCGCTTCCGGCTTCGATGCGGTGATCTTCGATCCCTGCTCGGGGCAGGTGCCGATGAGCGCGGCCTGCCGGGCGCTCGGTGTGCCGGAGGGTTACGAGCAGCCCAACACGCAGATCGGTGTGATCACCGGCGGCAACCCGCTGCTTGATCCGGAGACGGTGGACAGCACCACGCTCGGCTTCGTGTGGAGTCCGGGCTTCGCCTCCGACTCGAACTGGGCCAGCCGCTTCGATGTTCAGGTCAGCTACTACCGGCACAAGCTGAAAGGCGCCATCGGCCCGATCGACGCACAGACCCAGCTCAACAACTGCGTCGCCTCCGGCAACGCCGACTCGCCGTTCTGCCAGGGCATCGTGCGCAATCCGACCGGCGCCATCCAGACCTTCAACAACCGCCTGCAGAACCTCGGCAGCATCGAGACCGACGGCTTCGACTTCAACATCCTGTGGAGCCTGCCGGAGAATGATTGGGGTCGTTTCGCGCTCAACTGGCAGAACACCTTCGTCAGCGACTTCAAGGCCATTGCCGGCGATGGTTCGCGGCAGCCGCAGGGCGTAGGCGTGGAGGTGAACGACAGCGGCATCCCGGAATGGACCTCCAACCTGGAGATGCTGTGGAGCCACGGCGCGTTGAGCGCTTCCTACCTGCTGCGCCACATCGGCAAGCTGACCGAGGACTGTGGGCCGGTGGCGGCGTTCCCGGTATGCAGCAACCAGGCCGCCGGAACCAACCGCCTCGGCAGCACCACCTACCACGATGTGCAGGTGAGCTGGGACATCGAGTGGCTGCGTGGTACGCGGCTTACGCTGGGCGTGCAGAACCTGTGGGACAAGGACCCGCCGATCTGTGTGTCATGCTCGCTGAACGGTTACGATGCTTCCACCTACGACCTGCCGGGCAGCCGCTTCTGGTACCTGCGCGCGCAGTTCGATTTCTAGACGGGGACCTTGCAGGACGCGACACCCGAGAGGCCCGCTTGCGCGGGCCTCTTTTTTTCGGGGTGCGAGAGCGGGTTTGCGGTTGATCGTCGCTTGGCTTCGAAGCCGTCGCCTTGTCGCCGACGATTGCGTGCCTACGACAGCGATCCCCTGTAGGAGCCCACCTTGTGGGCGACCAGCCCTTCGCTTCGTAGCGTAGCCCGCGTCGCCCACAAGGTGGGCTCCTACGAAAGCGATGCCTTGTAGGAGCGCACTGGTGCGCGACCGGCCCGTTGGTGCTCAGGGGGTCTTGGCAGATTTTCTGGCGGCGCTCTTCTTCGTCGCTTTCCTGGCCGCCTTTTTCGCCGGCGCCTTCTTCGTGGCAGCTTTCCTGGCCGGTGCCTTGCGCGCCGCCTTCTTCGCTGCGCCGCGCTTCTTCACCGGCTTGCCCTTCTCGGCAAGCAGGTCGCGGCAGGCCTGCTCGCTCATCGCTTCGGCCTCCTGGCCCTTGGGCACGCTGGCCAGTTTTTCGCCGTCGGTGACGTAGGGGCCGTAACGGCCGTTCAGGACCTGCAGGCTGCCGTCGCCGAACTGCCTGATGATGCGGTTGGCCTCGAAGCGTTTCTTCTCCTCGAGCAGTTCGCGGGCGCGTTCCAGGGTGATGGTGTAGGGGTCTTCGTCGCCCTTGATGGAGGCGTACAGCTTGCCCTGGCGCACGAATGGCCCGAAGCGACCGATGCCGACGCTGATGGTCTCGCCCTCGTCGCCCTCGCCAAGATCGCGCGGCAGCAGGAACAGGTGCAGGGCCTCGTCGAGGGTGATGGTGTGCATGCTCTGGCCGGGCCGCAGCGAGGCGAACTTCGGCTTGTCCTCGTCGTCGCGGGTGCCGATCTGCGCGAACGGTCCGTAGCGGCCGAGGCGCACCGACACCGGCTTGCCGCTTTCCGGATCGACGCCGAGTTCGCGCGCGCCGGTGGCCTCGCCCTTGTCGACCGAGGCCATCTTGTCCTCGACCAGGGCCTTGAACGGATCCCAGAAGCGCTGCATCAGAGGCACCCAGTCCTCCTCCCCGCGCGCCACCGCGTCGAGTTCGTCCTCGAGCCTGGCGGTGAAGTCGTAGTCGACATAGCGGGTGAAGTGGCCGGACAGGAACTTGCTGACCGCACGCCCGACATCCGAGGGCCGGAAGCGGCGGCTGTCGAGTTCGACGTACTTGCGGTTGAGCAAGGTCTGGATAATGGCGGCATAGGTCGATGGACGGCCGATGCCATGCTCTTCCAGCGCCTTCACCAGGCTGGCTTCGCTGTAGCGTGGCGGCGGCTCGGTGAAATGCTGCGCGGCAAGGATGTCGTTGAGCGGCAGCTTCTCGCCCTTGACCAGCGGCGGCAGGCGGCGGCCTTCGTCGTCCTCCTCGGCATTCTTCTGGTCGCGCCCTTCCTCGTAGACGGCGAGGAAGCCGGGATCGATCACCGTGGTGCCGGTGGCGCGGAAGCCGTGCTCGCTGCCGCAGGCGAAGTCGACCGCGGTGGTGCTGAGCGTGGCTGGAATCATCTGGCAGGCCACGGTGCGCTTCCAGATCAGCTCGTAAAGCTTGAGCTGGTCGGGATTGAGGTACCTGGCCAGGCTGGCCGGGGTGCGCGCCGCCGAGGTCGGGCGGATCGCCTCATGCGCCTCCTGGGCGTTCTTCGATTTGGTCTTGTAGAAGTTCGGCTGCTCGGGAAGGGCGTCCTTGCCGAACTGGCGAGCGATGACCTCGCGCAGCTCGCCGAGCGCGTCGCCGGACAGACTGACCGAGTCGGTGCGCATGTAGGTGATCAGGCCCTGCACGCCTTCATCGCCGAGCGCCACGCCCTCGTACAGGCCCTGGGCGATGCGCATGGCGCGACTGGTGCCCATGCCGAGCTTGCGCGAGGCCTCCTGCTGCAGGGTGGAGGTGGTGAACGGTGGCGCGGGGCGGCGCTTGCGCTCCTTCTGGGTGACCTCGGACACCTCCAGCACGCCGCCGGCGGCGCGCAGCAGGCGCTCGCGTGCGGCCAGGGCGTCGGTCTCGTTGGTGAGGTCGAACTGCTCGAACTTGCGCCCGTCGAGCCGCACCAGGCGTGCGCCAAGGTCGCCCTTGGGGTGGTTGAGCGCGGCTTCGATGCTCCAGTATTCGCGGCGCACGAAGGCTTCGATCTCCTCCTCGCGCTCGACGATCATGCGCAGCGCCGGACTCTGCACGCGGCCGGCCGACAGCCCGGCCTGCACCTTGCGCCACAGCACCGGCGACAGGTTGAAGCCGACCAGGTAGTCGAGCGCGCGGCGCGCCTGCTGCGCGTCGACCAGGTTGTGCGACAGCGGCCGCGGCTCGGCCACGGCCTGGCGGATGGCGCGCGGGGTGATCTCGGAGAACACCACGCGGTGCACGTCCTTGCCGTCGAGCAGGCCGCGCTCGCGCAGGATTTCGGTGATGTGCCAGGAGATGGCCTCGCCTTCGCGATCGAGATCGGTGGCGAGGTACAGCGCATCGGCCTTGGCCGCCGCCTTGGCGATGGCGTCGACGTGGCGCTCGTTCTTGTCGATGACCTCGTAGCGCATGGCGAAGCCGTCGTCCGGGTCGACTGCGCCCTCGCGCGGCACCAGGTCGCGCACATGGCCGTAGGAGGCCAGCACCTGGAAGTCCTTGCCGAGGTATTTGTTGATCGTCTTGGCCTTGGCCGGCGACTCGACGATCAGTAGGTTTTTCGCCATGGATGTCCCCGCGATCACGGCATTACGCCGCAGCGTGATGCCGACCTTCGGCACCGATTGATCCCTCGCGCCCGCGGGCGCGCCTTTTTTCAGACATTTCATGCCTGAGCGGCGCTGTCAATAGCCCCCGACGGTTTGGCTCGCGGCAGCGCGGCCGGTCAGGGGGCTGGCCGACGCCTCAGTGCTCGGCGTCGACGCTCTCGAACAGGTGGTTCTCCATCCACGCGCAGGCGGCCTCCTGGTCGGGCTGGTTGAACAGCACCATCAGCACCACCCACTTCAGATCGTCGAGGTCGAAATCGCCGGCATCCAGCGCCAGCACGCGCTCCACCACCAGTTCCCTGCGCGCGGCGTCGAGAATGCCGTTCTGCTCCAAGAACATCATGAAACCGCGGCACTCGGCGTCGAGCCAGCGCGTCTCTTCCTCGGCGTAGACGCGCACCGGCCCGGTGGGACCGAACGCCAATTCGCCGGCAGGACGCTGCTCGGCCAGCTCGTCGAGCCAGTCGAAGGCCTTGTTGATCTCGGCGGGATTGAAGCCGGCTTCGAGCAGGCTGGTCTGGAGGGAGTCGCGGTCGCGCCCGCTTTCGGGGTCGTCGATGATGAAGTTTTCGAACAGGTAGAGCAGGACGTCGAGCACGTTTTCTTTCATCAGCTAGAGGCTCGCATGCGGTAAAGGACCGCTGCTTCAGGCTGCGCGGACATAGCGGCCCCCTCCACCCGAAGCCACCCGTCCCTGCAATTCCAGCATGAGCAGCATGGAGGATACCGACTCGACGGTCAAACCGCTGCGCGTCACCAGCTCGTCGACCGTGGCCGGGTCGTGGCCGAGGGCGTCGAGCAGGCGGCGGTAGTCGGCATCGTCGTCCTCGTCCGCTGTGCTGCCTGCACCGGGGTGGGGGTCGGGCGCCGCTTTCTCAAGCCTTGACCGCAGCATGCCGGCCAGCTTCGCGGCGAGCGGCTCCAGCTCGCCGACGATCTCGTCGGCGGTCTCCACAAGGCGGGCGCCGTCGCGGATCAGGCGATGGCAGCCGCGCGCCATGGGATTGTGCAGGGAGCCCGGCAGGGCGAACACTTCGCGACCGGCGTCGCTGGCCAGACGTGCGGTGATCAGCGAGCCGGAACGCAGACTGGCCTCCACGACCAGGGTGCCGAGGCTCAAACCGGCGATGATGCGGTTGCGCCGCGGGAAGTGGTCGGGGCGCGGCTCGACGCCGAGCGGGAACTCGCTGACCACCGCGCCCGCCGTGGCGATCTCGGCGGCCAGTGTGCGGTGCTTGCGTGGATAGACAATGTCCACCCCGCTGCCGACCACGGCGATGGTGGGGCGTCCGGCGGCCAGCGCCGCGCGGTGCGCCTCGGCGTCGATGCCATCGGCCATGCCCGAGGTGATCAGAAGTCCGGAGCGTGCCAGCGCACCGGCGAAGGCGCGCGCATGGTCGCGGCCGGCGGCGCTCGGGTTGCGGCTGCCGATCACGGCGATCTGCGGGTGCCAGAGCAGGTCGGGGTCGCCGTCGACATACAGCGCAGCGGGCGGCTGCGGGCTTTGTGCCAGAAGGGCGGGGAAGTCCTCGCTGTCGGCGCGGATCAGATGGTGGCCGGGCTCGGCCAGCCAGGCCAGGTCGGCGGCGATGCGATTCCGGTCCGGTGTGGCGATGAATGCGCGGGCGGCCTGCGGTACGCCGGCATCGGCCAGCCGGCGGTCGCCCGCCGTCACTGCGGCGGGTGCGTTGCCGAAGCAGTCGATCAGGCCGCGCACGCCGCGCGGCCCGAGTCCGGGCGCGCGCAGCAGGATGGACCAGGCTTCGAGCTCGCGCTCTTCGCCCATCGACGTCAATGCGGTGCGCGCAACTCGTCGTAGAGCCTGACCGGACGGATGCCGTCCATCACCAGTCCGTAGCTGATGCGCTCGTGGGTGCGGAAGATCATCACGTTGCCGGTGAAGTCGGGCGGCAGCTGGACCATGGCGCGCGACGGCTCGAAGGTGGTACGCAGGTCGTTGCGGGCGTAGCGCACGTCGTCACGTACCTTCTGACCTTCGGTATAGGCGCCGTAGACCTGGCCATTGGCCACGCCGTCGCGGGCGCCACGGTTGATCGCCACCACCTGCTTGGGACCAACGAAGCCCACCGCCTCGGTCATGCCGAAGATGCGCATGTTGTCCGGCACACGCTCCGGCGCGTGCGGGTAGTAGGTGAAGTCGAAGGGGGCGTGGTCGACCGGCAGCAGGATGTCGCCGGGACGCACCGCGTCGCTGGCCGACATCAGCAGAAGCGAACCGGGGTCGCCGACACTGGCGACGCGGGCCACGCCGACTTCCACGGCCTCGTAGCCGAGAATTTCCACGGTTTCGTGGTAGGGCCGGTTCTTGAACACCCAGTACAGGCCGCTGCTGACGGTAAAGCGCTCGGTGCCGTCCCAGTCGTCGCGTACGCGTTTGCGCGGGGCGCTGTGCCAGGGATAGGTGGTGGGCAATTCGCGGTACACGGCGGTGGGGCGGACCACGGCGAACTCTTCGCCCACCCGCGCGTCGTCGGGGAGCTGGCGCACGTAGATCAGCTGGCCCTCGGCGGCACGCACGCGATGCTCTTCGAGCGCAACCACGTAAGGCTGCTGGCGCCAGGACTCCTCGTCGAGCAGGCGGAATCGCTTGAGGAAGCCCTCGATGTCCGAGAGCGGCACCGGCCTGATCGCCGTGGCCAGGGGCTCGGAGCGGATCTGCGGGGACAGCCTGCGCGTGTCGCGCACCAGGCGCGCGCGTCCTTCGGCATCGTAGACCAGACTCAGCACGTCACCGGGATAGATGAGGTGCGGATTCTCGATCTGCGGGTTGGCCTGCCAGATCTCCGGCCACAGCCAGGGCTTGTCCAGGAAACGCGCGGAAATATCCCACAGCGTGTCGCCCTTCTGCACCACGTAGGTGTCCGGATGACCCTCACGCAGTTCGACCGCGCCCAGCGTCGCAAGAGCCCCGACCATCGACCCCACGAAAACTGCAAGCAATTTTTTAAGCATAGCCGGCAATTCCCTGATTCCCCGCGATAACTGAGTGTAGCTCAAAACCTCCGAACGGTGAAATCCACCCCCTTTTCGGGGTCCGGCGGACCATTCCCTTCGGGTTAGACTATGGCCCATGGCGAAACTGACCATCCTTGAGTTCCCCGACCCGCGCCTGCGCACCCGCGCCGCGCCGGTGACCGTGTTCGACGCCGCCCTGGGCCGTCTCGTCGACGACATGTTCGAGACCATGTACGCCGCCCCCGGCATCGGCCTGGCCGCGACCCAGGTCAATGTCCACAAGCGCCTGCTGGTGCTGGACGTGTCCGAGGACCAGTCGGCGCCGATGGTCTTCATCAATCCCGAGATCGTCCAGTCCGAGGGGTCGAAGGTGTACCAGGAGGGCTGCCTGTCGGTTCCCGGCAGCTACGCCGACGTAAGCCGCGCCGACCGCGTGCGTGTGCGCGCCAGGGACCGCCAGGGCGAGACCTTCGAGATCGATGCCGATGGCCTGCTGGCCGTGTGCATCCAGCACGAGATGGACCATCTGGCCGGCAAGCTGTTCGTCGATTACCTGTCCCCGTTGAAGCGCGAGATGGTGCGCAAGCGCCTGGAGAAGCAGCGCCGTCAGGGTGCCGCCGAGGCCGCACTGACGGCCGACCACGTGCTTTGAGCGGCGGCAGGTGAAGCCGCTTCGCCTGGTGTTCGCGGGCACGCCGGACTTCGCCGTGCCCGCCCTGCGTGCGCTGCTCGAAGGCCCGGACACGCTGCTCGCCGTCTACACGCAGCCGGATCGACCGGCCGGCCGCGGACGCGCGCTGACGCCCAGTCCGGTCAAGCAGGTGGCGCTTCAGGCCGGCATCGAGGTGCGCCAGCCGGTCACGCTGAAGACCGTCGAGGCCCGCGCCGCGCTGGCCGAACTTGGGCCGGACCTGATGATCGTGGTCGCCTACGGACTGATCCTGCCACGCCGGGTACTGGCCATCCCCGCGCACGGCTGCTGGAACGTGCACGCATCGCTGTTGCCGCGCTGGCGCGGCGCGGCACCGATCCAGCGTGCCATCGAGGCTGGCGACGCGAAGACCGGAGTGTGCCTGATGCAGATGGAAGCAGGCCTCGATACCGGCCCGGTGCTGCTCAGCCGGGCCACACCGATCGGCGACGAGGAAACCGCGGGCAGCCTGCATGATCGCCTGGCGGCGATGGGTGCCGACCTGTTGCGCGAAGGCCTGGCCGCGCTGCGCGAGGGACGCCTGCCCGCCGCCCAAGCCCAGTCCGAGGTGGGTGTGACCTATGCGCGCAAGCTGGACAAGGCCGAGGCTGCGCTCGATCCATCGCGCCCGGCCACCGAGCTTGCGGCGCGCGTACGCGCCTTCCTGCCCTGGCCGGTGGCCACCGTGGAGGTTGCTGGCGACCGCATCCGCGTGCTTGCGGGAGACAGGGTAAGCGTGGAACTCTCGCCCTACG
>DAOMOD010000133.1:0-11741 GCA_035444205.1 Lysobacteraceae bacterium
TGAAGATCACCCAGGAGGTGCGCGACTACGCCGCGCAGCAAGGTGTCGACGCACAGACGGCGCTGGAGAAGGGCCTGGCCGAGAAGGCCGGCGAGTTCCGCGCGGCTGGCGCGCAGGTGTATCGGCGAGACTGAAGCGCAGCACTTCCGACATTCGCACAATGTCGGTTGTAGGAGCGCACCTGTGCGCGACCCGTGTGCCTGTCGGCACCCGGGGCTGAGGAATGCTGAAGGGCCCGCGTCGCCGGCAGGCCGGCTCCTACAGTTTTGGCTTCGAGCGGCGGACGATGAACCACACCGCCGTCAGGCCGAGCGCGCAGAAGGCCAGGATGCCGGCCGCGCTGGACGTCGCTGAGGCATGGTTGTAGCCAACGTCGTGGCGTGCGGCTTCAATCGACTTCAGCCGTGCATCGTTTCGCCATGATCCGGAACCAGGGTCGAAGCCATTCTGCTGCGAGGTCCTGGGTTCGACGCAAGACCCGCGTGAAGACACCTCATGACGTTTCTGACCGGGAGGCCCGGGACCGAATGCGGGTTCGCTAACGCACAGATGCACGCCGCATGCGAGGGTAGATTGCTCCCGCGGAGCCGGTATGGCGGGATCTGCTTTGCAGGGCAGCCGGTCGCCGTGGCGTTCCGGCGTTTCCGCGAACAGCAGCTTAGGAGAAGACCATGAACAAAGACCAGGTAAAGGGCCGTATGAAGACAGCCAAGGGAAAGGTCAAGGAGGCCGCCGGGGCCATGACGGGCAACCGCAAACTCGCGGACAAGGGTAAGGCGGAACAGGCTGCGGGCAAGATTCAGCGCGGCTATGGCGACATCAAGGAAGACATCAAGGACCTGACGAAGTAGCACCAGAGGGGGTGGCCCCATGGGCCTCCCCCTCACTTCCTGAGCCTGTTGCGGAGCAAGCGCGGCCACCAGGCGCGCACGTCGTGCAGGCGGACCGCTGCGAACTGCGCGGTGCGCATCAAGCGAGGCAGCGTCTCCCGCAGTTTCGGGTGCGACGGCGTCGTCCCAGGCCGCGCCGAGCGCAAGGTCGTCACCCTGCAAACGCTGCCCGGCGACGCCGGTCCGCTGGAGGGCGAAGCCGGCAGGGTGGGCGGTTTCTCGCTGCATGCCGGTGTGGCCGCCGAGGCACATGAGAGCCAGAAGCTGGAAAAGCTGTGCCGGTACATCACGCGCCCAGCGATCAGCGAGAAGCGGCAGTCGATCTCATCGCAGGGCAGGGTACGGTACGAACTCAAGACCCCGTGGCGGAACGGCACCACGCACGTCGAGTTTGAGCCGGTGGACTTGATCGCCAAGCTGGCGGCACTGGTCCCGCCACCACGCGCCCACCTCACCCGGTTCCACGGCGTGTTTGCAGCAAACGCCAGCCTGCGATCACAGCTGACGCCATCGGGGCGCGGGAAGCGGCCTGCGACCGACGGGGAATCGACCAAGGCGAGCCGTGACGAACGCACCCCCGACCAGCGCCGTTGCGGCATGACCTGGGCGCAACGCCTCAAGCGCGTGGTACTCCGGGCATCCTGCCCTACGCCCTTCGGGCCAGCTTCGGCTGTTCCAGATCGCTCCAGGCGACTCTGGTTGGCATCGACGTCAGCACCTGCATCCACTGCGACGGCGCTGTGCGGATCGTCGCCAGCATCGTGGTACCCACCGCTATCCGCGCCATCCTGGCCCACTTCGAGAAGCACGGTGCGCGTGAAGAAGCGCACTACCGGCCCGCAGCGCGCGCGCCGCCGGCGCAAGCCGCGTGTGCCCCCCGGTCACGCTGCCGAGGGGGAAAACTGGAAGACGACACGATGCGGCCACCATGCCCCGCAAGGCTGCGCTCGGCCCGCTGACGGGAATCGGTGAGGAATCGCCCCGGACTGTGCCGCTTCGCGGCCCCGCGAAGCCGAAATCCCACGCGCGGACCTCTGATCCGAGCCCCAACCGACGATTGCGCGGCCGCCGTGTACTCGCCAGACTCTCCGGAAAGGGCGTTTGAACTTCCTATACCCCTCGCGCATCGTTGGTTCGGTGTCCCCCTGGTCACGCTTCTTGCGTTGGGGAATGTGACGCGACCATGCGCGGTCCTTTGGCCGGGCTCTGGGTTGAACCGCGCCGCCTCGTATCCCAGTGGAGCCGCCCATGTCGTACCTCGATCAAGATTCCAGGCCGCGGCCGCTTCGCACGACAACCCGTGCGACCCGCGACCGCCTCCGTCGATCCGGACGGGCGCTTGTCGCCGTTGTCATGGCGGGTGTTCTGGTGGCCAAGGTCGATGCCCAGCCGCTGGGCACAGCCTTCACCTACCAGGGCCAGCTCACCGATTCTGGCGAGCCGGCCAACGGGCTGTACGACTTTCAGGTCTGCCTGTTCGCTGCATTCGACGGGGGGGGCGCGTTGGCGTGTACGGAGGATCTCGACGATGTGCCGGTCGAGGACGGGTTGTTCACCATCGCGCTCGATTTCGGCGCCGAACCCTTCGCCGGGCAGCAGCGGTTCCTGGAGCTGCGGGTGCGGCCGGGTGCCAGCGCCGGCAGCTACACCGTCCTGACGCCGCGCCAGCTGGTGCGGCCGACACCGGAGGCTCTGCGCGCCAACGTGGCGAGTGAGGCGCCGTGGTCGGGACTGACCGGGGTGCCGCCCGGCTTCGCCGACGGCATCGACAATGACAGCGGCGGCACGGTTACCAGCATCACTGCGGGGACAGGTCTTGCGGGCGGCACGATCACCGCCAGCGGCACCATCGGCATCGCCAACGGCGGCGTAGGCTTGGCTCAGATCAACAGCGCCCAGGTGCAGGCCCGGATCGGTGCCGGCTGCGCGATTGGCCAATACGTGCGATCGGTGAATGCCGACGGCAGCGTGGTCTGCGGCACCGATGCCGTCGGCGGCGCCGGCACGGTTACCAGCATCTCTGCGGGGACAGGTCTTGCGGGCGGCACGATCACTGCCAGCGGCACCATCGGCATCGCCGATGGCGGCGTAGGGCTGGCGCAGATCAACAGCGCACAGGTGCAGGCAAGGATCGGCGGCAGCTGCTCGCTCGGCAGTTACCTGCGCGGCATCAATGCGGATGGATCGGTGTTGTGTGAGGACCTGCCGGGGCTGAACATCCTCGGCGTCCTTGACATTGACAGCAGCGGCCTAGGCGGACGTGGATTCACATCCCTCGCCATCGGCCACGACGGGCTGCCGGTAATCAGCTTTTCCAGTCGGTCCGGCGCCCTCTACGTTGCCAAATGCGCCGACGCCGCCTGCACCGGGGCCGCCACCATCAGTACCGTTGAAACCTGGAACACCCTTCAGGCCAGCGGCTTCCGCACGTCGATCGCCGTCGGCAACGATGGCCTGCCGGTCATCGCCTACACCTACGCCAACACCGGCAACCTCTACCGCCTCCGGGTTGCCAAATGCGCCAATCCCGCCTGCACGGGCAGCGCAACCCTCACTTTCATCGACACCGCGTTCCCGGTAGGCGACTTCAACGCCATTGCCATCGGCAATGACGGGGTGCCGGTGATCAGCTATTACGGGTCAGGCGCTCTCAAGTTTGCCCGCTGCGCCAATGCGAACTGCACCGGCACGGCCTTCGTCACCACGGTCGACGATTCGGCCAACCTTGTCGGCCAGTACACATCCCTCGCCATCGGCAACGACGGGCTGCCAGTGATCAGCTACCACGACGCCACGGCCGGCACCCTCAAGGTGGCCCGCTGCCCCAACATCAACTGCCTGGGCACCGCCAGCATCACCACCGTCGACAGCTCGGCCAACACCGTGGGCAGTTTCTCTTCCCTCGCCATCGGCAGCGACGGATTGCCGGTGATCAGCTACCGCGACGCCACGGCCGGCACCCTCAAGGTTGCCAAGTGCGCCAACGCCGCCTGCACCGGTGCCGCCACGATCTCCATCATCGACGGCATGGGCAGCAACGTCGGCCATTCCTCCTCCCTTGCCATCGGCAGCGACGGCCGGCCGGTGATCAGCTACCGCGACGCCACGGCCGGCAGCCTCAAGGTCGCCCGCTGCAGCAATGCGAGCTGCACCGGGTCGAGCATCGCGACCCGGTCCAGCCGCAGCACCGTGCACAGCCCGGCCGACAGCGTGGGCTTCTCCACAAGCATCGGCATCGGCAGCCAGGGCCTGCCGGTGATCGCCTACACCGACAGCAGCAGCAGCGTGGCGATGGTCGCCGCGTGCGGCTCGCTGGGCTGCCGCTGATGCGCCGGCGCGGGCTGGCCTCGCATGGCAGCGTCAGGCAGTTCCGCGGAGGTTTGGCTGCGGCGGCGATTGCACCGTGCATGGTGATCGCGCTGCTCGTGGCTGCCGCGGGCGTGCTCGGGACGACGGTCATGGCGGCGACGCCCACCGAGGCCGAGGGCAAGGGCGCGCCCGACCTTGATGTTCCGCGCCACGTCATCGCCGCCGGCGGCGGCCGTTCCAGCGGCGGCGCGTTCAGCATTCGGGGCACCATCGGCCAGGCCGATGCCGATCCGCTGCAGCCGTCCAGCGGCGGTGCATTCGCCATTACCGGCGGGTTTTGGGGCGGCATCGAGCCGTCAGCGGCGCTTCCCGACGGGATTTTCGCCGATGGCTTCGAGGCGCCGGTGAATTGAACTGTCTGCCGCGCGCCGACGTGCGCGGGGGTCTCGGTCGCGCCGGCTCACGGATCAGCGCAGACGCGCGGGGTCAGCGCGGGTTTCAAGTCTTGATCTGCCACTGTGCGTCATGTGCAGGATCGCGGGTCCTCATTCGAACGCCCCATTCGAGCCCGAATCCCGGCCTTGGGCGTCACTGCGCTTCGACGATCACCTCGCTGTAGCCGCTGTGAAACAGAGCCGAGGCGTAGTTTGCCAGTACGCCCGGCTGCACGTCCCCGGCGCGAAGTCGCTTGCGGCCGAGCGCGATCACCGGCAGGCCTTGCGGCACGATACCCTCCAGCGACGGACGCATGGCGCCCTCGAACATGACGCTGCCGTAGCCCGCCGACAGATTGCCCGCAGGGATCAGCGACGGAGGCTGCGTCCCCCCCAGAGTGGAAAGTGTGTCCTGCGAATACCGGGCCTGCCGGAGCGAGCCCAGTAGCGGCGTCGTGGCAGACGCGCTCACCGCCTGGCCGACGGCCATCGCCTGCGTCACATGGCAGGTGGCAAGCCGCGCCGGTCCGCAGCGCGGATCGCCGCCGAAGCACAGGCTCGGTTCCGGGTCGTATGCCAACCGGCCTTCACGATCCCGGAACTCCATGCGTTGCAGCGTGCAGGCGCCGCCGGCCAGGGCCTCCGACATCAGCGGCTCGTCACCACGGAATAGCCTGGGAAATGGGGCGATGGCCTGGTTACCGGGCAGGGGACCTCCGGGCCGATTGTCTGTGTAGAAGCGTTTGGTGGGGAAGTTGATGACCCATTCGCTGCTGCCGTCGATGATCGACTCGAGGTTGAAGCGGGTGCTCAGGCGGGTGCGTGCCAGCACCGCGCAGCTCGCTGACCTGGAGCAGGGTGTCCAGTCCGGCATTGACCGTGAAGTATGGGTAGATCAGCACTTGGCCCTCGCCGTCGGACAGACGGACGGGACTGGCGGACGAGGCCGCAGCCGACAACAGGAAGATCGCTGGGAGGACCATGCGGCGCATCGAAGGCTCCTTGGTGGCGTCAGCACACTGAGGCGGCGCCAACAGAGCGCCTGCTCCCAATGACGCTCGACTATGGCTGTGCCCCCATCTCGCGCATGCCCGACATGAACTGAAAGAGCGTCTGATCGGTTGTTGATGTGCAGCGGTTCGGTCGGAGCAGGATCGCCCGTCCGCGCTCGCTCAATCGCGCGCAGGTGCGCTCCTGCAAGAATGGGTGAACTGCAGGAGCGCAACCCTCCGCGAGCGCCCAGTCCGCCTGCACGAAGCCGGCGATCGGTCCCGGCAGACGTGGACCTCAGCGCAGCGTCATGAAGATGACAGGGAGGCTGGTCCATGAGCGCGTGACGCCGGCGTGGTTGCACACGCGAATCTGCATCATGTTCGCGCTGGGTACGCGCAATGCCGTCACGCTCATGCCGGCAGGCAGGGCGATGGAGCCCTGCATGGCGACGAAGGGAATGTCGCCCACCTGGGTCCCGGAAATCGGGAGATCGAAGTCAGCGCATGCATTGCCCAGCAAGGTGACGCTGCCGATGTTGGCATTGAAGAAGATGCCGGCCATCCGACCCAGTCGGATCGTGTTGCTGGCGATCCGCTTATTGGTCACGGCGCCGTTGGCGAGCTTGGCATTGGTGACTGTGCCGTCGGCGATCTTGCCCGCTGTGACCGCGGTGTTCGCGAGCTTGGCCGTGGTCACGGCCAGGTTGGCGAGATTGTCTGTCTCTACAGCGCTGAATCCCAGGACTCGACTGTTCACCGAATTGTCGCCCAGCACCCAGTTGCTGACCGCGCCGTCGGCCAGTGCGGCGTTGTTGATGGCCGCATTGCTCACCGCTTCGGCGCGCCGGGAAAAAGGCACCGGATGCAGCTGAGTCACCGGCGACAACACCTCGTGAGGATCGCTGGAGCCTTGCGGGCGAATGCCGATCTCCAGGTAGCGCACGAACTCGCCCGGAAAGAGACCGACGCTGGGACCGAAATCCAACTCGACGGTGAACACACCCTGGTTGACCGGTACCGCGGTGAAGGGAAGCGTGGTGCCGACTTGGGTGAAGTTCGAATTCAGCAGTCGAAACTGGAAGTCATAGAGTCCGTGTGCGGGCTGGCCCTGATCCTCCAGGGTGCCCTGGTAGGTGAAGGCGCTTCCCATCGCCAGTATCGGTGCCGGACTGAGCAGGCCTGCCAGAAGCATGCTGCGAGATCATGAAGGCCTACGACGTGGCCTTCTCGCTCGGCGACGGCCTGCGCCCGGGCTCCATCGCCGACGCCAACGACGAGGCCCAGTTCGCCGAGCTCGATACCCTGGGCGAGTTGACCCAGGTGGCCTGGAAGCACGACGTGCAGGTGATGATCGAGGGTCCTGGCCATGTGCCGATGCAGTTGATCAAGGAAAACGTCGAGCGCCAGCTCAAGGTCTGCGGCGAGGCGCCGTTCTACACGCTGGGGCCGCTCACCACCGACATCGCGCCCGGCTACGACCACATCACCAGCGCCATCGGCGCCGCCATGATCGGCTGGTTCGGCACCGCCATGCTCTGCTACGTGACGCCCAAGGAGCACCTGGGGCTCCCCGACCGCAACGATGTGCGCGAAGGCCTGATCGCCTACAGGATCGCCGCCCACGCCGCCGACCTGGCCAAGGGCCACCCCGGCGCCCAGGCGCGCGACAACGCGCTCAGCAAGGCGCGCTTCGAGTTCCGCTGGGACGACCAGTTCAACCTCGGCCTCGACCCCGAGCGCGCCCGCGAATATCACGACGCCACCCTGCCCAAGGAGGCGCACAAGGTCGCCCACTTCTGCTCCATGTGCGGCCCGAAGTTCTGCTCGATGAAGATCACCCAGGAGGTGCGCGACTACGCCGCGCAGCAAGGTGTCGACGCACAAGCGGCGCTGGAGAAGGGTCTGGCCGAGAATGCCGGCGAGTTCCGCGAGCAGGGTGGCGAGGTGTACCGATCGGGATGATCGCTGCGCCTGCGGCGCGGGTTGCTTGTGTCGTCCATGACGTGGGTTCCGTCCGCCTCCCGGCGGCCGGGTTACTGCAACGTGCTCGCGCGGTTGTCTCTGTGTAGGAGCTGCGAAAGCTGCGACCGCGGCGTGCCGGTGTATTCCTGTTCGTGTTCGGAGCGCCTGCGGAGCGGGTTGTTGTGTCGTCCATGACATAGGTTCCGTCCGCCTCCCGGCGGCCGGGTCACTTCTCTTTGCTCGTCCAAAGAGAAGTAACCAAGAGAAAAGACGCCCCGCTTGCGCGCCTTCCGGGCTCCTGCCCTCCAGGTCCGCGTGCGGCCTGTGGGGTCCGCCGACAGGGCATCCTGCCCTGACGCCGGACTGGCGCACATCGTGTGCGCCACCCCTACGGGGCCTTTTCACAGGCCGCCCGCCGCTCCAGAGGGGACCCGAAGAGCGACGCGCCCTCCCGGGCGCGCAAAGCAGGAGCGCTGCGACTTGCGGCTCTTCTGTAGGAGCGCACCCTGTGCGCGACCCCTGCGGCAAGGTCGCGCACAGGGTGCGCTCCTACAACAAGAATCTACGTCCAGGCAGGATGCCGGGTTCGTGCACCCGGGGACCCTGTGGCGCGGCGGGGGCCGGAGGGAAAAGCCCGAAGGGTGGCCGCCAGGAAGGCGGCCAGTCTGTCGTCGGGCCAGGGATGGACCGTCGACAGACCTCCGTAGGCCCCACGCGCACTTCCTGCACAGGACGTGCAGGAAGCGCGCCACCGGGGCGTCCTCTCTTTTGGTTACTGTTCTCTGGACGAGCAGAGAAAAGTGACCCGGCCGCCGGAGGGCGGACGGAACCCTCGTCATGGACGACACAACAAGCCGCGCCGCAGCCGCACCAAACAAGAACTGGCAAATGCCGACACGTCGCGGTCGCAGCTTTCGCAGCTCCTACATGAGAATGCGAGCATGCCCACTTGAGCGGGTGGCCAGGCGGAGGACGGAAGGACGACACGACAAGCCGCGTCGCAGGCGCACCGGCAGGGAAATGTGTGGTCACCCGGAAAAGACAGGGTTCAAGAAGGCCCTTGGACCTCCGGCACAGGAGGTGCGCCCTCCTCCGCGTTATGCTGCACCCATGAACCTTCTCAACCGCTTCCGTCTTGCCCTCGGCCGCCTCGGCTGGCGCAGCCGCATCGTGCTGTCGGTGCTTGCCGTCTATGTGCTGGCGAACCTGGCGCTGATGCTGTGGTGGGGCAATCACTATCCGGCGCGCTTCGACGTGGTTGCGGTGGCACAGGCCCGTGCCGAGGCGCGTGACCAGCGCCTGGTGACCGGCTACGTCACCACGCACAGCCTGATCCACGTCGGTACCACGCTGCTCGACAAGCGTGGCGGTTATCTCAGCAACGACATGTTTCCGCCGGGGCTGCTGCTCGACAACGTGCCCAACTGGGAATTCGGCGTGGTGCAGCAGATGCGCGATCTCGCCCGCGCCCTGCGCAACGACCTGGCGCGCTCGCAGACCCAATCGGCCGAGGATGTCGACCTGCGCGAAGCCGAGCCGCTGCTCAACTTCAACAGCGACTCGTGGCTGTTTCCGCCGACCGAGCGCGAGTACCGGCGCGCGCTGCGCCACCTCGATGCCTACCTCGACCGGCTCGCCGACGAGGGCCGCAGCGACGCCCAGTTCTTCGCCCGTGCCGACAACCTCACCAACTACTTCGGGCTGGTGTCGGCGCGCCTGGGTTCGTTGTCGCAGCGGTTGTCGGCCAGCGTCGGCCGGGTTCGCGTCAACACCGACCTCGGCGGTGAGACGGACGCCACGCGGGCAACGGCCGCGCCGCAGCAGTTGCTGGTGCAGACGCCGTGGACCGAGATCGACGACGTGTTCTACGAGGCGCGCGGCACCTGCTGGGCGCTGATCCATTTCCTCAAGGCCATCGAGCACGATTTCGCGCCGACGCTCGAGCGCAAGAACGCGCTGGTGTCACTGCGCCAGATCATCCGCGAACTGGAGGCGACCCAGGAAACCGTGTGGAGCCCGATGATCCTGAACGGCTCCGGCTTCGGTCTGACCGCCAACCATTCGCTGGTCATGGCAAATTACATCTCGCGCGCCAACGCCGCCATCATCGACTTGCGCGCATTGCTCAGGCAGGGCTGAGGCGATGGTCCCTTCGGCCGCCTTTCCACGTTAAAGGGAGCGACCGAGATACTCCGCACGGTGCGGATGGGGAGTCCAAGACCATGAAGCTGCGATCCAACTGGGCGGCAGGCGCTGCCGCCGCCTTGATCCTGATGGCGCCGATGAGCGCCCCCTTCGCCAGCGAGGCTGGCGGATTCTTCCGTTTCGGCGACGAGCGTGCCGAGTTCAGCCACGGTGTCGCCATCCGCTGGGACGATCCCGATCGTCCCGGATCGAAAAAGCTCGGCGTGGTCCTTTCGGCCCAGCCTTTGGATGCCGCCTCCGCGCAGGGCAACATGCGCCCGCTGGACGCCCTCACCGGCCAGCTTTCCTACGGCGATCCCTACCTGCAGCTCAGCCTGGAAGAGGACGGCGGGAACTTCACCATCTCGCACCTGTTCGTGTCGCCGGGTGGCTTCAATACCAGCGGCAACGGCGACGAGCGCATCGCCATCGAGGGCGGCCGCGTGAAAGGCAGCTGGAAACTGGCGCCCAAGGAGTTCTTCGACAAGACCTACGAGGCCGATTTCCGTTTCGACGTGGCCCTGGTGGAGCTCACGGATCCGGGGCAACCCCTGCCGGCGGGCGGCGCTGAACCGGGCAAGGCCTACAGCGCCTACATCGAGGCGCTGGCCAAGGGTGACGTCGAGCGTGTCAAGGCGGCGATGACCGAGAGCCGTGGCTGGGTGTTCGCCTGGGCCGAGGATGAGAAGGAGATCGCCAAGGCGCTGGAGTCCGAGGCCCTGCACAAGCCGGTCCGGGTCACCGTGCTGGGCGGCTGGATCGACGGTGATCGAGCGCAAATCAGGGTCGAGGGCCCGGGTCGCTACGGCGGTGTCTATGCCGGCCGCGTGATGATGGTTCGCGACGGTGGCCGCTGGAAGGTGGACGAGCAGAACCTGGACTGATTTGGCGCCGCGTTTCTCATGCTTCGGTGTGGGAAACGCGGGCCCGGCATCGCCTGGCGCCGCTCAATGCGCATGGTCGTCGAGCGGCGCCGAGCCGCCGTCGGCGCAGGGGTCGCAACTTAGCGCGCGGGTGTATTCCGGTGGCTCGGGTTGCAAGGTGGCGTGGCCGATGCCGAATCCGTCGCGCAGGCAACGCTGCAGCGCCGGCAGGATGTCGGGCCAGTGGTCCGCGGCGTCGATCTGCACATGTGCCGACAGCAGCAGGCGGTCGCCGGCCAGGGTCCACACGTGCAGGTCGTGCATACCGGTCACGCCGGCCGTGGCGAGAATGGCCTTTCGAACCTGCTCAAGATCGACACCGCTCGGCACCGCCTCCATCAGCACACGTACCACGTCGCGCAGCAGGCGCAGCGCGGAGAATACGATCAGCGCTGCAATCACCAGGGTCAGCAGCGGGTCGATGGGCGTCCAGCCGGTGATCCAGATGACGGCGCCGGCAGTGAGCGCCGCCACCGATCCGAGCAGGTCGCCGACGACGTGGATCAGTGCGCCTCGTGTGTTGAGCGCGCCGCGGTCGGCGCGGCGCAGGCGCATCAGCACCACCACGTTGACCACCAGGCCGATGGCGGCGATCAGCATCACCATGCCACCCAGCACCGCACGCGGGTTCTGCAGCCGGCCGATGGCCGCGTACACCAGAAAGGCGACGATGCCGAGCATGACCAGTGCATTGATCAGGGCGGCAAGCACCTCGGCGCGCCGGAACCCGTAGCTGTGCCGCGCATCGGGGGGACGCCGCGACAGGGTTGCCGCAGCCCAGGCCAGGATCAGCGCCACCGAGTCAGTGATCATGTGCCCGGCGTCGGCGATCAGTGCCAGCGAGCCGGACAGCCAGCCGCCGATGGCCTCGACCACGGCGAAGCCGGCGGTCAGCAATACCGCAGCGCGCAGACCGGATTCGCGCAGGGCGGCGGGATGGTCGGGGAGGTGGTCGCCGTGGGCCATGGGGCAAGCATAGCGCCGGCCCTCATATGATGAAACCGGACAGCGTCTCGTTGGCGCTGATGTCCTGATAGGCCCAGCCCG
>DAOMOD010000134.1:0-11657 GCA_035444205.1 Lysobacteraceae bacterium
CCCGGCCGCCGGGAGGCGGACGGAACCCAAGTCATGGACGACACAAACCACCCGCGCCGCAGGCGCACTGAACAGGAATCGGGAAAAACCGGCACGTCGCGATCGCGGCTTTCGCCGCTCCTACAGACAAAGAACGGCAGCATCGAAGCACTCCGGCCGGTGCGAGAGGAGAAGCGCGACACTGTCACAACTCCTCCTCCGTCAACCGCCGCAGATAGCCATCCACATCCACCTCGACCTCCCGCGGCCGCCGGTTGAGCAGGTCCTGGATGCGTTCGTTCGTGGAACCGCGCACTTCGTCGACCGTGCCGGTCAGCAGCACGCGGCCCTGGTCCAGCACGGTGATCGAGTCGGCGATCTTGAAGGCGGAGTCGAGTTCATGCGTCACCACCACGATGGTCATGCGCAGGGCGTCGCGCAGGCGCAGGATCAACTCGTCGAGTTCCGCCGACACCACCGGGTCGAGTCCGGCCGAGGGCTCGTCGAAGAACAGCAGGCGCGGGTCCATGACGATGGCGCGCGCCAGCGCCGCTCGCTTCACCATGCCGCCTGAAAGCTGGCTCGGCATCAGGTCCTGAAAACCGCCCAGGTTGACCACTTCGAGTTTCAAGCGGCTCATGATGCGGATGGTGTTCTCGTCAAGTGCGGTGTGCTCGCGCAGCGGCAGGGCGACGTTGTCGCCCACGGTCATCGAGGTGAACAGCGCGCCGCCCTGGAACGACACGCCCATCTTGCGCCGCAGTGCGAGCATCTCCTCGTCGCTGGCCCTGGTCAGCTCGATGCCGAGGATGCGCACGCGCCCCGCCGCCGGGCGTATCAGCCCGAGCAGATGCCTGAGCAGAGTGCTCTTGCCGGAGCCCGAACCGCCCATGATCACGCGGATCTCACCGGCGTGGACGTGGAAGTCGACGCCGTGCAGGATCTTGCGCCGTCCATACCAGGCGTCGAGGCCCTCGACCTCGATCAACGGCTCACCGAACTCGCGCGGCGCATTCATCGGTTGAGGAAGAAGCTGAACAGCATGTCGGCGACGACGATGAGGCTGATCGACAGTACCACGGCCCGCGTGGTGGCCCGGCCGACACCCTCGGCACCGCCGCTGACCGCAAAACCGGTGCTGACGCCGATCAGGGTGATCAGCACGGCGAACACCACACTCTTGGACAGGCCCTCCCACAGGTCGCGCGGGTCGAGCAGGTTGAAGGTCTGCACGAAATAGGCACCGATGCTCATGTCGAGGAACGGACTGGCGTACAGAGCAGCCCCGAGCAGGCCCATGCCGTTGGCGATCATGGTCAGCGCCGGCATCATGATCAGCATGGCGATCAGCGCCGGGGCCACCAGGTAGCGCACCGGCTCCACACCCATCACGGCCAGTGCGTCGACTTCCTGCGACACCTGCATCGAACCGATGCGCGCAGCCAGCGACGAACCGGTGCGGCCGGCGACCAGGATGGCGGTGATCAACGCACCGAATTCGCGGGTGACCGACTTGGCGACCGCCATGATCACCTGGCTTTCCGCGCCGAACTCACCCAGCGCGGCGATGAACTGGATGCCGAGCATCACGCCGATGGTGAAACTGAGCATCGACACGATGGGAATGGCGTCGACGCCGACCTGGCGCATCTGCTCGAACACCGAACCCAGGCGCACCGGCTGGCCGCGACGCCAGCCGATCGCAATGAAATACAGACTCTCCAGCAGCAACATGCCGGCATAGCCCAGCCCCGACACCGACTGCATCGTGCGGCGTCCGAGACTGGCGAGGAGCGTGGCGGCCCGGGCCATCTCCATCGCGGCTCAGGGCGCGTCCCGCGCCGCCTCGAGGTCGGCGAAGATCGGGAACACGCGGTCCAGACGCGCCAGCTCCAGCACCGACTTGACCGGTGCGCTGATTGCCAGCAGGGCGAAGCGCTGGCCCTTGGCGCGCGCGTTCTGGAAACCTTCGACCAGGGCGGCAATGCCCGAGGAGTCGATGTAACTGACCGCGGCCATGTCGACGCCGACGCCGACGCCCTCCTTCAACGCATCGAGAATGGCGCGACGCAGGTCCTGCGACCAGGACAGGTCGACCTCGCCGCTCACCCTGACGACGTGGAAGTCGTCATGCCACTGGTAGTCGATCCCCTTCATGTCTCCCCTCTCCGCAAGACAGCGGCGTCGAGCCGCTTGCTCATGCTCAGTATGTTGCCTTCGCCATCGGACGCGGGGGTCAGCTTCCACTCGTCCATCAAGGCATCGATGAAATTGACGCCCAAGCCTCCAGGGCGGCATTCGGCCAGGTCGCGCGGCTTGATGCAGTCCGGATTCACCGCCGGTGCCCAATCGCGCAGCACGAAATCCAGCCTGCCATCACGAACATCGACACGCAACGCCATATCGCCGCAGCATTGGCCACCATAGGCATGACGGATCACATTGCAGGCCGCTTCGTGGACCGCCAGCACCAACTGGTCGCGAAGCTCCTGCCCCGCCCCGGCCCTGTCCAGCGCCTGGCCCAGTCTCTCGCGCATGTCGCGCAGCGCGTCGGGATGGGCCGGTGCGCGCCAGTCGAGCAGCACGCTTTCGGCAGTCCGATCCTCGATCAGCATCAGCGTGGTGTCGTCGGCCAGGGCGAAGCTTCTGAGTTCGGCGATCATGGCGCGCAGGCGCGCTTCCGGAGCCAGGGCGGCGTGGCGACGGATCATGGCGCGCACGCCGTCCATGCCGAACAGTTCGGCTCGATCGTCGCGCACGTCGGTGACGCCGTCGGAGAACAGGTACATGCTGGCGCCGTCGAGCTCGGCACTCTGACTGGGAAAGGCCATGCCCGGCAGGATGCCAAGCGGTGGCGCCTCGGCAGGATATTCGTCGACACGCCCGTCCGCGCGCTGCACCAGCACCGGCGGGAACCCGGCACTGGACCAGATCGCCCGCCTGGTCGCCGGGTCGTAGTAGCCGGCCACCGCGCACACGAACATGCCGCCGGTGACCCAGCCGCCGATCTCGTCGTTGACCCGCGCCAGCCAGGCTTCGGGCGAGAGCATGTCGAGCCCGGCCCAGCGCAGCAGGCTGGCGGTGCGCACCATCAGGAAGGCGGCGTCCAGGCCCTTGCCCGAAACGTCGCCGACGACGAAGGCGATGCGCCCGTCAGGCAGGTCGAAGTAGTCGTAGAAGTCGCCCGAAATCTCGCGCGCGGGCAGGTTGAGCGCCAGCAGCGGATAGCCGTCGCGGCGACGTTTCGGAAACAGCGAGCGTTGCAGCCGCCGCGCCATGACCAGTTCGCGCTTGATGCGGTTCTGTTCGATCAGGTCCTGGGCCAGGGTGGCATTGTTCAGCGCCAGCGCGGTCGGCGCGGCGAGCAGGCGCAGCACGTCGCGGTCGTTGTCGTCGAACAGCCCGCCGGCGCGCTTGTTCAGCACCTGGATCACGCCGATGGGGCCGCGTGCGGTGGACAGCGGCGCGCACAGGATGGAGCGCGTGACGAAGCCGGTGCGGCGGTCGATGGTGCCGGTGAAATCGGGGTCCTCGCGCACGTCGCGCACCAGTTGCGGCGCGTTCTCGGCCAGGGTGCGACCGACCACACCCGCGTTGACCGGAATCTTCAGGCCGCTGACGTCGGTCGGTCCGGCACAGGCACGGCACACCAGGAACTCGCCGTTGGCATCGACCAGAAACAGCGAGGCCGCTTCGGCCTGCATGTATTCGACGATACGCCCGACCGCCTCGCGCAGCGTGTGTTCCAGATCGATCGACAGGGCCAGCGCCTGGCTGAGATCGGCGAGCTGGGTGAGCAACTCGCGCGGGAAACCACCGGCGGCTGCGCCTGGCGCATTCACGACGGCCCGCCGCCCTCGCCGCGCGTGGCAGGATCGCGGCGCTCGCGCCAGCGCCGCAGCCCCCACAGGGTCATGACCGGCCCGGAAAGCACGTAGGCGACGCCGATGGTCAGCAGCACCCGTGGCGGGTCGATGGCCAGCAGCACGAATATGCCGACCAGCAACGGAATCCATATGAACGGCACGCGGTCGCCGAGCGGCAGCGACTTGAAGCTGTAGTAACGGATGCGACTGACCATCAGCAGCGCCACGATGACGGTCAGCGCCAGCGCCATCGGCGCCAGGTCGGCACCGGAGTACTGCGAATCGGCGAGCGTCCATACGAAGGCCATCATCAGCCCGGCAGCCGCCGGGCTGGCCAGGCCCTGGAAATAGCGCTTGTCGATGACGCCGACCTGGGTGTTGAAGCGGGCCAGCCGCAAGGCGGCGCAGGCGGCGTACAGGAAGGCCGCGGCCCAGCCGACCTTGCCCCAGGTCGGCCCGAGGTCGCGCAGCAGGGACAGCGACCATGCGTACATCACCAGCGCCGGCGCCATGCCGAAGCTGACCAGGTCGGCGAGGCTGTCGTACTGCACGCCGAACTCGCTCTGGGTGCCGGTCATGCGCGCGATGCGGCCATCCAGGCCGTCCAGGATGCCGGCAACAAACACCGCGATGGCGGCGTCGATGAACTGCCCCTGCATGGCGGCGATGATGGCGTAGAAACCGGCGAACAGGCCCCCGGTGGTGAACAGGTTGGGCAACAGGAAGATGCCGCGGTGCGGCCGCCGCCGCTCGCGCTCGGGGGCGGCCATCAAGGTTCGGTTCGCGCCGTGTACATGTACCGAAGTGTAACCGAAGCGCGGCGCCCCCCTTGTGCGCATGGGCGCGCGGTGCTAGACAGAGCTTCCGGCCCTTCCTCCAGGAGACGTGCTCACATGGTCCGCCTGCTTTGCCTGATCGCCCTGACGCTGTGCGTGGCCTTCGCCGCGCAAGCCACCCGATTCTACAAGTGGGTCGACGAGGAAGGTGTCGTCCACTATTCCGACTCACCACCCGCCCACGGTCGCTACGAGCAGATCGAGACCCGTGACCCGGCCTCCACGTTCGAGGAACTGGATGCGCTCGAAGACGAGAACAGCGAGGGCACCGAAGAGGAGGCGCAAGAGCGGCCGACCAGGCCCCCATCACCGCAATCGGTTGCGGAAGCGCGACAGATCAACTGTCAGAATGCCCGCAACAATCTGGATACGCTGACCAGCTTCGATGCCATCCAGATGGATCTGGACGGCGACGGCGAACTGGAAACCCTCACCGAGGCACAGGTTGAGGAACAGGTCGAACGCATGCGTGCCCAGATCGAGCGCTTCTGCGACGAAGGCTGAAGACATGAACCGTCGGCGCCAGGGCGGCCGCGTGCGACCTGCGGTCTGGGTCGTTCTGGCCATCATTCTGGCGGCCGCCGGCGGCGGCTTCGCCTGGTGGCGGCACGCACCGGACAGCATGCCCGCATTCGTCCAGCCCTACCTTCCGGTCTCACCCGAATCCAATCCGCCGCTGTATCGCTGGCGCGACGACCAGGGCCGGGTGCACGTGACCGACCGGCCGCCCGAAGACGGGCGGCCGTATGAAACCCTGCGCTACCACCCGGACACCAACGTGGTGCCGTCGCTGGATGGGAGGGAGCGGGATTAGGGCTGGGGATTCGGGATTCGGGACTCGGGACTCGGGACTCGGGACTCGGGACTCGGGACTCGGGATGAGGTTGGCTTGCTGTGTCGAAAGGGTGCAAGCCCCGGACGCTCCCTAGCCCCTACCCCCTGCTCTCCGCTTTCCCGCTAGAATCGCCGGCTTTACCCAGCTCCGGTCGATCATGCGCCTGTCCCGATTCCACCTGCACACCGCCAGGGAAGTCCCCGCCGATGCCGAGATCGTCAGCCACCAACTGATGCTGCGTGCCGGCATGATCCGCAAGCTGGCAGCCGGCATCTACACTTGGACGCCACTCGGCCTGCGCGTGCTGCGCAAGGTGGAGACGGTGGTACGTGAGGAAATGGAGGCGGCCGGCGCCATCGAGGTGCTGATGCCGGCCATCCAGCCGAAGGAGCTGTGGGAAGAAACCGGACGCTGGCAGAAGTTCGGCGGCCAGTTGCTCAAGATCCGCGACCGCAAGGATGCCGAGTACTGCTTCGGCCCCACCCATGAGGAAGTCATCACCGACTTCGCCCGCGCCGAGCTCAAGTCCTACCGGCAGTTGCCGATCAATTTCTTCCAGATCCAGTGGAAGTTCCGCGACGAGATCCGCCCGCGCTTCGGCATCATGCGCGCACGCGAGTTCCTGATGAAGGACGCCTACTCCTTCCACCTCGACCAGGAGGGGCTGGAGACCGAATACTGGAACATGTATCGCGCGTACGAGCGCATCTTTACCCGCCTCGAACTCAAGTTCCGCGCGGTGTTCGCCGATACCGGCGCCATCGGCGGCTCCGCCAGCCATGAGTTTCACGTGCTGGCCGACTCCGGTGAGGACGCCATCGCCTTCTCCGACGGCTCCGACTACGCCGCCAACATCGAGATGGCCGAGGCGGTGGCGCCGACCTCCCCACGCCCTGATCCCACCGAGACCATGCGCAAGGTGGACACGCCGACGCAGCGGACCTGCGAGGAAGTCGCGGCACTGCTCGGGATCGATCTCGCCCGCACCGTGAAGTCGGTGGCGATCATCGAAGGTGGCGGGCAGTTTGCCCTGGCTCTGGTTCGGGGCGACCACATCGTCAACGAGGTCAAGCTCGGCAAGCACACTGTCGATCACTACCGCCTCGCAACGGAAGCGGAAGTCGCCGAGCACCTCGGCAGCGAGCCGGGTTTCCTGGGCCCGGTAGCGCCGAAGCGGCCGATCCGGGTCATCGCCGATCGCAGCGTCGCCGCGATGGCCGAATTCGTGGTTGGCGCGAACGAGACCGGCTTTCACCTTGCCGGAGTCAGTTTCGGCCGCGACTTGCCCGAGCCCGACCTTGTGGCGGACATCCGCGAAGTAGTCGAGGGCGATCCATCGCCGGATGGCAAGGGCACGCTGGGCATTGCCCGCGGCATCGAGGTCGGCCATGTGTTCCAGCTCGGTCAGAAATACGCCGAGGCGATGAATGCGGCGGTGCTCGACGAACAGGGCAAGGCCCGCGTCATGCACATGGGCTGCTACGGCGTGGGGGTCAGCCGCATCATGGCCGCCGCCATCGAACAGAACCACGATGAGCGAGGCATCATCTGGCCGGCGCCGATGGCGCCCTGGCAGGTCGCCGTGTGCGTCATCAATCCGAAGAACGACGCGGCGGTGGCCGCCGCCGCCGATACGCTCTACCGCGAGCTGGTCGATGCCGGCCTCGATGCCGCGCTCGACGATCGCGGCCTGCGTCCCGGGGCGATGTTTGCAGACATCGAGCTGATCGGCATTCCCCACCGGGTGGTGGTGTCCGAGCGCGGGCTCGCTGCCGGCACCTTCGAGTACCGCCATCGCCGCGCGTCCGACAGCGAGGCCCTCGACCACGACGCGCTGCTGGCGCGCCTTGGCGCAGCAAGCGCGTGAAACCACGGGGCGCCGGAGCGGCGCCCGGACGTCGCCGCCACCTCCAGTGGGCCCGCCGCGGGGCATGGATCCCGGTGGAAGCCCCTGGCCTGCACGGCGCAAGACTCAAATTCTCACATTCGGCACGCAAAGATTGACCGAAGTTCTTGGCATACCTATAGTTTTCGCCATGGGGGAGAGCCCGTCCACGCACCAGCAGCTCAGCACTGTGGTCGACAAGGTCGAGCGCCTGGTCGATCTGTGCCGTCGTCTGCAGGAAGAAAACCGCTCCCTGCGCATCAGCCAGGAATCGCTGATGGGTGAGCGCGCCGAACTGCTGGCGAAGAACGAGGCGGCGCGCTCGCGCGTCGAGGGCATGATCGCCCGCCTCAAGGCAATGGAGCAGAACGGATGAGCGATCCGGTCAATGTGCGCATCCTCGATCGCGACTTCCTGATTGCCTGCGAGCCGGAACGCAGGGCCCGCCTGCTGGAAGCTGCCGCCCTGCTCGACAGCCGCATGCGCGAAATCCGCACCGCCAGTCGCAGCATGACCGGCATGGACCGCATTGCCGTCATGGCGGCGCTCAACATCGCCCATGAGCTGATCGAGGCGCGCCAGAACACCGACAGCCTCGGCAGCACCGTGCACGACCTGCTGGCGCGCCTGCAGGGCAAGCTCGACGGCGTACTCGACACGCCGAATCCGGACTGACCACCCGGCGCTGGGTGTCTGCTGCTGGTACACTCTGCGGCAGGCGTCCTCTGCGATGTCCGACAGCGTACAAAACATGTTGCCTTGACCCTGTATAACGACCCCGGGTTAGCGGCATCGGGTCCTGGTGAGCAGGTCCGCCCACGAGCGGAAAGCCTGAAGGATCCGCGAGCTTTCCCACCTGATCCTCGGGATCAAGGTCGTTTCGTACGCACCGGCATTGCGGAGGGTGCCGCACTCCCTCCCTTCGATCCTTTCGCACTGTGACCGACCGCCAGGATCTGCGCCGGCAGCTTCGCGCCTATCGCCGCACATTGTCGGCCGCCGACCGCCTTCGTGCGGCCGAAGGCGTGGCCGAACACCTGCACGGATGCGCGCCGCTGCTATCCGCGCAGCGCGTCGCCGGCTATTGGGCCGTGGACGGCGAACTCCCGCTGCACGAGGTGGTCGGCCACGTGCTGCGCCGCGGCCAGACCTATTGCCTGCCTGTACTCGAAGTGGACCCATGCCTGCGCTTCCGCAGCTGGCGCAACGGCGAGGCGCTCACCCCGAACCGCTTCGGCATTCCCGAGCCCAGTGGCGGGACCGAGTTCGCCGCACAGGACATCGACGTGGTGATCCTGCCGCTCCTGGCTTTCGATCATGCGGGCAACCGGCTCGGCTCCGGAGCCGGCTATTACGACCGCACCTTCGCTTTTCGCCGCGGCACCGATCCGGGCAGACCGTTTCTGCTGGGCGTCGGCTACGCCTTCCAGCTTCGCGAAGGCCTGCCCGCAGCCGATTGGGACGTACCGCTGGACGCCGCCTGTACCGATGCCGGCCTGATCGACTGCCGCGCCGCGCGCGGCGTCTGAACCCCTGTCGCCCACCGCCCGACCATCCCGCACCGATGCACGACCGGCCAATGAAGAGCGAACCCGATTGCATGCAGGAAGGAGATCTACCGTGCGTTACTGGTTGATGAAGAGCGAACCCGACGCATTCTCCATCGACGACCTCAAGCGCGTCCGCCGTGAGCCATGGTCGGGCGTACGCAACTACCAGGCGCGCAATTACATGCGCGACGACATGCGGGTCGGCGATGGCGTGCTCTTCTACCATTCCAACTGCGACGTTCCCGGCGTGACCGGCATTGCACGGGTAGCCAGCAAGCCCTATCCCGACCCCACCCAGTTCATGCCCGAGGGCGATTACTGGGATCCCGGGGCCACCCGGGATACACCGCGCTGGTTCCTGGTCGATGTCGCCTTCAGGCGCAAGCTCCGGCGCACCATCGCACTGACGGAATTGAAGAACCACCCCGCACTCGGCGACGACTTCGCCCTGACCCGCCGCGGCAACCGCCTGTCGGTGCTACCGGTCACCGCCGCGCAGTGGCAGACCATACTCGACATGGAGTGACCCATGAATCAGAACGAACTCAAGAAGAAGGCGGCGCTGAAAGCCATGGACTATGTCGAGGACGGCATGGTGGTGGGCGTCGGTACCGGTTCCACGGTCGCCTACTTCATCGACGCGCTGGCACAGCGTCGTCACGACATCGCAGGTGCGGTGTCGAGCTCCGACGACAGCACAACCAAGCTCAAGGCGCACGGCATCCCGGTGCTCGATCTCAATGCGACCGGCGGACTGCCGCTTTACGTCGATGGTGCCGACGAATGCGATCCGAATGGCCGACTGATCAAGGGCGGCGGGGCTGCGCTGACAAGGGAGAAAATCATCGCCGAGGCCAGCACATGCTTCGTCTGCGTGATCGACAGCTCCAAGCAGGTCGACCTGCTCGGACGCTTCCCGCTGCCGGTGGAGGTCATTCCGATGGCACGCAGCCTGGTGGCACGCGAGATCGTAAGGATCGGCGGCCAACCGGTGTGGCGCGATGGCGTGCTCACCGACAATGGGAACTGGATCCTCGATGTGCACAACCTTCGCATCGTCGATCCTGTCGGCCTGGAACGCGAAATCAATCAGATCCCCGGTGTGGTGACCGTCGGCCTGTTCGCACGACGCGCGGCCGATATCGTCATCGTCGACGGCGAGGTGAGGTCGAAGGCCTGAACGGATTCGGTCGGCGCAGGACCCGATGCCGTTCGATCAACCTGCCGCGCCAGATTCGGCCGCCATCACCTTGAGCAAGGAGGACAGCCCGCCCTGCAGGGCGTAGGCGTCGAAGCCGACCTTGCTCAGGATGAACGCGGCAGCCGCACTGCGCTCGCCTGTGTTGCAGTAGACGACCACCTTCTTTTTCTTGTCGAGCTTGGCGGCCGCCTCTTCGCGCAACACGTACAGCGGCCCGTTGACGGCGCCCTTGATGGCACCCTGGGCGTATTCCTCGGGCATGCGCACATCCAGTACCTGCGCGCCCTGGCGCACCATGATCGAGGCCTTGGCCGGCGTCAGCCAGGCCACTGCCGGCGGCTTCATGACGTCGTCGAAGGCGCTCTTGGCGAGGCGCATCAGGCGGCCGTCCTTGATCACGGTGACGGTGGCGTTGCGCACGGTGTTGGCCAACAGGGCGTCCTCGCCGAAACTGTCGCCGCGCCCCAGGTTGGCGATCACCGTCTCCTTGCCGGCGACGCGTCGTGAGACTGCCACCGCACCGTCCTTGATCACGTAAAAGTAGTCGGGCTTGTCGCCCTCGCGCATCATCACCTGACCCTCGTTGGCCCCGACCTCCTCGAAGCGCTGGAACATCCGTTCGATATTGGCCGACGGCAGCTTGTGCATGGCGCGGCACTGCAGCAACCGGAACACCCAGCGATTGGCTTCCGGCGAGCCGTCGTAGTGACGGAAGTTTTCGCTGCGCGAGAGCTGGTCCCAGGTGAGGATCTTTTCCAGGTGCCTGCGATCGAAACGGATCACCCGGGCGCGTTTGCTCTCGACCACCGCGGTGAAACGCCGTGGCCGCGAATCGCCCAACGCATAGCGTCCCTGCAGCGAGCCGCCCTCGTGGGTCTTGCTGCGCCCGTCAGGGTAGTCGCAGCGCACCGAACCGTCGACGACGTAGATGGTGTCCTCGTCCTCGTCTCCTGCAGAGAACAGCACTTCACCCCGGTCGTGCCCGGCCGCGCGCGCCACCTCGGCGGCCAGGTACTGAAGGTGTTCCTCGCGCATGCTGTCCAGAGGGTAGAGGCCCGCCAGGTCGCCGCCTTGAATACTCATGCTGAAGGTCCTTCGATTCCCCAGGTTCGGCGCAGTGTAGCGCGGGGTGGGCGCGCTGGCATCGGGCAGGGGTTAGACGACCGGGGGTTGTGTCGGGCGGACGTGGACCCGCACGGTTGAAGTCCGAGTCCCTCTGCTAGGATTTCGTTGAACCGAAACCACAAGGCCCGCACTCGGCGGGCCTTGTTTGGAGGGTTGGCTGGGGGACTAGTGCTACTCGTCTCATCCTGAGACTCGCCCTTCGGGCTTTCGCGGCTACGCCGCGAAATTCGCGATCGCTCCCGGCGATCGCGTGCGAACCTTGTACGGTTCAAATCCAAGCCCGCATGTCTCACAACCGTCCGTAGCGAGGGCGCCGAGGCGCCGCTGTGGCGCGCGCCGCGGACTGAAGACGGGCGAAGGCGTAGTCGACACTACGTCGA
>DAOMOD010000135.1:0-11284 GCA_035444205.1 Lysobacteraceae bacterium
TGATCCCCGACAGGCGAGTCTTTTCACCTGTTCCCGTGACCTCTACGTGCAGCGCGCCTTCGCCGTTGGTCGTGCCGGCGATCACCTCGTCACCTGGGCTCTTGCTTACCGGCCGCGATTCGCCGGTGATGACGGCCTCATTGAGCTCGCTCTCGCCCTTGCGGACGATACCGTCGGCCGGGACGCTTTCGCCGGGCCGCACCAGCAGCAGGTCGCCCTCCTCGAGCGCCGAGACCGGCACCTGGTCTTCGCCTTCGGGCCCAAGGCGGGTTGCGGTGTCCGGCAGCAGCTTCGCAAGTTCCTTCAGCGCGCCCTGGGCCTGGTTGATGGAACGCATCTCGATCCAGTGACCCAGCAGCATGATGGTCACCAGCGTCGCCAGCTCCCACCACAGCGCCTCGGCCTCGATCAGCCCGAGCTCAACAACCCACGAGAACAGGAAGGCCACCGCGATGGCCAGCGAGATAAGCGTCATCATCCCAGGCAGGCGGGCCGACAGCTCCTGCCAGGCGCCCCGCAGGAACACCAGGCCACCGTAGACGAACACCGCCGTGCCGAGGACAGGCGGAATCCAGCCGGAGCCCGCGAATACCGGCGCTTTGTAGCCCAGCAAGTGCTGGACGTGCGCCGACCAGTACACCACCGGGATGGTCAGCGCGAGCGACAGCCAGAACTTGTCGCGGAACATTCCCGGCGAATGCCCCTCGTGGGCATCGTGATGCGCGTGGTGTTCCGCGTGCTCAGTATGCTTCATGGCTGGGGTGTCCTTGGTCGTACTGACTGGCTTCCGGCATGCTCGTTCAGTCGGGCGGACCTGAAACCGTGCGCAGCAACCGCGGACCGCATCGCTCGAACGATTCGGCGCAGATAAGTGAACAGAAATAATAGATCATTCCGTCGTATTCCACTTTGGCACGCACCCTGCCGGGGTCGACGTCCATCGGGCAGACGGGATAGACATGCAGGGCGAGCTCGCCGGCTTCCAGGCGGGACCATCGATCTGCCACTGGGCATCCGCCCCTTGGGGAACTCCGAGGGCGGCCTCGATAAGCAGCGTCGTCGTTAGCGCCCGATTGTGATTTCGACCCCCGCACATGGTCGGCTCTCGCTTTGCCTGCGGTACGTGAAGGTTCGGTCAATGGCCCTGCGTTCGTTGACAGCCGTGTGCCAAAAGACGGCTACCGTGGGAGCGGGAAGACATTCCCGCCGGGATGAGCGGCAATCACTCCAGATGCCGGTCATGGCAAAGCTATCTCCCGCGCACTGACCGACTCATGACAGACGAATTACGTTTCCGAAAGGAAACCATCATGTTCTACGAAAGGGGCAGCCGGAATCCTTGCAGCAGACATGGTGCGGCATCACCCCCATGCCTTGCCTCTGCTCGCCTACCCCGGCTTTTCAGCCACGTATAGCGTCATGGTTCCAATCGCCGTCGCGATCTCCTCTTGTTGACGGACACACTTGAAGCCGCCTTCCGCGACGCGTGACGGCAGCAGGCCCTGTACGTGGTCACGGGTGTTCTCCAGGCCATCCAGCAACTGGACCAGCCAGAATACCGTTCGCATGACGCTGTTTTGTGGCTTGCCCCAGTCGGCAATATGAAACTCCCCGCGCGGCTTCAGGACCCTGTACACCTCCCTGGCCGTTCGCACCTTGTCTTCGCGCGACAGGTGGTGGAAAAAGAGGCTCGACAAGACCCGGTCGAATGATTCGCTCTCGTAGGGAAGCTCGGTCGACAATCCTTGATCGATGACGATCTCGACGCCCCGTTTCTGCGCCTTCCGGTGCGCCAGCGCGAGGATCTGTCGATCGACATCCACACCGAACACCTTGGCCCCGGGCACCTCCTCCTTGACCCAGATCGCGAGCGTGCCCGTGCCGCATGCCAGATCCAGGACTTGGTGGTCGTTCTGAATACCTGCCTGCTGGAGGAGGCGCCGCTTGAATGTACGCTCGCGGGCAGCAATGGCGACGACCGGGTCGTAGAACCTGTTCAACCATCGAAAGCCGAGCGCGGGAACGTATCGCCCTTCATTTTTCACGAGATTGTTCTCCCGTCTCCGCACTCAACCAACCCCGGTCTGCGCCCCTCCATCGCGAGACCCGGAAGGTCAGTGCCCGTGCGCGTCATGGCGGTGTCCGTGGTCCTGGTCGTGGTCGTGGGCCTGATCGGGTGCCGGTTTGTCGCCAAGCTCGTGGCTTGGCTGATGGCCTCCAACACGGTTCACATTCTGACCATTGTCATCATGCCCGTGATCATGGTCATGTCCGACGCCGGCCGCCTGTGCGGCAGAGCGCAAGCGCTCGTACCCTTCCCCCCCAAGCACCGGAAAGCGCTGAATCAGCGCCACCAGCGGCCAAAGCTCATCATCGGAATGGGTAACGCCCCAGGCCGGCATCCCGGTCATGCGAATGCCGTGGCGGGTCACCCAGTAGAGTTGGGCCGCAGTACGTTCACGGGCCGAAATCGACAAGTCCGGGGCAGGTGGGTTGAGTCCACGGGCAAGCGTCGTCGGGGCGCGGCCGGGCGGCGCATGACAACCGGCACACATGTCTTCGAACCCCGCAACTGCAGCAAGCAGCGCGTTTTCGTCCAGCTGCTCCAACCGCGCGTCCACCGCGCGCGCGGCGCGAACTACTGATCTTTCACGCGCGGTCTCGAGCAGCCGATGCGTCAGGGCCCAGTGCGCCTCATTCGCGCCCACCGGGTAGGCGCCCGTATGAATCACGGCAATCCCACACGCCATGACCAGCAGGAGCGCCGCAAGCAAGACCTTGATGGCGAGCCCCCACGCTTTCATATCGCGTCTCGCTTATCAAGGCTGGTCGAGCAGCAGCTCTCTGTTGGCATCGGATAGGTGGCGAACACCGTCGTGGAGCCGTCGGCCATGACCAGCAGCACCTCGTAGGGCTGCACGCTGCCGTCGGGCAGCTCCATGCCGGGCGCACCGGCCGGCATCCCGGCGACCGCCAGTCCCCAGGCCTCGGGACGCTCGGTGAGCAGGCGTTGCACTTCCGCCGCCGGGACATGGCCTTCGACAAAATAGCCGTCGATCTGGGCCGTATGGCAGGAGGCGAGCCTGCGCGGCACACCGGCGGCAGCCTTTACGGCGCCGAGCTCGTGCGTCTGGCGCAGGTCCACTATGAAGCCCGCGGACTCCATGTGGTCGCGCCACTTGCCGCAACACCCGCAATGCGGGCCTTCGTGCACGAGCAGCGTCCGTGCCTCGACCCCAGCGACTGCCGGCTGGCCCGATCCGTCCGCCCCGGCGGGCCCGCTATCGCGCCCGCAGGCCGACAACCAGAACGCCATCGGCACCAGAAAAGTGACGGCAAGATATCGAGTTACGCTCATGATCAAATCTCCATCAGTGTGTTGGGGTTTCAGGAAAGTCTTTGCTTGCGCACATTCCGTCAGCCGCCGGAGGCAACCGGCAGATCGCGGTACTCGCCGATTCTCGCCTTGAGCTTGATCTCCTCGGCGAGGCAATAAAGCACCGGCACGGTGAACATGGTCAGCAGCACCAATCCCATGCCGCCGACGCTCGGAATGGCCATTGGAATCATGATGTCTGCGCCACGGCCGGTCGACGTCAGCACCGGCAGCAGGGCGAGGACGGTGGTTGCCGTGGTCATCAGGCAGGGACGCACGCGTCGTTCGCCGGCGACCACGGTCGCGGCGCGCAATTCCGGCAGCGTCTCCGTGCGCCGCCGGTCGAAGCTCTGCCGCAGGTAGGTCGCGAGCACCACGCCGTTGTCCACGGCAATCCCGAACAGCGCCAGGAAGCCGACCCAGACCGCCACGCTCAGGTTGATGGTGCCCATCAGGAACAGCTCGCGCATATTGGTGCCGAGCAGGCTGAAATTGGCGAACCACGGCTCGCCGTAGAGCCAGATCAGCATGAAGCCGCCGGACCAGGCCACGGCAATCCCGCTGAACACGATGAGGGTTGTGATCACTGACCGGAACTGGAAGTACAGGATCAGGAAGATGAGCATCAGGGCAACTGGCAGGACGATGCTCAGGGTGCGCGCGGCGCGCAGCTGGTGCTCGTAGTTGCCTGCGAACTTCCAGTTCACCCCGCGCGGCACCACGAGCTCGCCAGCCTCTATCTGTCCCTGCAGGAAGGCCTGCGCCTGCTCCACGACGTCCACCTCGGCGATTCCTGACTGGCCGCCGAAGGTGACGTAGGCGGTCAGGAAAGTATCCTCGCTGCGGATCATCTGGGGCCCGCGTGTGTAGGTCACTTCTGCCAACTCGCGCAGTGGCACCTGCGTGCCGTCCGGCGCCGAGATCAGCACCTGCTCCAGTTCCTCGATCTCGGTGCGCAGTTCGCGCTGGTAGCGCACGCGCACCGGGTAGCGCTCCCGGCCCTCGACAGTCGTGGTGATGGTCATGCCGCCGATGGCGACCGTGATCAGCTGCTGGACGTCGGTGATATTGAGGCCGTAGCGTGCGATGGCCTCGCGGTCGATGTCGATCTCGAGGTAGGGCTTCCCGACCACGCGATCGGCATTGACGGTCTCGGCGCGGATCGCGGGAACCCGGCGAAGCTGGCGCTCAAGCTCGACGGCGATCCGGTCGAGTGTTTCGAGATTCGGCGCGCGGACCTTGAGACCCATCGGCGCTCGCATGCCTGTCTGCAGCATCACCAGGCGTGTCTCGATGGGCTGCAGGCGCGGCGCAGAGGTGGTCCCCGGGATCTGGGCGGCGGTCACGATCTCCTCCCAGATGTCCTGCGGGCTCTGGATGTGGTCGCGCCACTGGCGGTATGGACGCCCGCGAGGATCGGGAATGAGCTCGCCGTCCGCATCGCGTTCGAACTCGCCCTTGCGCCGGTCGAAGCGGAAGTTGACCCGGCGCCCCGCTTCGTCGGTGACATACTCCGGCTTGTAATGAATCACGGACTCCAGCATGGAAATCGGCGCCGGATCGAGCGCTGTTTCGGCGCGCCCGAGTTTGCCGGCGACGAGCTCCACCTCGGGCACCGACAGGATGGCGAGATCCTGGTGCTTCAGCACGTCCAGGATCTCGCCCATCGAGGCGTGCGGCATCGTGGTCGGCATCCACAGGAAAGAGCCCTCGTCGAGCGGCGGCATGAACTCGCGGCCGAGACCGGGAAACTTGTGGGACGCCCAGCTCCACGGCGAACTGCCACGAATGTGCTGGGAGTCGATGCCGACGCGTTGGGCTGCTGCCGGGATGAAACCGAACACCCGGTCGAAACCCAGCCAGATCGATCCGCCCAGCAGGACCAGCACGACCGGCAAGCTGAGGAACAGCAGCTTGTGTTCCAGGCACCAGCGCAAGACCGGACCATAGACGAGCATCAACAGCCAGAACAGCGCGAGAATCCCGCCGATCACCAGGCCGACGAACAGGAAATTTCCCAGCACGCCGGCCTCGGGCCCGAGCGGTTCCCACACTGCGCCGAGAATCCACCACACCACCAGCGCGCCGATGGCGCTGGCCAGCCACGGCCCGCCGCGCGCAAGTCCGGCCCGGGTCCGATGCAGGGCCGGCACGAGCGCCGGCCAGCGGGTATCCAGCCAGGCTTCGATCGGCGCGCGCCAAATCTTCCAGGCCACGGCCGCCGCCAGCGCCAGGCCGGCCAGCACTACGGCCCAGACACCGGCCACCAGCCCGGCAACCACCAGCAGTCCCGCCGCCATGCCCAGGCCGTATAGCAACCCCCGCCGCAGGGCCGGCGCGATGCCGTCCCCTGAATCGCGGCCCGCAATGAAGACGTGCGCTGCGGCCGGAACCACGGTGAGCGTGAGGAAGATGGCGCCGAGCAGCACGAAGGTCTTGGTAAAGGCCAGCGGCACGAACATCTTGCCTTCGGCTCCGGTCATGGTGAACACGGGCAGGAAACTGATGATCGTCGTGCTGATGGCGGCCAGGATGGCGCCGCCGACCTCGCTCGTGCCGCGGAAGACCACTTCCAGCCCTGGTGCGTCGGGCTCGGCCGCCCGGAGATGCTTGAGCACGTTCTCGGTGACGATCACGCTCATGTCGACGATGGTGCCGATGGCGATCGCGATGCCCGCCAACGCCACCACGTTGGCGTCTATGCCGACGAGTTTCATCAGGATGAAGCCGATCAGCACCGCCAGCGGCAGTATTGCGCTGATCACGAGGGCCGTGCGCAAGTGCAGGACCATCAGGATGACCACCACGATGGTCACCAGCACCTGCTGCACGAGGGCGTCGTTGAGCGTGCCGAGGGTCTCGTAGATGAGGCCGGTGCGGTCGTAGAAAGAGACAAGTTCCAGCTGGCTGAGTGTGATCCACTCCGGCCAGTCGGCGCGTGGCGCGGCTCGCAGCCAGTCCACCCAGGCTTCCTGCTGGACCTCCGGCGGCCAGGACGCCGCCAGTCCCTCGCGTGCGGCGAAACTCGCGACAGCATCCCGGTCAATCCGGCTCCAGTCGATTACGGCCTTGGCCGGCAGGCCCGGCGAAATTTCGGCGATCTTGGCCTTGACGTTCTGGATCGCGCGCAGCGGGTTGTAGCCCTCCCGCACGATCACCACGCCGCCGACTGCCTCCGCGCCGCCAATGGTCAATGCGCCGCGCCGCTGTGCCGGGCCGAACTTGACGACTGCGACGTCGCTGACCCGGATCGGAACATTGCCGGGACGCACCGCCACTACGGCCTTCTCCAGGTCCGAGAGTGTCTCGATGAACCCGAGCCCGCGGACCAGGTATTCGACCCGGTTGATCTCGACCACCCTGGCGCCGACGTCCAGGTTGCTCTTGCCTACCGCGTCAAAGACCTGCTGCAGCGTCACCTCGTGGGCGCGCAGCGCGTCCGGGTCCACGTCGACCTGGTACTCCCGCACGTAGCCGCCGATGGATGCGACTTCGCTGATGCCCTCGGCCGCCAGCAAGCCATAGCGAACGTACCAGTCCTGGATGCTGCGCAACTCATCGAGATCCCATCCTCCGGTCGGATTGCCGTCGGGATCGCGTCCCTCCAGCGTGTACCAGTAGACCTGTCCGAGCGCTGTCGCGTCGGGCCCCAGCGCCGGCATAACGTCTTCGGGAAGCAGCCCGGCGGGCAGGCTGTTCAGTTTCTCGATAATGCGCGAGCGGGACCAGTAGAACTCGGTGTCCTCGTCGAAGATCAGGAAGATCATGGAGAAACCGAAGGCCGAGCTGCTGCGCACCTCGCGCACGCCGGGCACGCCGAGCAGCGAAACCGTCAGCGGGTAGGTCACCTGGTCCTCGACGTCCTGCGGCGAGCGGCCCGGCCACTCGGTGAAGACGATCTGCTGGTTCTCTCCGAGGTTGGGGATGGCGTCGACCGGCACGGGACTCCTTGGCAGCCAGTCGGTCTTCCAGTCGAAAGGCGCGACCGAGATGCCCCAGCCGGTCAACAGCGCGACGAGAAGGACGACGACGAGCTTCTGCTCGAGGAAGAAGCGGATGACGCCGTCGATCAGCGATGGCCTGCCGGTCACGAGCCATGCCCTCCGTGCTCGTCATCAGCGCCGCCGACACCGTCACTGAGCGTGTCTGTAATGCCGCCACAGCGCAGCATCGCCGTGCCGAAGTACGGGTTGGTGATGGACTCTTCATCCTGCAGCCAGTAGCCCTCGCGGCCCTGGACCATCGGGCACACGGCACGGTACACGGGACCCGCATCCCTGATGCCGAAACGACGGATTGCCTCGGTCAGGGTGTCGCTGAAGGTCTCGAAATGCTGCCGCTGCCCGTCCAGCCCCGGCGCGCGGCCGAGCTCCCCAAGCGCGTCGTGAATGGCTTTCGCCATCCGGTTCCAGTCGTCGCGCGCCGTCCGACCCTGCAGTCGCGCTCCGTCCACGGTATGCAGGGCCTCGTCGACCTCGAGCGCCGCGCGCCGCGCCGCGTCCGGATCGTCGCCCGCCAGCGCGCGCACCAGCGCAAATTGCGCGCTGACGACCCGACCGAGTTCAGCCTGGAAGGCTTCCGGCGCCTGCGTCTGCGCAGCAGGCGTGCCGACTGTGCGCTGGGCCGCTTCCAAACCGCCGCCACCGGCGGCGGGCGCCGCGTGAGCGCCGTGACCGCCATGATCATGCACCGGCGCAGCGCCGCCCTCTGGCTGCATCATGCTCGGGCGTCCCCGGATCTGCAGTTCCGAGTCGATCTTGAACGCGCCATTGGTCACCACCAGGTCACCCTCGGCCAGGCCCTCGCGGACGATCACCCAGTCGCCGGCGCGCGCTCCAAGCAGCACGTTGCGTGGCTCGAACGTCGGCCGGTCCGTATCCCGGAGCTGGACGTACACGACGGCCCGGCGCCCCGTCACCAGGGGCGCGCTGGCGGGAATCACCAGCGGCGCAGCGGTATCGGGTCCGCGGTCATCGGGCGCGTGCCCGGCATGCCCGGCATGCGGGTCCACTGCCTCGGCCTGCGCCACACCGGTCGCAACGGTGCCGCGCACGAACATCCCGGGCTTCAGGCGCCCGTCGGAATTGGGGACCTCGACCCGTACGCGAGCGGTACGCTTGCGGCTGTCCAGCGTCGGGTCGATGAACGAAACGGCGCCGTCGAAGTGCTGGCCCGGATAGCTCTGGGTGGTGAAACGCACCTGCTGGCCGACTTCCAGTGCCTGCAGGTCAGATTCGTAGACCTCGAGCTGGGCCCACAGGCGGGACAGGTCCGCCAGGCGGTAGATCGGTTGCCCGGTCTGCACGTAGTCGCCGACCGCGGCCAGGCGCTCGATCACCACCCCGCTCACCGGCGCTGGAATCGTCACGTGGTCCTCGACGCGACCGCGACGCTCGATCTCGCGGACCTGGCTGGAGTCCAGGCCAAGCAGGCGCAGCCGGTCGCGCGAGGCGTCCACCGTCAGGCGCGTCGTCTCGCGCACCACGCCGACGCCGTGCGCTTCGAGCTCGCGATCCGCGCGGACAGCCTGCAGCAGCTCTTCCTGCGCCGCGATCAGCTTCGGACTGTAGACTTTCACCATCGGCTGGCCAGCGCGGACCGCCAGGCCTGTGAAGTCAACGTGCAGCCAGTCGAGCCGGCCGGGGAACCATGCCGAGATCGTGCGCAGGCGCGTTTCATCCTGCTCCAGCGTACCGAACAGCGATACCGGCACCTGCACCTGGCGCCGCTCTGCAGGCTGCACCTCCACCTGCATGAGCGCGGCGGAGCGTGGCGACACGCGCAACTGCGGCACATCGCCCTCCTCGCCGTCGCCCGCGTCGTCCACGGGCACCGGTATCAGGTCCATGCCGCAAATCGGGCACTTGTCATCCGGGTTCCGCGAGCGCACCTGAGGGTGCATGGAGCAGGTGTACCACTGCTCGGCACGCTGTGATTCCCCGGCTGGAGTCGCGGCGATGGCCGCGCTCGCCGCGGTCGGGGACGGGCCCGTGCCTGTGGACATCGCGGCGAGCAGGTACCCGCCAGCCAGGCCGATGACGCCGAGCGCCAGCGCCAACGGGCGTCGCCTTGTGATGACTTGCTTGATGTTCATTGCGTTGAATCCTCGTGATTCGTGTCGCCCACCAGGGCGTAAATGCTCGCCTGCGCCCGGATACGGTCCGCGGCGGCGCGCTCATGCGCGAGCTGGAACTCCAGCAGCACGCGTTGCGTGTCTATGAGGTCGGTGAAGCCGGCATCGCCGGCACGGTAGGCCGCCTCGGTGCTGGCGAGCGATTGCCGCGCCTTCGGCACCAGGGTGCCGCCGTAGAGCTGCAGGCGGCGCTCGCCGTCGCGGTAGGCATACAGCGCCATCTTGAGCCGGGATTCGAGCGTGTTCTGCTCCGCATGGATCTGCCGACCGGCCGCCGCAAGCCTCGATCTGGCCTCGCGCAGCCCGGCGTCGTTCCGCGCGCTGCGCAGCGGCACGTTGATGGAGATCATGCCCATCAACATGTCCTTGCCGCCGCCGTCCATCATGGCCATCCGGCCGGACCCGTTGCGCGCGTACTCCACGCCGAACATGAAATCCGGGTAGTACTGCTTGCGCGCCAGTTCGACCGAGTGCCGCTCGCGCTCGGCATCGTGCCGCCTGGCGGCGAGCTCAGGGTTGGCGTCGCGGGCGAGCGCGAGCCAGGCCTCGTCGTCGCGCTGCGGCAGGCCCCCGATGCCCTGGCGCGACGGCGCCAGCGGCCGCGGCAGGCGCGCGTGTGCGGGGCGCCCAAGGACCGCATTGATCTCCGCCTGCGCCGGGCCAAGCATGTCCGTCAGCGAACGCAGCTGGTCGTCCAGCCGCCCGAGCTCCACCTGGGCGCGATTGACGTCGGCCTGGCTGACGGTGCCGGCCCGGTACATGGTGCGCGCGACGGCCTCGAGACGCGACAGCAATTCCAGGTTCTCCCGCGATGTCTCCACCGCCTCGTGCAGCCAGGCGTACTCGACCCAGGCGCTCGTCACCCGCTCGACCAGCTCGAGCCGGGCGGCGTCGTAGCGCCGGGCCTCGGCCGCGGCCTCGCTCATGGCCATGTCTTCGCGCAGCCCGAGCGTGCCGAACCACGGGAACAGCTGCGAAATCGAGTAGCGCTCGCCCATGTAGTCGGTGCTGCGGTCGACCTCGTCGAGCACCAGGCCGAGGCTGACCTGGGGATCCGGCAGGGACTTGGCCTGGGGCGCCCGCTCGAGCGCCGCGCGCCAACGGTGAAACGCGGCGCCGACGGCGGGGTTGTGCTGCAGCGCGAAGCGAACCAGGTCGTCGAGACCCCCGTCCTCCGGCAGCACGCCCACGCCGTCTTCCGGCGGGCGATGCCAATCGTCGGCCACAAGCGCACGTGGGTCGCCTGCGGGCCCGACCGGATCCGGGGTGCCGGCCGGCTCTGCAGACACCTGTGCCACGGCCGGCGCTGCGCCCGCCATCAGCAGGAACGCCAGGAACAGGGCGGCAGCCCGGCGATACGACGGGACGGCATGAAATCTTGGACGGCCGACGCGGGCCGCAACGGAAAAGGACATAGAACACCTCCGGATCCTCGAGCAGGGCAAAAACTCGAAGAGGAGGCGCTAGTTCAGCTGGACGCAGTTCCTGAGATGGAGGCGCGGTCCGCCCGGATCGGGCGGCGGGCGGGATTCGCGGCAGTCCGGCACGGCGGACGCGGCGGGCAGCGCCAGTGCGGCGAGTGTCAACGGCGGCGCGTGCACGAGCTCGACATCCACCTTCGGCGCGGTCGGCGCGCGGCCGTCGAAGTCGTAGCCGTCGACATAGGTGCAGGCGCCCGCCCCGCCTGGGTCATGGCAGGGCGGCGGGGGCTCGGGGCAATGCGGGCAGTCGCCGCCGACGATCGCCTCGGCCGCCATCAGGCAGGGTGCAATGGC
>DAOMOD010000135.1:11297-11615 GCA_035444205.1 Lysobacteraceae bacterium
GGAACAGGCTGGCGGCCAGACCAGCGAGGCTGCGGCGATGTCGGCGAAGTACGGTCATTGCGTTCTCGGACTGCTTGGCGCGTAGACTAGTTCCTCAGTTCAACCTGTGGCAAGTCCGTATATGCCGTTCTGCAACCCGTTTCACGTTCGATGTGCACCTGCAGCAACCGTGCTCGCGATGTTCCTGGCGCTGCCCCTGGCCGGCTGTGGGCGAAGCCCCGCACCGACCCTGCTGGAGACGCCGGCGGCGGCGGGCGCCTCGCTGCCGCGGCTGAGCACCGACCCCGACGGGCGCGCCTGGCTGAGCTGGGTCGAGCC